>JAOPZJ010000117.1 GCA_025964155.1 Solirubrobacterales bacterium
GGGTCTCAACGGTGGCCGCCGGGATCCCGCCGGCGACCGCCCGCGCCCTCGTCGCCGCCCATCTGCGACCGCACCCCCGCCTCGCGGCCGGGCACGCGCTCGTCACCGCGGGAGTGCGGGCGGGCATCGACCTGTCCGACGGCCTCGCCACCGACGCGGGCCACCTGGCCGGGCGCAGCGCGGTGCGTCTCGAGGTGGACCTGCACGCAGTGCCGATCGCCGCGGGCGTCGCGGAGGTCGCCGCCGTCCTTGGCGTGGACGCGCATGAGCTTGCCGTCACCGGCGGGGAGGACTACGAGCTCTGCGTCTGTGCGCCACCCGGCCTCGTCGACGCCGCCGAGCGTGCCGGTGTCCGCACCTGGGTGGGCAGGGTCGATGCCGGCGAGCCGGCGCTCGTCTTCACTGGCCGCGAGCGCTCAGACGCACTGACGGGCTTCGAGCATCCGACAGGGGGCTGACCGCGGCGTGACCGCGGGTATGCCGCAGGAACGCCTCGGCGACAAGCCGGGGATCGACGCGATAGTCCTTGGCCAGGACCAGGGCGCGGAGCTGGTGAACGCGCATGGGTTGTCCTTCGACGAACGTGGGCGGGGTGGGTGACATAGGGGTCCTACTCGTCGTGGGTTTGGCGCCCCCGCGGCAGCGGGGTCCGTGTGCGCCTTACGTCGTCGGTATCGGGCGGCGCTCACGCCCACCTGAGGCCTCGGCGCCGAAGTGGACGGAGCGTGCATTCGCGCATCCCTGTTTCTGGTGACCTCTCCGCGGACGGGGGGACGACGCGCTGTCGCGTTTTTGGCAGGGGCCTTACAACCGGGCAAGGATGCCGGCAGGCCGCACCTGGATGAGGCGGGCCGAGACGACGATGCGCTGGGCGGCGCTGAAGAGCGGGTGACAGGCGCTCAACACGAGCTGGTCGTAGCGGACGCGACGGATCACCGAGATCTCCGTGGGCGACACGATGCGACGGCGGTCCACGCGGTAGACGAAGCGCGCGTACGGCATCTCGATCGTGATGCGGTCCCCGGCGACGAGGCGGTCGATATGCCGGAAGGGCGACAGGTACGTCGTGCGGTGGCCGGCGATGGCGACGGTGCCGGAGGACCCCGGCAGGGGGCTGCCGTCGTAGAACCCGGGGCCCCGCCGGAGGTCCGGCGGGTCCGAGCCCTTGACGATGACGAAGTCGGCGTCCGCCTTCGGGATGCGGATGCGCCCGAGCGCCTGGCCGTGCTCTGTCCTCCGGCGCAGCGTCTCCGACAGGTAGGCGATGCGCGCGCGGTCGGTGCCCATGCGCCGCAGGACACGGCTCTCGGCACCGGTGGGCGGCGCCTGCGCGATGGCACGCAACTCGCTGCGCAACACGCTCTGGCGGTGCGAGGTCCACAGCGAGGTCAGCGGCTCCTGCCAGACGTACGTCAGGCCGGCGTCCAGCATGAGCAGCACGCCGGCGGCGATGAGCACGGTCGACATCCCGCGCAGCACCCGGCGAAGGGGCCGCTCGTCGGGATGTCGGTCCGGAGGCCGCGACGGCGCCGGCAGACGAGCGCTCCGGGCGGGGCTCCCCGCGCGCAAGCCGAGCGCTTCGGGCGAGGCCTTCCGCCGGAAAACGAGCCCCCTGGGCGAGGTTTTTCGCCTCATCGTCTGAAGCCCGACGACACCCCGCCCAGCGACCCGGGGCCGACGTACCCGCCGGGCCCGCGCACGCTGCTGGTCGCGTCGTCCGGCGGGACCGTGCGGTCGATCGGCTGCTGGCCCGGATGCACGGCGACGATCGTGGCGCAGACCGCGCAGCCGGCCACCACGCTCCACAGGATCCACGTCACCGGGCCGATCTGGCCGCCGGCCACGAGCAGGACGCCCTGCCAGGCCCCCTCGGTGATCGAGTAGCCCAGCGAGGAGCGGTCCATGTTCGCGACGAGGACGAACGGGACGAGGCCCACGAGCACCGCCATCAGCCGCACGGGGCGCGGCCAGCGCCAGTCCGGCGTGAGGGCCAGCAGCCAGAGGTGCAGCGCCGGAGCCAGCAGGACGGCCGCGAACGGGTTGACCGTCCAGACGAGCACGGCGACGAGGCACACGACGACGAGGGTGGCGACCGCCGGTGCGGCCGTGTTCTCGCCCACGCGCTGGTCGACCCCGGCCAGACGCAGCACGAGCGGGCGCAGCACGAGCCAGCCGAGGACGAACACGAGCAACAGCGCGGCGGCACCTGCCGTCGCGGCGCCGTCGAGCACCAACGCGCGCGCCGGGATCGCCATCGACGGCGCCGGGTCGATGAGACCCACGAGGACGAGCAGCAGCGCCGCCGCTCCGGTGAGCGTGAACGGCAACGCCGTGCCCAGGACCCACGCCAAGCGCCGACCCACCGGCTCGCGGCGGCGACGGGCACGGGCGAAGCCGTCGATCGCCACGAGCAGCACCGGCAGCATGAGCGCCCCGCCGAGCAGCCGGATGGCCCGCTCGGACAGGATCTTCCGGGCGGTCTGCAGCACCGGGCGCGGACCGGCCGCGACCGTTGGGCCGTTGTCCAGCGCGAAGATCGCGCGCAGCGCCGTACGGCCGAAGGCCTGCAGGCGACGGCGCGAGATCGCCGCATCCGCAGCGGGTCCGCGCTCGCCCGTGGCCGAGAGCAGCACGGCCGGCAGACCGGCGCGGCCGAAGGCGCCCTGCTCGCCGACCGTCACCGGAAACGCCTGCCGCACCCACTGCGTCGCCGCGCGGAAGGACGCCGGATCGGTCCCGGTCTCGGTGCGGGCCGCAGCCTCGAGCGTCCGGCGCAGCTGCACCGGAGCGACACCCTGGCCGGCGGAGAAGGGCACCACGTACGGCTTCCTCGTTTGCACCGACGCCAGATCGCCGAGAACGATGACCGCGTCGGGGTGCGCCTGCAGCCGGTCCACCACGGCGCGTGCCCCGGCGGCGCCGCCACTGCCACCCGAGGTCGACACGAACGTGATCGTACGTCGCAGGCGACCGCTGCCGGCGATCTGCGCGAGCGTGATGAGGCCCGCAGTCCCCGACAGCTCCGCCTTGGCACCACGACCGGCGGCGTCCCGGTGCGCCACGACGACGATGCCCGGCCCGGGTCTCCCCGGCCGCGTTGCGATGACGTTCACGAGGTCGCGCGTCCCGTCGATCGTGCGCCCGCGAAAGTGCTGGACCTGCACGACGGAGCTCGTCCTGACGCCGGCACCCGGTTGCAGCGCGCGCCGCAGCTCGGCGGCCACGCGCTGCGCGAGCGCCTCGTCGCCGACGCTCCCCGGGCGCCGGTCGGGGTACGTGCCGGCGAGGTCGTCGAGGAGGGCACCCGCGCTGCGCCCGACGAACGCGTCGGGCGCGAGGGTCGTGCCGATCGGGCGGGGTCGATCCTGCAGGGCGAACGCCACGACGAGCAGCGCCAACAGCACAGGAAGGAACGACGCCCGGTAGATGCGCGGGTCGAGCATGACGAGGCTCGAGGGTAGTTCGTCGGGGACCCTCGCCGTAGCACGGCATGATCCCTGCAGGCCGCGGGCGCGCGTGCTGTCACCATGTCCTGGCGCTGCATAGAGCACCGTCGCTGTCCCCCGTCATGTCCGACCGCCCCCCACGCATCCTGCTGGCCGACGACGAGCAGTCGATCCAGACCCTGCTCAGCTATCCGCTGCAGAAGGACGGCTACGAGGTGGTCCGCGCGTCCGACGGGCGCGAGGCGCTGGCGCGCTTCGGCGAACAGGCCTTCGACCTCGTCGTCCTGGACGTGATGATGCCGCGGATGGACGGGCTGGAGGTCTGCCGGCGCCTGCGCGCCGAGAGCCCGGTCCCGATCATCATGCTCACGGCCAAGGCCGAGGAGATCGACAAGGTGCTCGGCCTGGAGCTCGGCGCGGACGACTACATCACCAAGCCCTTCTCGATGCGGGAGTTCCGCTCGCGGGTGAAGGCGACGCTGCGGCGCGCGAGCATGGCCCAGGCCGCGGCGGAGAACGGTGAGGCGCCCGAGCCACTGAAGATCCACGAGCTGCTCGTCGACCTCGACAAGCGCAGCGTCCGCGTACGCGACCAGGACGTCCAGACGACGTTCGTGGAGTTCGAGATCCTCGCCGCCCTCGCGCAGGCCCCGGGGCGGGTCTTCACGCGCGACCTGCTGCTCACCCGCATCTGGGGCGACAGCGCCTACCGCGACCCGCGCACGATCGACGTCCACATCCGTCATCTGCGCGAGAAGCTCGAGCAGGACGCGAAGGACCCGGAGTACATCTTCACGGTGCGCGGTGTGGGGTACCGCTTCCGCGACAGCGCCAACCGCTGAACCGGTCCCCACCCGCCCCGGCCCAGTCGTCATGGACTCCTTGCGCATCCGCCTGACGCTGCTGTTCAGCGCCATCGCCATCGCGGTCCTCGGCTTCGTGTACGTCGCCGTCGTCCCGGGCCTGAAGACGCGCCTCATCGAGGACAAGCTCGACGACCTGACCAGCATCGCCCGGCGCTACAGCCCCCAGTTGCAGCACTCCGTCGGCAGCAGCGTGCCGGCGCCGCGGATCAACCGCCTGGTCTCCCAGATCGCCGACGAGTCCAGCGCCCGCGTCACCGTGCTGCTCGTCGTCTCGGGGACGCAGCTGCAGCTCACCCCGCAGTACGACTCGTTCGCGGAGACCGAGATCCGGGACCTGAACTTCGATCCCGCCCTCCTGGCGGCCATCGGGCGGCGCATCACGCGCGGCACCGAGGTCACGTCCAACGGGCGGATCGGCGAGGTCGCGATCCCGCTGAGCTTCGCCCAGAACGGAAGGCCGCGGGTCGGCTACGTCGTCGTCTTCTCAGCGCCGTTGCGGGACGCCGAGCGGGCGGTCGCGGTGGTTCGCGGACGGGTGCTCGCCGCGGCGGGTTTCGCGCTGGCGCTCGCCGTCCTCTTCGGCGTCCTCGTGGCCCAGGCGCTCAGCTCGCGCGTCGCACGCCTGGAGACGGTGGCGCTGCGCGTCGCCGACGGCGACTTCTCGACATCGTTCCCCGTCGACCGCGACGATGAGCTCGGCCGTCTGGCAGCGACGCTCGACGCGATGCGCGGGCAGCTCGCCGAGCTGGACGGGGCCCGCAAGCGCTTCATCGCCACCGCGTCGCACGAGCTGCGCACCCCGATCTTCTCGCTGGGCGGGTTTCTCGAGCTCATCCAGGACGAGGACCTGGACCCCGAGACACGCGACCGCTTCCTCACCCAGGTCCGGGGACAGGTGGACCGCCTGGGCAAGCTGGCCACGGATCTCCTGGACCTGTCCAAGCTCGAGGCGGGATCGCTGGAGCTGCGCACCGAGCCGACCGACCTGGGGCTCGTCGCCCGCGCCGTCGCCAGCGAGTTCGAGCCGCGCCTGCAGACGCACGACTCCCACCTGGAGCTGCGGCTACCGGCGGAGAGCCTGAACGCGGTGTGCGACCCTGAGCGTGTGGCCCAGGTCATGCGTATCCTCATCGACAACGCGCTGACCCACACCCCGCGCGGCACCGACGTGGTCGTCAGCGCCGGGCGGCGCGACGGTCGCGTCCGCCTGGGAGTCGGCGACTTCGGCCCGGGTATCCACCGAACCATGCTGCCCAACATCTTCGAGCCGTTCATCACCTCCGACGACGCCCACGGCTCCGGCCTCGGGCTCGCCATCGCCCACGAGTTGGCGGAGCGGATGGACGGCGACCTCATCGTCGAGAGCCAAC
>JAOPZJ010000119.1 GCA_025964155.1 Solirubrobacterales bacterium
GCGGCCGCCGCGAAGCGGCTGCCAAGCGGAGATCGCACGCCGTCCCGGCCGTCGAGCACCAGCGCGACCGGCATCGCGGCCAGCACGTCGGCGGCGCCGCCGTCGTGGTCTGCCTGCGCGTGCGTGACGACGAGGACGTCCAGGCGGTGGACCCCGGCATGTGCCAAGCGGGTCAGCAGCGGACTGTCGGGGGGCCCGGTGTCGACGAGCACCGCGTGACCCGGAACCTGGAGCAACGTCGCATCGCCCTGCCCGACGTCGAGGAACGTCACCCGCAGGCCTGTGGGCGGCGGCGGACGGGGTGTGCCCGGCGGACGGGCAGCCCAGGCGCCGGCGACCACCAGGCTGCCCAGCACGAGCGCCGGGAGCGTCAGGGCGACCCGGCGCCCGCCGGGGCCGCGGACCCGCACGGCCCGACCCACCCCGACCGCGGCGACGACGCAGACCACCACCAAAAGGACGAGCGGCGCGCCCACGTGCAGCCCCGCCCCGGGGCCGGCCGCCGCAGCGTGCGCCACCGCCAGCACCCACCAGAGCAACGGATCGGCGAGGTGGTCCAGCGCAGCGGCGAACGCCGGGAGGACCTGCCCGAGGACCGCGGCGATGAATCCGAGCCACATGATCGGCGCCACGACCGGGGCCACGACGAGGTTTGCCGGGACCGACAGCGGCGCGGCGGTCCCGAAGTGCGCGGCGATCACCGGCGCGGTGGCGAGCGTCGCCGCCAGGGTCACCGCCAGCGCCTCGGCCAGCGGTGCGGGGATGCCACGCCCCGCCATGCGCGCGGACCACGGTCGCGCGAGCGTGAGGAGCGCGACGACGGCGGCAAAGCTGAGCTGCCACCCGGGATCCGACGACGCCCGCGGGTCGAGCGTCAGCGTCACGAGCGCGGCCAGGCCGACCGCGTACCAACGCGCGGCCGGCCGCCCCGCGAGCACGGCGACGACACCAGCGGCTCCCATGATGCCGGCGCGCTGGATCGACGGACCGCCACCGGCCAGCGGCACGTAGACCGCGACGAGCACCAGCACCATCACCCAGCGCACCCGAAACGGCACGCCGACCAGGCCGCAGATCGCGAGCACCATCGTCGCCAGCAGGACGATGTTCTGACCTGAGGCGGCGGTGAGGTGGCTGAGGCCGGACGCCCGCACCTCGTCGCGCACCCTCGCGGGCAGGCCGGCGTCCTGACCGAGGACCATGCCCTGCAGCAGCGCCGAGCGCACCGGCGACGCGCCGTGGCGCAGAGCCCGCTGGGCGCGGCGGCGCAGGCCGTCCACCACGCCGGCAACGCCCCCACGGACCTTGCCCGTCGCGTGGACGTCGAGGAGCCGCAACACGGCGTGGGCCTTGAGGATCCGCGCGTAGTCGTCGGGAGCGCCGACCGCGGCGCGGACCGTGAGCAGCGCCCCGATGCCGGGCATCGGTGGTGGGCGCGGTGCCGACGTGCCGGGCTTCGTGAACGGCGACGGGCCGCTGACGCGTAGCAGGACGGGCTCACCCCGGAAGGCCCCGAGCGCCGTCCAGCCGCCGCGGTCCTGTGGACGCGGTGCCTGTAGGACCGTGACCTCGCCGCGGATCACGTGCGCGATCAACGGCGTCAGGGCGGTGTGCTCGAGCACGCGCACCCGTGTCGCCCCCACGCCGGCGCCCACGCACAGCGCCGCCGCAAGCAGCCAGGCCGCCGCGGGACGACCACCCCCGGCGCGTGCGAGGAGCCCGAGCAGCACCGCGGCCGCCGGCACGGCCGCGGTCGGGATCCGCGGCCCGAGCAGCAGCCCGGCGACGAGCGTCCCCAGCACGACGTGGCGGGGATGCGCGGCCAGAACCTGAGCGGCACGGCTCACACGCGGACTCGCGCGCGCATCGCGGCAAGCTTCTTCGGCCCGATGCCCGGGATCTGCTCCAGGTCGTCGACGCTGCGGAACGGGCCGTGTTCGGTGCGGTACTGCAGGATCTTCGCGGAGGTCGCCGGCCCGACCCCGTCGAGGGTCTCGAGCTGCTCGGCCGTGGCGGTGTTGAGGTCGATCACCGAAGCCGCCCCGCCCGCCGTTGCACCGCCGGTCGCCGGTGCGACGGTCGACGGCGCTGCCGCGCCCGGAGCCGTCCCTGCACCGGCCACCTTGCGGGGCACGAGGATCTGGACGCCGTCACGGGCCTTGGCGGCCAGGTTGATCGCGTCCAGGTCTGCCCGGCGCGTGCCCCCGCCGGCCCGTCGCACGGCATCGGCGATCCGTTGCCCGTCGCTCAGCCGGTACACGCCGGGACGGTGGACCGCACCGGCGACGTGGACGACGATCCGCTTGGCGGGGGCGCGCGTGACCGTCACGCCGGCGCCCACCGCGTCGGCGCCGCCGCCCGCGTCTCCCCCGGTCCCGGGCTCGCCGGCCGTCGTCGGCGCCGCTGAGGCAGAGGCCGCGCCGCCCTGCGGGGGTGTCCCCGGGTCCATCGCCCGCGCTCCGACCCACGCCAGGACCGCCACGATCACGGCGGCGATGGCGAACTGGCCGCGGGTGATCTCCGTCACTCGAGCGAGGCTACGCGGCGACCTGCGCGGGCGGACCTACGTTCCTGTGCCGCCGCCGTGCCGATCCTGCGCAGCGGTCGACGCAGCTACGCGCGGACGGCGATGTTCACGAGCTTGCCGGGCACGACGATGACCTTGACGACGGTGTGGCCGTCCAGATGCGCCTGCACCTTCGGGCTCGCCATCGCGAGCGCCTCGAGCTCCGCTCGGGAGGCGGCGGCGGGCACCGTCGCCTTGTCGCGCACCTTGCCGTTGACCTGGAAGACGACCTGGACGGTGTCCCGCTCCAGCAGCGCCGGGTCGGCGGCCGGCCACGGCTGCTCCCACACGCGCTCGCCCGTCAGGCGTTCGTACGTGTCGCTCGTCAGGTGCGGCGCGAACGGCTGCAGCAGCGAGGCGGCGGTGGCCAGCGCGAACCGCACGGCCTGCGGGTCGGCGTCGTCGCGCTTCTCGACGGCGCGGGACACCTCGTTCGTGAGCTCCATCACCGCGGCGATCGCCGTGTTGAAGGCAAACCGCCCGACCATGTCCGAGGTGACCTTGCTGATCGCCCAGTGGGCCTTGCGCACCAGCTCCAGGTCCGCGGCCGACAGCGACTCCGGGTCCGGCTGCGCGGCCCCGGCCCCCGGCCCGTCCGCCGCCTGCGCCGACAGGCGCCACAGGCGGCTGAGGAAGCGATGCACGCCCTCCACGCTCTCGTCCGACCACTCGGCGTCCTGCTCGGGCGGGCCGATGAAGAGCACGTACGTGCGCATGGTGTCCGCGCCGTACCGCTCCACCATGCCGGTCGCCGACACGACGTTGCCCTTGGACTTGGACATCTTCGCCCCGTCCTTGGTGACCATGCCCTGCGTGAAGAGCCGTCTGAACGGCTCCTGGTGGTCGAGGTGGCCCAGGTCCGCCAGCGCCTTGACGAAGAAGCGTGCGTACAGGAGGTGCAGGATCGCGTGCTCGACCCCGCCGATGTACTGGTCCACCGGCGCCCAGCGCTCCAGGACCTCGGGGTCCCACGCGGCCTGGTCGTTCTGCGCGTCGCAGTACCTCAGGAAGTACCACGAGGAGTCCACGAACGTGTCCATCGTGTCGGTCTCGCGCCGCGCGGGCGCGCCGCACTGCGGGCAGGCGACGTTCACCCAGTCAGTGGCCGCGGCCAGCGGCGACTTGCCCTTGGGCTTGTAGTCCTGGACGTCCGGCAGGATCACCGGCAGCTGATCCTCGGGCACCGGCACGACGCCGCAGACGTCGCAGTGCACGATCGGGATCGGGCAGCCCCAGTAGCGCTGGCGGCTCAGCAGCCAGTCGCGCAGGCGGTAGTTCGTGGACGCGTGACCCTTGCCCTCGCGGTCCAGCCAGCGGACGATCGCCTCCAGCGCCGCCGTCTTGTCGAGGCCGTCGAACTCGGGATGGGAGTTCACGATCCGTCCGTCGCCGGTGTACGGGAGGCCCTCGTCGTCGCCGTCGGGGTTGACGCCGTCGACGACGCGCCGCACCGGCAGGCCGAAGGTCTGGGCGAAGTCGTAGTCGCGCTGGTCGTGGCCGGGGACCGCCATGATCGCGCCGGTCCCGTACTCCATGAGTACGTAGTCGGCGACGTACATCGGCAGCTGCTCGCCGTTGACGGGGTTCGTCACGGTGCGCCCGAGCGGCACGCCGGTCTTCGTGCGCTCCGCGTTGCCGCGGTCCTCCTTGTCGGTCGTCAGCGCACGGTTGACGTACTCGTGCACCTCCTCCTCGTGACCGGTGCCCGCCGCCAGGCGCTCGACGTCCGGGTGCTCGGGCGCCACGACGAAGAACGTCGCACCGAAAAGCGTGTCGGGGCGTGTGGTGAAGACCGCGTAGTCGATCCCGAGCTCCTCGTTGCGGAACGTGACCTCGGCGCCCTCGGAGCGACCGATCCAGTTGCGCTGCATCGTCTTGACGTGCTCGGGCCACTCGATCGTCTCCAGATCGTCGACGAGGCGGTCCGCGTAGTCGGTGATGCGGAAGAACCATTGCTCGAGGAAGCGCACCTCGACCAGGGCGCCGGATCGCTCACCGCGCCCGTCGATGACCTGCTCGTTGGCCAGGACCGTCTCCTCGACGGGGTCCCAGTTGACGGTGGCGGCCTTGCGATAGGCCAGGCCCGCACGGAACATCTGCAAGAAGATCCACTGCGTCCACCGGTAGTAGTCCGGCTCGCACGTGGACAGCTCGCGCGACCAGTCGATCGACACGCCCCAGGAGCGGAACTGCTCCTGGAAGGACGCGATGGCGAGCTGCGTGGACTCGCGCGGGTGCACCCCGGTCTTGATGGCGTGGTTCTCGGCGGGCAGCCCGAAGGCGTCGTACCCCATCGGGTGCAGCACCCGGCGGCCGATGCGCCGCTGGAAGTGCGCGACAGCGTCCCCGACCATGTAGTTCTTGGCATGCCCCACGTGGAGGTCGCCGCTGGGGTACGGGAGCATCTCCACGACGTAGGACTTCTCCCGCGGATCAGGATCGTTGGAGACCTCCCAGGTGCGCTCGTCCGCCCACACCTGTTGCCAGCGCGGCTCGATCGCCTTGGGGTCGTAGCGGTACTCGGTGCTCACGGGGCCGAAGTCTAGAGTCAGCACCCATCCCGCTCCCCTCTGCCTCGGCCACAGCGGCCGGCGCCCGGACGGTTCACGAACGCGATGGTCGCCTTCTTGCGCGACCTCCGCGCAGCGGGATCTACCATCGAGGGAGCATGAGCGACCACGGCGATCCGAACCAGCCCGGGGCCCAGACCCCGCAGACCCCCGCGTCCACGATCCAGGTCGCCTCGGCCAAGGTCGCCGCCATCGTCGAGGCCGCCGAGACCGCCGCGGCCGACCTGCGTGCGCAGACGGAGCTGCGCGCTCGCGAACGCATCGCCGAGGCGGACCGTGCCGGCGCGCTGCGCGTGGAAGCCGCGGAGGCGGAGGCTGCGGAGCTCGTCGCCACGGCCAAGGCCGAGGCCAAGGCGCTCGTGACCGACGCCAAGCGCGTGCGCAGCGAGGCCGACGCCCACAAGCTCGTGGCGTTCCAGGAGGCCGACGAGGCCTCCACCAAGACGCGTCAGACCGCCGAGCGCGAGGCGGACGCGGCCCGCGCCCGCGCGCGTGAGGACGCCCGCGTCATCGTCCGCGAGGCGCGGGACGCCGCCGCACAGGTGCTGCGCGAGGGCAACGAGCTGTCCGGCAACCTGCGGGACCTCGGCGCCTCCCTCCAGCGCAACGCCGGACGCCTGCTCGGTGACGTCAAGCTCGCCCACGCCGCCCTGACCGCAGACCTGGACCAGGCGGCGCCGTCCGGCGGGTCGTCCTCCGGTCCCTTCGTGCGCGACGCCCGCCAGAAACCGCTGCCCGACGCCCCACGGAGCCGCGAGCGCGCGTCCGCCGACGCCGACGAGCTCGAGGTCCCCGAGTTCCTGCCGCGCCGCCGCTGAGCGGCATCCGTCCGGGTGCGGACGTGGACCCCGCCTTGCGCTCCGCGTTGTTAGGATTGGCAAGCAGCATCCTTCGGGGCCATAGCTCAGCTGGGAGAGCGTCTGGCTGGCAGCCAGAAGGTCGGGGGTTCGAGCCCCCCTGGCTCCACTGCTGGAGACCCCCGCGTTTGCGGGGGTCTCTCTGTTTAACCCCTGGCGCCTGCGAGAGCGGGAGCCGCCTGCTCGATGAGTCCAGCCACGGCTGCCGGCTGTGACACATAGACCGCATGGCTGCCCGCGACCTCGACAACGGTCGAACCTGCCCGCTCAGACATCGCGCGCTGCGCCGGCGGGGGGATCATCCGGTCTTCGGTTGCGACGAGGTACCAACTTGGCTTGATCCGCCACGCCGGCTCGCTGATCGTGCCGCTCAGGGCTTCGACGCCCCACGGGACCTGTGAGTCGGCCATGAACTCTGCCTCTTCAGCACCCACGTCGGCGGCGAATGCATCCCGAAACTTTGCCCGGTCGAGGAACAGGAAGCCCTCCTGCGGCGGCAGAATCGGCGGCACGGGTGCGCCGGGCGGCGGATCGGCGATGAGCGTGCTCACGGATTCGCCCTCGTCCGGAGCGAAGGCGGCGACGTAGACGAGCGCCGCCACGTCGGGATGGTTACCAGCCTCCGTGACCACCACTCCGCCATAGGAATGGCCAACGAGAATGACCGGCTCGCTCTGCGCGTCGATGATCAGCTTGGTCGCTGCGACATCGCCTTCGAGCGAAAGTGTCGGGTTCTGGGCGACCTTGACGTTGTAGCCGTCCCTTCTCAGCAGGCTGTAGACACCCCGCCAGCCGGAGCCGTCCACGAAGCCGCCGTGAACGAGGACGACGGTTCCCGCCGCTGGGCCAGCGGTTGGGTCGGTTTGAGATGCGGTCATGAGCGGTTCCTCTCTCGCTTGAGGTGTGTTCGAACTGACCCGGCGACCGTTTCCGCACTCCGCATGATCGAGCGTTATCTGAGTTGGACGCCGGTGTCAAGATCGCGGAGCGGCGACAATCTGCCGGCAACGGCTCCTGGTTCGCTCGCAGCGTGCTTTGGCGTGTGCGTGGACACCTGCGCAAGTGCCTCATGGCGGTTGTCAGTCCAGATCGAACGCAGCGCTGATCGCGCCGCTGAGCGCCGCCTCCTGACGATCCAGCAGAACGCCGATCTGATCCCCCAGCGCCCGACGCGGGATCGTGGTGATGTTGTCGCAGCTGGCGACCGACGGGCCATCCAAGCCGTTGGCCGCGTCGACGGGCACCTCGGTCGAGAGTGCGCGGATCGTGGTGGTGATCGGTGCGATGGTGACGGTGTCCAGGTGAGGTCGCACGAGCTCACGGGTGAGGACGAGGACCGGTCGTGCCTTGTCCAGATGCGCGATGTGGATCGGACGCATCAGTGGTCGAGCCGCAGGCGGGCTGCGTGCTCGGCCAGGCCGGCGAGGTCCGGGTCCGGACCCGTGCGGGCGAGGATCTCGGCGTCGCGCGCGGCGGCGACGCGGCGGCGCTCGCGTTCGAGCGCGCGCGTGACGACGGCAGCGCGGCTGCGTTCGGTACCGGACTCGACGACCTCGTCGACGAACGCCACAAGCTCGTCTGAGAGTCGGACCGCGATCTGCTTGCCCATACCAAGATGGTACCGCATCGGTACCACTCCGCTCACGTGTCGAGCTCCGCCAGTCGCCGCTCGAGCAGGCGCCGCTCGGCGTCGTCGCGCACCAGCGCCAGCGCACGGTGGTAGGCGTCGCGGGCGTCGGCGGTCCGGCCGACGCGGCGCAGCAGCTCGCCTCGCGTCGAGTGCAGGTAGTGGTAGTCGTCGAGGGTGAGGCGATCGACGATCTCGAGCCCCACCTCCGGACCCCGCTCCTCGGCGACCGCGACGGCCCTGGTCAGCTCGACGACAGGCGAGTCGGTGAGGCGGGCAAGCTCGCCGTAGAGGGCGGCGATCTGGGGCCAGTCGCGCGGCTCGTCGGCGTGCAGCGACGCGATGGCCGCCTGGATGACGTAGACCCCACCCGCCCCGCGGCCATGCAGGGCGAGGGCCCGGTCGAGCACCGTCCGCCCGTCGGCGATCTGCGCGGTGTCCCAGAGCGCGCTGTCCTGGTCGGCGAGCAGGACGAGGTCGCCATCCCGAAACCGCGCCGCGCAACGGGCGTCGTGCAACAGCATCATCGCCAGCAGACCGTGCACCTCGGGCTCGTCGGGCATCAACTCGGCGAGCGCCCGTCCGAGCCGGAGCGCCTCGGCCACCAGGTCGCGGCGGGTGGGCGGGACCGAATACCCCGCGTTGAAGATGAGGTAGACGACCGCAAGCACGGCGGCAAGCCGATCGGGCAGCAAGTGGTCGGGAGGGACCCGAAACGGGATCCCGGCGGCCTTGATCTTGCGCTTGGCCCGTACCAGCCGCTGGGCCATCGTGGGCTCACCGACCAGGAAGGCGCGGGCGATCTCGCCGGTGGTGAGGCCGCCGAGCGTCCGCAGGGTGAGCGCGACCTGTGCGTCGGTGGCGAGTGCCGGATGACAGCAGGTGAAGATGAGCTCGAGCCGCTCGTCGGGGAACGTCGTCGCGTCCATCGGGTCCTCCGCTGCCTCGGGTACCTCGAGCAGGCGGGTCTTGGCGGCCAGCGTGCGATCGCGGCGAATGCGGTCGATGCCCCGGTTGCGCGCCGTCGTCACGAGCCAGACCCCCGGGTTGGTGGGGACTCCGTCACGGGGCCAGCGCTCCGCGGCGGTCGCGAAGGCCTCCTGCGCGGCCTCCTCGGCGAGGTCGAAGTCGCCGAGGAAGCCGATCAGCGCCGCGAGGACGCGACCCCATTCGTCGCGGAAGGTCTGCTCGAGGATCGCTACCACTCCACAAGGGGGCGCACTTCGATCCCGCCGCCCATGGAGGCCGCCGGGATCCGCGAGGCCAGCTCGATCGCCGCGTCAAGGTCGTCGGCCTCGAAGAAGCAGTAGCCGCCGATCGCCTCCTTGAGCTCGGCGAACGGGCCGTCGGTGGTCAGCGTCCTGCCGTCCTGCACGCGCACGGTCGTTGCCGTCTCAGGGGGCTGCATCTGCACGCCGGAGGTGAAGCCGGGCGTCTCGTTGAGCGCCTTGTACGCGCCGTAGACCGCCCCCTTCTCGTCCTCCGAAAGGCGCTCCCACGCGTCCGACCCGGGCGTCGGGGTGGTGCCCTGGTGAATCAACAGCATGTACCTCATGGCTTTCTCCTTTGGCGGATGGTCGCGTATTAGACGAACGGGGGGCGACGAAATCGACAGCTCGCGCCAAGCATTGCGGCGGGCAGCTTCACGAGGGTCATGGGGGTCATCGCTCCTCTCGCCCAGGGACCCCTACACCCCCGGCCGTTCGCGGCGCGATCGTAAGGTCCGCACGCGCTGGCCTTGCGGTCGCCCCGTCCCCAGCTGCCCCAAAAAGGAGCCACACCGTGCGTGCAGTTCGGGCCCTTACTGTCGTGTTCGCCGCTGCTGCCACGTCCGCCTTCGCCCCCGTGATGGTACGCGCGGCCGCGCCGTCGACCGTGCTGCAGGACGACGCGATCTTCCTGCACCGCAGCCCCGCGGCGATCCGCGACGCGCTCGCCAAGGCCAAGTCGGTCGGCATCGACCGCATCCGCCTGACCGCCGGCTGGTCGGTGATCGCACCCCGCCCTGACGATCCCCAGCCGCCCGCCGGGTTTGCCGGGAACAACCCCGCCGCCTACCCGCAGCACGCCTGGGACAGCCTGGATCGGGCCGTCACGCTGGTGACCGAGGCCGGTCTACGGCCGATGATCGACATCGGGTTCTGGGCCCCCCGCTGGGCCACGGGCCCCCAGCACCGGGATCCCGGGCGCTTTCGCACCGACGTCGATCCGGTGGCGTTCGCGGCGTTCGCCGCCGCCGTAGCCCGACGCTATGAGGGTCACTACGCCCCGCCGAGCACGCTGAACGCCGACGGGGCCTCAGGCCCACAGCCAGCCGCTCCGCCGCAGAACCCGCTCGGCCCGCTGCTAGCGCCCCGGCCCGCCAGCGGCCGCGACTCGCCGGCGCAGACTGCGCAGGCGGCGGTGCCGCTTCCGCGAGTCGACCTCTTCACGTTGTGGAACGAGCCGAACCATCCCGGGTTCATGCTCCCGCAGTGGCGCAAGCGCGGCGGGAAGCTCGTCCCCGACTCACCGCACCGCTACCGCGCCATGGTGACCGCGGCGTACCCGGCGGTGAAGGTGGTCGCGCCCCACGCCACGGTGCTCATCGGCGGGACGTCGTCGATGGGCTCGTCGGTGCCCGGCCGTACGGCCGTGCCGCCCCTGCGCTTCCTCCGGGAGCTCGCGTGCGTCGACGCCCGGCTACGGCCCGTCACGGCGGGCGCCTGCGCGCGGTTTCAGCCCGTCCCCAGCGACGGCTGGGCGCACCACCCGTATTCGCTGCGCACGATGCCCGACCGCGTACCGCGTGACGGTGACCTGCTTCCCGTCGCGCGTACCGCGACGCTACGCGCGACGCTCGTCGCCTTGCAGCGCAGCGGCCGCCTCGTCGGCGACCGGGCGGCGGACCTCTACCTGACCGAGTACGGCTACGAGACGAAGCCGCCGGATCCCAACGGCTTCGTGTCCCCGGACGATCAGGCGCGCCTGCTTGCCTGGGCCGAGTGGCTCGGCACCTCGACGCCGGGCGTGCTGATGTGGCCGCAGTTCCTGCTCGAAGACCGGCCCGGCGGCTCGACGGGCCCGAAGATGCGGCCGTTCGGCGACTGGCAGACGGGTCTGTGGTACGCCGACGGGACGCCGAAGCCGGCCGCCGCCGCCTTCCGCACGCCGACGTTCGCGCGGTGCGCCGTGGAGCGCAGCAGCCGTTGGACGATGATCTGGGCGCGGCTCCGCGCCGGGCCGCCGAACGCGACCGCCCAGGTGGAGGTCCAGGCCAAGGCCAGGTCCACCTGGCAGCAGCTGCCGACGACTGCTGCTCCCCGTGCCGCGTCGCCGTCCGCCGCGCCTGTCGGCATCGGCGACGATGACGCCGTGACGCGGTGGCTGCCCGGCGTGGCGGCGGCCGTTCGCGTCCTGTGGCGCACGGGCGCGGGCGAGGAGGTCCGCGGCCCCGCCATCCGCGTCGAGCCGTGCGCGGTGACGAGCGTCGCGAAGCAGACCAAGCTTCAGCGGCGAATGCCCCAGCGGCGGCCGGAGTGACGCGTTTGCCCCCACCCTCGCGTCGGCGTAACGTTGGTGGCCCGACTCAGCAACGAAAGGAGCTCCGGGATGTACGCCAGCATTCGGACCTACCGCTTCGGCTCTGGCTCGATCGACGACCTCATGCACCGCGTCGATCGTGACTTCGCCGACGGCCTGGCGCAGGAGCCCGGTTTTCTCGGCTACCAGGTCATCGCGACGGGCCACGACATGATCATGACCGTGAGCATGTTCCGCGACCGCGAACAGGCGGAGGCCTCCAACGATCTCGCTGCGCAGTGGGTCGCGAGGGAGATGGCGGACTTCGATCTCGAGCGCATCGGGCTGACCGGCGGCGACGTGATGGTGAGCCGCGCAGGCGCCGAGATCCTCGAGCCCGCGCACCACTAGGCTCCATTCCGCCCCCCAGGGCGATTCGCCCATGGGCGGCTAGGGCGTCCGCTCCATCTCAAGATGACGCGGACGCCCCAAGACGCGCCACCCCGCCGACGCCACCATCGGACGTTCTGCCCACAGCGATGGAGGACCGACATGGCCGACCCCGTGCAAGCAAGCAGCAGCCCTTCCGGACCACCCGGCCGGCCGGGGGACAACGTCTCGCGCGCCCTGGGCTTGTTCAGCGCCGCGCTGGGCGTCCCCCAGGTCGTGGCACCCGGGCGCGTGGCCCGGCTGATCGGCCTGAAGGACGACGGGCGTACGCGCTTCTGGATGCGGGCCGTCGGGGTGCGGGAGCTGGCGGCCGCCACCGGCATCCTGACGCGGCGGCGGCCGACCGGCTGGGTGTGGAGCCGTGTGGCCGGGGACACGATGGACCTCGCGCTGCTCCGTGCCGGCCTTGGCCGGAAGGCCGTGCGACCGACACGCACGGTCATCGCCACTGGGGCCGTCCTGGGCGTCACCGCCGCCGACGCCGCGGAGAGCGTGCGCCTCACCCGGCGTGAGGCCGTCCAGACGCCGTCGGCGTCCACCGCATCCCAGGACGGCAAGGCCGCGGGTCCGATGCACGCGCGGGCGGCCATCACCGTGCGCCGGCCGCGCAAGGAGGTGTACGCCTTCTGGCACGACTTCGAGAACATGCCGCAGTTCATGGCCCACGTGGAGTCGGTCCAGATCACCGGGATCCGTCGCTCGCACTGGGTCGCCACGGCGCCGGCCGGCCGGAGGGTCGAGTGGGACGCGGAGATGACGGCGGACGAGGAGGCCAAGCTCATCGCCTGGCGGTCGCTGGAGGGCGCCGACGTGGAGAACTCCGGCACCGTGCGATTCCTGAAGGCGCCCGGCGACCAGGGCACCGAGATCCAGCTCGAGCTGCACTACGCCATGCCGGGTGGTGCGCTGGGGGCCGCGGTGGCCAAGCTCTTCGGCGAAGAGCCGTCGCAGCAGGTGCGCGACGACCTGCGGCGCTTCAAGCAGGTGATGGAGACCGGCGAAGTCGTCCTGTCCGACGGCAGCCCCGAAGGGACGCTCGCGATCCGGCTGGCGCGACAGCGTCCCGCACATCCCCTGGAATCCGAGCCGATCGGCACGAAGGGAGGCCCGTCGTGAGAGCCAACGTCTGGTCAGGCCGCAACACCGTCCAGGTCGAGAACGTCCCTGACCCGAAGATCATGAACTCGCGCGACGCGATCGTGCGGATCACGTCGACGGCCATCTGCGGGTCCGACCTGCACCTCTACGACGGCTACATCCCCACGATGAAGCGGGGCGACATCCTCGGCCACGAGTTCATGGGCGAGGTCGTGGAGGTCGGCAAGGGCGTGGGAAGCCTCACGGTCGGTGACCGGGTCGTCGTCCCGTTCCCGATCGCGTGCGGCAGCTGCAACCAGTGCCGACGCGGTCTGTTCTCCGTCTGCGAGAACTCCAACCCCAATGCCCGCATCGCCGAGAAGCTCATGGGGCACTCGACGGCCGGCATCTTCGGGTACTCGCACATGCTCGGCGGCTACGCCGGCGGTCAGGCCGAGTACGCCCGCGTCCCCTTCGCCGACGTCGGCCCGATCAAGATCGAGAGCGGGCTCGCGGATGAGCAGGTGCTGTTCCTGTCGGACATCTTCCCGACGGGCTACATGGGCGCGGAGATGTGCGACATCAAGCCGGGTGACGTCGTCGCCGTCTGGGGCGCGGGTCCGGTTGCGCAGTTCGCGATCGCCAGCGCCTACCTGCTCGGCGCCGAGCGCGTCATCGCCATCGATCGCTTCGAGTACCGCCTGCAGATGGCGCGTGAGAAAGGCGGCGCCGAGACGATCAACTACGCCGAGACGAACGTCCTGGAGGCGCTGCGGGAGATGACCGGGGGTCGGGGCCCGGACGCCTGCATCGACGCCGTCGGGATGGAGGCCCACCACCACAACCCCGGCCTGCACGCCTACGACCGCGTCAAGCAGGCCACGCGCCTGGAGACCGACCGCGGCCACGCGCTGCGCCAGGCGGTGATCGCCTGCCGGCCCGGCGGCACGCTGTCGATCATCGGCGTGTACGGCGGGCTCATGGACAAGTTCCCGATCGGGGCGCTCATGAACAAGGGCCTCACCGTGCGGACAGGCCAATGCCACGTGCACCGGTACCTGCGGCCGCTGCTGCAACGGATCGAGCAGGGTGAGATCGACCCGAGCTTCGTCGTCACGCACCGCCTGTCGCTCGACGACGCGCCCACCGGGTACGAGACGTTCAAGCACAAGCGGGACGACTGCGTGAAGGTCGTCCTCAAGCCGTGAACTCAAAGACGGCCCGCGCCACCAGCCGACGGTCAGCGCGGGCCGTCTCGCAGGTGCACGAGCCCGTAGCGGAGTGCGAAGACGACAGCCTGGACCTGCGAATGCAGGCCCAGCTTGGACAGGATGCTCGCCATGTGGTTGCGCTCGGTACGCCGGGTGATGTGCAGCCGGTCGGCCACTCCCCGGCTGTCCAGGCCGTCGGCGAGCCCTTGGAGCACCTCACGTTCGCGCCGGGTCACCCGCGCGGCCGCGGCACGATCCTCGTACTCGCGCTCGCGGCGGCGGCCGGACTCGCGCATGAGCTCGACCACCTCTTGCAGCGGCACGAGCGGCTGTCCGGCGCGCACGCGGCGGACGCTGGAGACGACGTCGTCCAGGTGGGCGGTCTTCGACAGCACACCTGCCGCTCCGCGCTCGATGGCGCGCGCCACATCGGCGCGGGTGGTGCTGGCGCTGAGGACGATCGCGTCCGCCCGGGGATTGCGGTCGCGCAGCTCCCGGATCAGGTCGCCACCGTCCCCGTCCGGCAGCGACATGTCGGCGATGAGCACGTCCACACCGCCGAGCAGGGGCCGCGCCTCGGCGATCCCGGCGACCTGGCCGACGACGTCGAGATCGCGCTCCTGTGCGAGGGCGACCGCCAGCGCCTCCCGGACCGCGCAGTGGCCCTCGACGAGCAGCACGCGCGTCGGGTCTGCGCTCGTCGCCGACGCCGGAGCGGCCGACAGCAGCGCACCGATCGCCGTTGGTGACGCGTGAACCTCGAGGTATGCGTCGCTGAGCGGCAGGTGGGTGCGCAGCCACGGCGGCGCCTGCTGCGCCCGGGCCGCGTCGCGGAGCGCGGCGAACGCCGCGTCGATCGTGTCCAGGACCCGCTGGACGTCGGTGCTCGGTGGCGCGGCGGGCAGGGGCACACCGCCGTCCTACCGGGGCCCGGCGGCTTGTAACGCCCCCGCGTGGTGGGACGAACAGCACTCGATGGATGTTGCCTCTCGCCGCTTCAGGCGGAGGCATGTTGCCTGCGCCGCTTCAGGCGGAGGCCCGCGGCCCCGGGATGTTGCGAAAGCCGAAGGCCTCGCTCTGGCGCCCGGCCTGCACGAACCAACATTCGCCGGTCATGTCGCCGTCGAGGAGCTCGACGACCGTGTCGGTCACCTGTTCCACGGGGATGATCGGCATCCCGGAGTCGACCAGGCCGGCCCGGATCGGCGTGATGATCGCCGTCTCCGCGAAGCCTGGGCAGATAGCGTTGATGCGGATGCCGTCCTCGGCGAGCGCGGGGCCCAGCGAGCGCACCAGGCCGACGACCGCGTGCTTGTTGGCCGCGTACAGCGGGTCGAACGGGACGGCGGTGAGCCCGGCGAGCGAGGCCGTGGCCACGATCGACCCGCCCCCGCGGGCCTTCATCGCCGGCAGCGCCGCGTGGACGCCGAAGACGACGCCGTCCAGGTTGACGCCCATCGCACGGCGGTATGCCTCCAGGTTGAACTCCTCACCCAGCCCGATGCCGCTCGTGACGCCGGCGTTCAGGAAGGCGATGTCCAGGCCCCCGTAGGTGTCGACCGCCACGGCGACGGCCGCGCGGTTCTGCTCCAGGTCGCTGACGTCGCAGCGCACGAACAGGGCGCCGGCCTTGTCGGCGACGTCCTGTCCGCCGTCCTCGTCCACATCGCAGAGGACGACCTTCACGCCCCGCTCGGCCAGCGTGTGGGCCAGGGTGCGCCCGAAGCCACTCGCGCCGCCGGTGATCAACGCAACCTGTTCGCTCATCGCGCGAGCCTACCCGTCGTCGGATCCGGCCTGGTCTGAGTCGGCGCGCGCGGCGTCGCCGGAGATCAGGGACGGCACGGCGCCTGTGCCCGCGTCGTCGAGCGCCAGGCGCGGCACATCCCCCCAAAGCTGTTCGAGGCGGTAGAACGACCGTGTCTCGGGCGTGAAGACGTGCACGACGACGTCAAGGTAGTCCAGCAGGATCCAGGTGGCCTCGCCAGTGCCCTCCACACGGCGGGGCAGCACCCCGTGGTCCTTCTTCATGCCCTCGTTGATGCCGTCATGGATGGCCTTGACCTGCCGCTCGGTGTTGCCCGAGCAGATCAGGAAGACATCGGTGTACCCCGCGACCCCGCGCAGATCCAGCGCGATGGGGTCGATCGCTTTCTTGTCCGCTGCGTATCCGGCGATGGCCTGGGTCAGTTCCTCGGGATTCATCACGTCAGACGGTACAGCCCATCGAGTCCGAGGTAGTCCGCGACGGCGGGCGGCACGAGGTAGCGGACCGGGCGTCCGGCGGCCGCCCGGCGGCGGATATCGGAGCTCGAGAGGTCCAGACGCGGCATGTCGAAGAAGCGGACCCGTTCCCGTGCGCCCTTCAGCGCGCCGACGCGCGCGACGATGTCCTCGCGGGCTGTGCCCTCCCGTGCCGCCACCGCCAGCGTCGCAAGGGCGAGGATCGCCTCGGGCTCCTTCCACGTCGGAAGGCTCAGCGCCATGTCGCCGCCCACGATGAAGACGAGCTCGTCCCGGGGCTGCTCGGCGGCGATCTCCCGGAGCGTCTGCACCGTGTAGGACGGACCCTCGCGGTCGATCTCGCGCGTCGACACGTGCAGGCGCTCGTCGCCCTGCACGGCCAGGCGGCACAGGTGCGCACGGACGTCGGGGCCTGGATCGGCGTGCAGCTCCTTGTGCGGCGGCGTGTGCACCGGCATCAGCACGACGCGGTCCAGCGCGAGCTGGTCGAGGGCCTCCTGGGCCATGACGAGATGGCCGATGTGCGGCGGGTTGAACGTCCCGCCGAGGACGCCGACGCGAGCCACGCTCAGGGCCGGACGTGCCCGTCCCCGCGCACGACGTACTTCGTCGTGCACAGCTCGCGGAGGCCGATCGGGCCGCGGGCGTGGAGCTTCTGCGTCGAGTTGCCGATCTCGGCGCCCATGCCGAACTCCCCGCCGTCGGTGAAGCGCGTGGACGCGTTGACGTAGACGCAGGCCGCGTCGACCGTGCGCTCGAAGGCCCGGGCGGCCGCCACGTCGTTCGTGATGATCGCCTCTGAGTGGCCCGAGCCGTGGCGGTTGACGTGCGCGATCGCCTCCTGGACGCTGTCTACGACGCCGACCGCGAGCGTCAGCGCGAGGAACTCGGTGT
The DNA here is from genome assembly GCA_025964155.1 of Solirubrobacterales bacterium. Taxonomy (GTDB): domain Bacteria; phylum Actinomycetota; class Thermoleophilia; order Solirubrobacterales; family Solirubrobacteraceae; genus Paraconexibacter. Next base: position 16,998 of record JAOPZJ010000119.1, read on the forward strand.
CCCAGTCCTCGTCCGTCGCGTCCAGCAGCTCGCCGGCGAGCGGTCCGGCCAGCGCGCGGGTGCGCCCGTCGACCCGCAGCTGCACGCCGGCGTCCCGGAGCGCCGCCAGCACCCGCGGCAGGAAGGCGGGCGCCGCGTCGGCGTGCACGAGCAGCGTCTCGGCCGCGTTGCAGACGCCTGGGCGCTGCGTCTTGGCGTTCAGCACGATCGCCTCGGCGTCGTCCAGATCCCCGGAGGCATCGACGTACACGTGGCAGTTGCCGGAGGCGGCGAAGATCACCGGGACGGTGGCGACGCCCTTCAGCGCGGCCTTCAGGCCCTCGCCTCCACGGGGGATGATGAGGTCGACGACACCGGTCTGGGTGGCCAGCTGCGCGAGCTCCTCGCGCCCGCCACCCGCGACGAGCGCGATCGCGCCGACCGGGACGCCGGCGGCCGTGGCGGCGTCGGCCGCGATGCCGGCGAGGACCGCGTTGGAGTGCGCCGCGCTGGACGAGCCGCGCAGCACGATCGCGTTCCCGGACTTCAGGCAGAGGGCGGCCGCGTCGATCGTGACGTTCGGCCGCGCCTCGTAGACGACGGCGACGACGCCGAGCGGGACGCGCACCTTCTCGAGGTCCAGGCCGTTGGGCAGGCGCTCACCGGCGACGACCTCCCCCACCGGGTCCGCGAGCGCGGCGATGTCGCGGACCTGCGCGGCGATCGCGGCGATGCGCCCGTCCGTCAGCGCCAGGCGGTCCAGCAGCGCGCTGGTCAGGCCGGCGTCGCGGCCGGCCTCCATGTCACGGGCGTTGGCCTCGAGGATCTCGGGCGTCCGGGCCACGAGCGCGTCCGCGATGCCGCGCAGCGCCGTGTCCTTGACGGTCGACGGGAGCACGGCGAGCGCTCGTGCCGCGGACTGGGCACGCGCACAGATGTCGGGGACGGACGCGACGGTCGTGGCCATCCGGCAAGGGTACCCGGCGGATGGCCCGGCGAGTCGGAAAGAACCCTTGCACCGGGGCGCCTCTCACGGAAGAATGGCGGTCCTCCGGCAGGGGGCGGGGCTACCGCGCCCGGGATTTCGCATCTGACACCAACCGCGCCGGGCACCCGGCGCAGGAAGGACTCGCATGATGCATCGTAAGCTCGTCGTCGCCGTCGCCGTCGCCGTCACCGGCGTGGCCGTCGCCGCAAGCGCCGCGGACAGCGCCGTGGCACCGTCCAAGACGACCATCAAGGTCACCACCAGCGTCAGCATCAAGCCGAACCGCTACATCCAAGACGGCCTGCGCTGGGACAAGGACGTCTATCAGGTCAAGTCCGGCGGCACGCTGAAGGTCGTCAACACGGCGGCGGACGAAGGTCCGCACACGTTCACGGTCGTCAAGCAGACGGACCTGCCGAAGAGCGGAGCGTTCAGAGGGTGCAAGATCTGCGACACGCTGGGCAAGGCCCACGGAGCCGATCCCAACAGCGATACGCCGCCGAAGTTCGCGTTCCTGGAGAACGGCGTCGGGCAGGACACCCCGCCGGACGTCGACCGCCCCGGCGACTCCGGCGTGACCGGTTCGGGCAAGAAGGGCGAGTCGATCAGCCTCAAGGTGACTGCGAAGAAGGGCACGTCGCTCCACTTCGTGTGCCTGATCCACCCGTGGATGCAGGCGAAGGTCCTCGTCAAGTAGGAATCGCGCGCCCGTGCGACGTCTGCTGAGGGTCCTGGCCGCCGCCGGGACCCTCGCGCTGCTCGGCGCACCCTCTGCCGGGGCGCGGGTGATCGACACCTGGGTCGCGGCGGTCCCGACGAGCTGGAACAGCGTCCCCAACGGCCGGGACGCGATCGAGGGCACGCCGGTCGATCCGGCCGACTCGATCTTCCCGACCGTCGTCTACCGGCGTTACACGCCGCACTGGGGCCGGCCCCTGGCGAACGCGGCGCGTTCCAGTGCCGACGGGCTGAGCATCCCGGGTCCGCTGCTGCGCGCCCGGGTCGGCGACCGGCTGCGGATCCACTTCAAGAACATGGACACGCTGCGCCGCGACCCGCACTCGATGCACTTCCACGGCGTCGGCTACCGCCCGAGCTCCGACGGCGCGTACATCCCGGGGTTCTCCGGCCGCGACGGGAACGTCAAGTACGGCCGCACCTGGACTTACCGCCTCATCGCCGGGCAGGACGCCGTCGGCGTGTGGCCGTACCACGACCACTCGCCGTCCATGCACGCGTCGATCGAAGGCGGGATGTTCGGGATGCTCTCGATCCTCGGGCCGCACGAGCGGGTGCCCGACCGCGAGTTCGAGGTCGTTTTCTCTCCGTTCGGCAAGTTCATGGCGATCGACGGGCGCGCGTTCGTGGGCAACACGCCGGTGTTCTCCTCGACCGTCGGCCAGCTCGTCCAGTGGGACGTCATGGCGATGGGCTCGGACTTCCACACCTTCCACGTGCACGGGCACCGCTGGCTCACGCCCGGCGGCCGGCCGAGCGACACCCAGACGGTCGGGCCCGCCGAGAGCTTCCGCATCCGCTGGCGCGAGCACGACCCCGGGACATGGCTGTACCACTGCCACGTCGAGGACCACATGATGCGCGGGATGATCGGGATCTACCAGGTCTCCCGTCGATGAGGCGTGGGCTGGTCGCCGCGCCGGCCGCCGCTGCAACGCTCGTGCTCTCCGGAGCCACGGCCACGGGCGCAGGTGCGGCCGCCGTCCCGGTGAGCGTCCAGTTCGCGGCCTTCGGCCCCGGGACGTTGAACGTGCTGCCGGGCGAGACGGTGACCTGGGAGAACGTGAGCGAGCGCCGCCACACGGTGGTCGCCGACGACGGCTCGTTCGCGTCCGGCGACCTGTTCGGCGGGGACGTGTTCTCCCACACGTTCGATGCGGTCGGCGGCCACCCATACCACTGCACCGTGCACCCCGGCATGGTCGGGGAGGTGGACGTGAGCCGCGTCACGCTCGGCCCGCTGCCGGTGGCGCCGGTCCCGGCGGGCGACAGTGTGCAGTTCACCGGGCGCACCGCCGACCCGGGTCTGCCTGTGCGGATCGAGCGCGGCGACGGCGTGCAGTTCACCCCCGTCGCCGCGGCCACGCCCGCCCCCGACGGGGCGTGGAGCGCGACCGTCGCCGTGTCCAGGACCGGCGACTACCGCGCCGAGAGTGACCAGGGGGCCAGCGGGACGCGGCGCCTGCTCGTGTCCGACCGGCGCGTCGTCGTGCGGGCTACCCGCGCCGGCGTCGCGGTGCGGGTGACGCCGGCGCTGCCGTACTCCCGGGTCGTCCTGCAGCAGGTGCGGCGCGAGCGCTTCGGCTGGTGGCCGGCGCAGGTCACCGCGCTGGACTACGTCTCGCGGGCGGCCTTTCGTGTCAGGAGGCCGGCGCGCGTGCGGGTCGCGCTCGTCGACCGTGACGGGTGGACGCCGCTCGTCACCAGCCGCGTGCTGGTGCTGGGGCCCGGGCCGCAGGCGCCGGGCGCGATGCGCCCGTCCGCCCACCACGGCTGAGGGGCTCAGGCCAGGACGAAGTAGTCACGATGGACCGCCTCGTCGCTCGCGCGGGGCAGCACCTCGCGCACCCTGGCGCTCTGCATGCCGACGACCTGCCGCAGCTCCTGGGCGGTGTAGCTGCTGATCCCCTTGCCGATGACGACCGCGCCCTGGGCGATGTGGACGGCGTCGCCGGCGTCGAAGTCGCCCCGCACGTCGGTGATGCCGACTGGGAGCAGCGAGGTCCCGCCGTCCTTGAGGGCACGTGCCGCGCCGGCGTCGACGACGATCGTCCCGTGCGCGGGCTTGGCGTACTTCAGCCAGAGCTTGAACGAGGAGGGGCGCGCCTCGCGCGCCGCGAAGCTCGTGCCCTCCACCCCGCCCGCCAGGACCGCGTCCAGCGCGCCGGGCCGCACGCCGTTGGCGACCACGGTCGAGATCCCCGCGGCACTGGCCATCTCCGCGGCGACGACCTTCGAGCGCATGCCCCCGCTGCCGAGCGGCGACGTGGAATGCCCGATGTCCAGCGCGCTCAGCCCCTCGAAGTCGCTGACCTCGCGCACGATCTCCGCGTCTGGGTGCAGCCGCGGGTCGGCGGTGTACAGGCCATCGATGTCCGTCAGGAGGATGAGGCGGTCCGCGCCGGCGAGCACGGCGACCTGCGCGGCGAGGAAGTCGTTGTCCCCGAAGGAGATCTCGTCGGTGGTCGTCGTGTCGTTCTCGTTGATGACCGGGACCACGCCCCAGGCCAGCAGGCGCTCGAGCGTGGCCCGCGCGTTGAGGTAGTGCGTGCGCGCCATGAGGTCGAAGAAGGTCAGCAGGACCTGTGCGCTGCGCACCTGGCGCTCAGCGAGAAGGTCGTCCC
>JAOPZJ010000137.1 GCA_025964155.1 Solirubrobacterales bacterium
CACCGAGAAGGCCAAGTTCACCGCCTGGTGCTACCGCGAGTACGAGAAGGACTTCTCCAAGCCCAAGGGCCCGGCCGTCATGCCGGGGCCGCTGCTGGAGGCCGAGACCGGCGACACGCTCGTCGTCAACTTCAAGAACACGCTGACGGTGCCCGTGACGATGCATCCGCACGGGGTGCTCTACACGCCGCAGATGGACGGGGCCTACAAGGGCAAGTTCACCGATCCCGGCGGCTTCGTGAAGCCCGGCAAGACGTTCCAGTACTCCTGGGACTGCCGGGCGGGCACGGAGGGCGTGTGGCCCTACCACGACCACGGCCCGATGGATCCGGCCCCGCTCTACAAGGGCCTCTTCGGCGCGATCAACGTCCGCAAGCGGGGCGAGGTGCGCCCGGACGTGGACCACTACGTCGTCTTCCACTCGCTGCTGCCCGGCGCGACAGGCCTGAGCAAGCCCTTCCAGTGCATCAACGGCCGTTCCTACGCGGGCAACACGCCCGAGTTACGCGCAAAGGTCGGTCAGAGGGTCGCCCAGCACATCATCGGGATGAGCAACGACTTCCACACGTACCACCTGCACGGGCACCGCTGGACGGGGCCCGACGGGCGGGTCGTCGACAACGTCACCGTCGGCCCGGCGGACAGCTACTCGTTGTCCTTCGTCGAGGACAACCCCGGGCGCTGGTATTACCACTGCCACGTCTTCTCCCACCTGCACGAGGGCATGAACGGGTTCTATGTGGTCGACCCCTAGGCTCACGCTGGCGCCGGTGCTGGCGCTCGTGGCGGCCACGGGGTGGGTGGGGCCGGCATCCGCGGCCTCCCGCAAGATCGCGGTCGGCGACTTCCGCTGGTCCCCGCCGTCGGTGACGGTGGATCTCAACGACACGGTCACGTGGATCTGGGTCGGCCCGGACACGCAGCACTCCATCACCGGACTGTCGGCGAATGCCGCCCAGTACGACTCCGACAAGGGGCGCACGCCGGACCACAAGCCCGGCGACCGCTTCCAGATCCGGTTCACCGCGCCTGGCACCTACGACTTCCATTGCGTGCTGCACGGCATCGTGCGCGGGTCGGTCACCGTGCAGCCGGTCCCCGGGGACGGGGCGCCGTCGCCGGACCCGGACCCCGTGATCCTCGGCGACCTGGTGGCGCCCGAGGTCGACGGCGTCAGCGTCCGCGGCCGGACGATCAAGTACACGCTCGACGAGACCGCCAAGGTGACCGTCGACATCCTCAAGCAACGCGGCCCGCGCTGGGTGCTCGTGTCGACGCGCGCGTACGCCGGGCACGTCGGATACAACGACGAGACCCTGAAGGGCTCGCTCACGCCTGGCCGCTACCGCGCCTTCTTCCGTGCCGCCGATGCCGACAACAACCAGAGCAAGGACGCCGTGGCGTCCTTCACGGTCCGGGGTCCGCGCTAGGCCGCCGCCGTGGCCTCGAGCTCGCGGCGGATCTTCACGTCCCCGATGAGCGAGCCGGGAGGGCCCAGCGTCACGACGACGAGGGCTGGGAACCACCAGCCCCAACGTCCCTCGCCCGCGCCCTTGGCGCAGAGGTACAGCAGGCCGAGGAAGCCGACGCCGTGGATCGGGCCGAGGATCCCCTTGACGGCGTCGCTGCCGATGATGACGCAGACGACGAGCGGGATGAGCGCCAGGAAGTCGAGGATCGCCAGCACACGGATGCGCTGCAGCTGCTTGAGGGTTTCGGCGGTGTCCATGCCCGGCATGATGGCGGACACCGGCACCAGCAGGCGTCCGGCCTCGACGCCGGCGTCAGTCGCGATGTGCGGGGAGCTCGGCCTCGGTCGCCGTGCGCACGCGGGCGATGTGCGCGGTGACCGCCTCACGGGCCGCGGCAGCATCGCCGGCGACGATGGCCCGGACGATCGCCGCGTGTTCCTCGACCGACTGCCGGGCCGCGCGCTCCTCCCGGAGGCCAACCTCCCGGGAGTCTGCGAGCAACGAGTGCAGATCGAGGAGGAGGTCGCTCAGCAGGGGGCTCTCGCTGGCTCGGGAGATCGCACCGTGGAAGGCGATGTCGGCCTGCGTGACGTCCTCGATCGGGACATCGGAGTTGACGGCGGTGGCGAACTCCTCGTGCAGCCGCTGGATCTCGGCGAGCGCCGCGGGATCGCGGAGCTCCGCTGCACGGGCCGCGGCGACCTCATCGAGCGCGCCGCGCACGAGCAGCAGCTCGAGCGATTCGTCCCGATTGCGCTCCACGCGGCGTCGCAGGTCGCGACTGGCCTTTCCGCTCGGGTCGGTGACGAAGCACCCCTCGCCGTGGCGAACCGAGACAAGGCCGACGGCCTCGAGCATCCGCAGCGCCTCGCGAACGCTGACACGACTGACGCCGAGCATCTCGACGAGCTCGCGCTCAGACGGCAGGCGGTCGCCCGGCTGGTACTCGCCGCGGCGAATCGCGTCCTCGAGCTGCTCGCGGACCTGCGTGGCTCGTGGGACGACCTTGAGGCGGGCGAAGTTCGATGGGGGAGTCTTAGAAGCCACTTAGGTTCCCAGCATAGGTGAGCGTGCGTGTCGTGCGGAGATTTGGCGAGGTGTCATTTCAGCGTGGCGGATTGTGCAGCACGGACGCGCGTCAGCAGTGCGTCGCGGCTGGGCGCGGACAGGCCAAACGCCTCGAACACCTGGCCGGCTGTTCGCTGGGGCACGCCGCAGGCGGTCGCACCGAGCTGCAGGAGCGCTCCGGCGATGGGCACGGGCGTCTGTGTCAGCCCCGCGACCGCCGTGAACGCCGACAGCGCGCCCAGCACGTCCTCTTCGTAGTACCGGTGCGCCAGCGAATCGGGCGCGCGAAGAGCGGCATTGGCCGCGCCTGCCGCGATCGCGCTCAGGTCGCCCGCGGCCTCGCTGCCCCGTTGCACCGTGCCGATGCGCTCCATTTCGCCAAGCAACGAGACCAGGTCGTGTCCGAAGGCCCGCGCGACGGCCAGCCGCTCGGCGTCCAGGGCCGCGATCGTCCGCGCGACACCCGGCGTCGTGGCGTCCGCGTAGAAGCGAAAGTCGCCTTTGGTTGCCTCCACCCAGGCCGCGCCCAGGACCGCGGCCGGCGGGTGAAGCACGAGATTGACGTTCGCGAGGCCGGTGGCGAGGACGTCGGTCTCGCGGTCGCAGGCCGGGTAGAGCCTCGTTGCCCAGTTCAACGCCGTTTCCGCGCCCGGGAGGCACGCCGCGTGCAGCGCCTCAGCCACGCCGCTGACATGGACGTGGTCTCCACTCGGCTTGCGAGCGACGTACGGGAGCGTCGACAGCTCGGCGACAGCCGGGGTGGATCGACCCGCGCGCGCGAACGCGGCGTCGATCAACAGGCTCGATCCCAGGCTCGCGGGACTCAGGATGACCGGCGGCACGTCGCCGATGGCGGCGAGCTCCTTGGCCAGCTGCTCGTGGGCGAGCGCCGGGAGGCAGACCAGGGCGACGTCGGCCCCGTCCAGCACCTGCGCGAGGTCGACGCTGACCAAGCGCAGCGGCGTCCGGCCCTCGCCCAGCAGGCCGGTGTGTGCGACCGCGCCGGTGCGCTGAACGGGCTCGAGCGTCGCGGCCCGGCGGTTCCATAGCCGCAGGTCGTGGCCCGCCGCGGACAGCTCGACGACCGCAGCGAGCGCGCCGGCGCCGGCGCCGAGGACCGCGACGACGCCCATCAGGCCACCATCGTCGTCCCGGGCACGCCGGAGTAGTGCCGGAGCTTTTCCTCGTCGACCTCCACACCGAGCCCCGGCAGGTCCGGGCAGAGCACCACGCCGTCTCGGAACGGCAGTCGTTCGGTGACGATGTCGTCGCGGTAGTAGACGCCACAGATCTCGGGTCCGTCGACGCCCGCCAGGCGCGTCACCGGACAGACACTCGGCAGGACGGCGCATTCCAGCGCCACGCCGAGGTGCAGGTTGGCGGCGTTGCCGATGCCGAGCTCGATCGATCCTCCGATGTCGCACGTCATGCCGAGCGACGCGGCAAGCTCGGCTTGCTGGCGTGCGCGGAACAGTCCACCGGGCTTCGTGACGTAGCAGGAGAACGTCGAGGCGGCCTCCAACGCGTCGAGCTCCAGGATGTCGTGCACGGTCCAGGCGGACTCGTCGGCCATGACCGGAGTTTCGATGCGGCGGGCCACCTGTGCCAGCGCCTTCGCGCCGGCCATCGGCTGTTCGCACAGGAAGATGCCGTACTCCTCCTGACGGCGCGTCACGTCGACCGCCTCGCGGACGGTCGCATAGCCCTCGTTGCCGTCCACGCGGATCTTCACTGCGTCCCCGAGACGCGCGCGCAGCGCGCGGACGAGCTCGACGTCACGTTCAGGGTCCAGGCCGGTCTTGCACTTGATCGTCCGGGCACCCTCGGCGACGGCCTGCTCGGCCTCAGCCACGCACGCATCGACCGGCATGATGCCCAGCGAGTGCGCGACCTCGATGCCCTCCCGGCGCTTGCCGCCCAGCAGTCGCCACACCGGCACGCCGAGCGCCCGCCCGGCTGAGTCGTGACAGGCGATGTCGATGGCGGCCTTGGCGTAGGGATTGCCCTTGACCACGCGGTCCATGCGCGCGTGGATCACGCCGATGTCCGCAGGGTCGAGCCCGGTGATCGCCGGCAGCAGGTAGTCGACGATCATGTGGCGAACGGTGACAGGCGTCTCGCCGTACTGGCGCATGTGCGCGCCGCCCCAGGTCGCTATTGCCGGCGCCTCGCCCCAGCCGCTGATGCCTTCGTCGGTGTCGATCCGGACGATGGCGTGGTGGCCGATCGGGGTGATCATCTTCGAGGCCCAGGTGTGCTCACGGCGCGTCGGTACCGCGACGAGGAAGACCTCACATCCGGTGATCAACATCAGGCGACACCGATGCGCAGCAGCGCACCGGCGCGGGTCAGTGGCTCGCACCCATTCTCGGTGATGAGGATCTCGTCCTCGACCTGCATGCCGAATTGACCTTCGATGGACGTCAGCGGCTCGATGCATAGGACCATTCCGGCCTCCAGGGCAATCGTGGATCTCGGGCTGATGAACGGCTCTTCGTGGAGGGTCACGCCCAAGCCGTGACCGACGAAGTGGTAGGCGGGCAGGCCCGCCGCGACCATCGCGTCGTGGTAGACGCGGTACACGTCGGTGCCGAGGACGCCCGGACGGAGCATCGACAGGCACGCGTCGTGCGCCGCCGAAAGGACGTCGTAGACGCGCTGCTGGGCCTGGTCGGGATCGCCCACGATCGCCGTGCGCGCCACATCGGAGTAGTAGGCGTTCGCCGTGCCGATGACGTCGGTTCGCACGACATCTCCACGCTGCAGCACGCGGTCGGTCGGCGGCCCGTTGAGGTGCGCCGAACGTTCACCCGCGGCGACCACGAGCATCGTCAGCGCGTCCCCCCCGGCGGCGAGGTAGCGATCGGTGATCAGGTCACCCAGCTCCCGCTCGGTGGAGCCCTCGCCCACGAGCTGCACGCACTCGGCCGTGATCCGCTCAGCGGCCGCGCCGATCGCTCGGATGGCGGCGATCTCCGACGGCGTCTTGATCATGCGCAGCCGTGACCAGAGCGTGTCCGTCGACCGCAGCTCAGCGTCAGGCAGTGCCGCGCGCAGATGCTCGACGTCGTCGTGCGACAGGTGCGCCGTCTCGATGCCGATGCGCCCGTCCGCCAAGCCGCGATCGCGGAGCGAGGTGGCGATCGCGTCGATCGGGTGCTGCTCGAATTCGACGTACGCCGTCACGCGATCAAGCCAGGTCTGTGTGAGCACGAGCGGACGCTCGAGCATCACGACGATCGTCTCGGTCGGCCCGTCCGCGGCGATGACCGCCGCGGCGAGGCGCGAGCGGACCGTGCGCTGTGACGGCGGAGCGGCACCGGAGGCGTAGACGAGGTTCTCAGGCGAGGTCGCGACGAGGACGTCCAGTCCTTCGCGCTGCAACGCATCGCCGACACGGACGAGGATCTCGTGCCCGGCTTCGGCGCGGGCGGCGGACGGACCAAGAGGAGGGGACAGGCTCATCCGCGGCAATGTATCAGTCATCAGACCACTTACCACTGACCTCGCCGGAGTTCTTCTTCTGCGCCGAGGGACGGGGGCCCAGCCTCGGGGGCGCTTCGCAGTTGCCGGATCCAACGTGCGCCGTATATGGTCTGTTGTCAGTCCAGTATACGAGAGGAACCGTTATGCCCGTTGTCACCGTCCAGATCTGGGAAGGACGCGGCGCCGATCAGAAGCGAGCGCTCGCCAAAGCGCTCACCGAGGCCATGGTGGAGCACGGCGACGCGTCCGTCGAAGCGCTGCACGTCGCCATCGACGAATATCCCAAGGAGAACTGGGCGAAGGCCGGCATCCTGGGCATCGACCGGACCGACCTCGTCAAGCCGGCGGACCGCCCGCCCGCCGTCTGGCGCCTTCAGCACGCGCTGCTCGAGGTGATCGACCTTGAGCGCTCGCTGGAGTTCTACGTCGGCACGCTCGGCTTTGAGGTGCACAAGGAGGAGCCGTTCCGCGACGGTCGTCCGCTCGTCGTGACGAAACAGGGCCTCGGCCTCATCCCTGGCCGTAACTCGAGCGGCAACCCGGTCGAGCACCTGGCGTTCCACACGCGGAACGTGGTGCGACTGGCCGAGCAGCTCGGGGCCGCCGGCATCGAGCCGCTCGCCGGTCCCGAGCCGTCCGCCTACGGGATCTCGCTGTACGTCGCCGACCCCGACGGCAACAAGATCGAACTGTTCGGGAGCCGGTAGGAGATGTTGCGGATAGGCCTTGACTGGCTTGACGTCTCAGGTAAGTTGTCAGTCCAGTTGACACCGGCTGGAATCCGCCACCGGTGTTCCCGAGGGAACTGCGCCAGATGACCCAAGACGATGTGAACCCGATGCGCGACGGCCTCAGCCGCCGCGCCTTTGTCGGCCGTTCCGGTCGGCTGCTCGGTGCCGCCGGCCTGCTGGGCGGCACCGGCACGCTCCTCGCCGCGTGCGGCAACGACAAGTCCTCGGCGTCTGGGGGTTCCGCGGCGCCGGCTGCGCTCATCACCAGGCCCAAGATCGCTTCGTCGACGTCGGTCCTGCCGATGTTCATTCACCAGCTGGCGGGCCCCGTGCTCTACGGCAGTCAGTTCGGGCTCAAGATGACGCTCGACGACATCCTGCAGTTCGACTCCCATAGCGTCGCCATCCAGACGGCGCTCTCCAAGAAGGCCGACGTGATCAGCGGCAGCATCTTCGGCTCGATGGCCGCCATCAGCCAGGGCCTGCCGATCAAGATCTTCGCGCTCACCCGCAACCGTGACGACAACGTGCTCGCGGGCGCCGGGAAGGCGCAGACCTTCGACGACATCTTCAAGGACGGCGTGCGCGTCAGCTCTGACTCGAAGGGCGGTTCGTCGAGTGCTGAGCTCCAGGCGATCATCAACCTGACCAAGAGCGGGACGACGGTCAGCAGCCTTCCGGGGTACACGGTGCTGGAGTCCTCGGGGCAGCGCCAGGCCGCCCTGGCCGCCGGTCAAGTCGACGCGGCGATGATGCACATCGACCAGTTCTGGGCCGTTCAGAAGCAGAAGCCGCAGGCCAAGATCCTCGCCAAGAGCGTCGACGTCCCGGTGTATCCCATCAATGCCTTCGCCGCCCTCACGCCTTGGCTTGACACCAACCAGGCGACCGCCATCGCACTTGCCAAGTCCGTGACGGCGGCCTGTTCGGCCTTCACGCAGGACTACGCCGAGTACAGCACAGCCGTGAAGAAGCTCGTGTCGGAGCCGCCGGCCGACGATGTCCTGAAGAAGCTGTGGGACTTCGCGGTCCAGAACAAGATCTGGCCGACCGATCCGGTCCTCACGGAGGCGGCCTACGGCCTCTCGGCCGGTCTCGCCAAGACCGCTGAGATCTTCATCAAGGAGCCGGCCTACTCCAAGGCTGTGGACACGCGGGCGATGACCGCCGCGAAGGCCTAGGACGATGACCGCCGACCTTCAGCACGTCCGGAGGGCGGCTGCGACCGGGAACGAGATGAGCGGCCGAATCGAGGTCCATGGCGTCTCCAAGTGGTTCGCCACCAAAGGTGGCGAGCACGTGCACGCCCTGGACTCGATCGGCTTCACGGTCGAGCCGGGCGAGTTCGTCTCCATCATCGGGCCCAGTGGCTGCGGCAAGTCCACGCTCCTGCGCATCGTCCACGGTCTGGTCGGCGCGGAAGCGGGGGAGGTGCTTGTCGGCGGCAAGCCCGTCACCGGGCCGTCGCCGTCCGGTGCGATGGTGTTCCAGAGCGTGAATCTCTACCCGTGGCGGACGACCCGTCGCAATGTGGAGTTCGGGCTCGAGATGCGCGGTGTCGGTCGCGACGAGCGCCGCGCGACCGCCGACAGGCTGCTTGAGATGATCGGCCTGCAGAGCTTCGCCGACGCCTATCCGTCCCAGCTCTCCGGGGGTATGCAACAGCGCGTCGGCCTGGCTCGCGCCCTCGCCGTCGACCCGACCCTGCTGTACATGGACGAGCCGTTCGGGGCGCTCGACGCGCAGACGAAGGTCGTCCTGCAGGGCGAGTTGGCGCTCATCGTCGAGCAGTTCAAGAAGACCGTGCTGTTCGTCACCCACGACATGGAGGAGGCCGTCTTCCTCTCAGACCGGGTCCTGGTCATGAGCAACCGCCCCGGGCAGATCCTCGAGGACATCACGGTGGACCTACCGCGACCGCGTGCCGACGATGTGCGGCGCTCACCGGAGTTCGTCCGGCTCAAGGACCACGTCTGGGAGCTGCTCCGCGGCGAGCAGCATGCCGAATGAGGACGCTCGCGTGACACCTTCCTCCCCAACGGCCGTGGAACGCCCGGGTGCCGTCGCCACACCGGCACGACGGCGGCGCCTGTCACGGCCCCGGCTGAGCACGATGAGCCGCACCCAACAGCGCATCGTCGTGTGGGGCGGTCTCCTCGTCGCGTGGCAGATCTTCGGGATGATCGCCGGACCGTTCTACTTCGCGTCAGTCACCGAGACTGGCAGCGGACTTGTCCAGTTCATCTCCAACGGACACCTGACGCAGCTCGCGGAGAGCCTCCGCCAGCTCCTCGTCGGGTATGGCCTCTCCGTGCTCGTCGGTGTGCCCGCAGGCATCATCATCGGGGCATCGCTGATCGGCGAAGCCACGCTCGGCGTCTATGTCCGGGCGCTGTTCGTCACCTCGCTCGAAGCGATGCTGCCGTTCTTCATCCTGCTCTTCGGCGCCGGGCTGCAGCTGCGGGTCGTCGTCGTGTTCCTCTTCTCGGTGCTCTACATCACCATCAACACGGCGGCGGGTGTCCGCAACATCGATGCGCGGTACATCGAGACCGCGAGAAGCTTCGGCGCCTCGCGTCTCCAACTGGCGCGGCACGTCATCGTCCACGGCGCGCTGCCGTACATCGCCGCGGGCCTGCGTCTGGGCTGGGGCTTCGCCGTGAAGGGCATGGTCATCGCCGAGCTGTGGGTCACGACAGGCCTGGGCGGGCTGCTCCGCGACCTCGGGGGCACGCGGCAGCTCGACCAGTACTTCGCGATCACGCTGCTGATCGTCGCCGTCGGGGCGATAGGAAGCTGGGCGATCGAACGTGTGCAGTTGCTCGTCGCCCCATGGAGCGAGGTCCAGCGAGGCGTCCGGGGGTTCAAGGGCGAATGAGCACGATTCCGGTGCCGGCGCCTCCGCGCCCGAAGACCCTGCTCTCCCGGCGCGTCCGCTTCGGACTGCTGCGCGTCGGCTCACTCGTGGCGTTCCTCGGCCTGTGGCAGTGGTACGCCACTCAGCCTGACCAATACGCCGTGGCATCGCCGACCGAGGTCGGCCCGGACCTCTGGAACGGCATCACCGACGGCACGCTCCCCAACGCCATGCTGGGGACGATGTCGTTCATGGTGGTCGGGCTGCTGATCGCCGCGGTGCTCGGCATCGGACTCGGCCTGCTCGTCGCGGCGTCCGATGTCGCCGACAACACGCTCACGCCGCTCATCAACTCGGCGTACGCCGCGCCGATCACGCTGCTCATCCCGATCATCGGCGTGTACACCGGCATCGACTTCTGGGGCAAGGTCTTCCTCGTCGTCGCCTTCTCCGTCTTCGTCATCCTCGTCAACACCGAGAGCGGCATCAGATCGGTGCCCGCCGAGATGATCGAGACGGCGGCGGCCTTCTGCCTGACCAGGCGACAGCTCGTCCGCCACGTCGTCGTCCCGGCGGCGATGCCCTACCTCCTGACCGGGCTGCGGCTCGGCGTCGGACGGGCCTTCCGCGGCGCCATTGTCGCGGACCTGCTGCTCGCCGTCGACAACCTCGGCGAGGTCCTCGTCACGGCCGGTTCGACCTTCAACGTCACCCGGCTGCTCACGGGCGTGCTGTTCACCACCCTGGTGGGGTACCTCCTCATGTCCATTGTCGAGGCCGCCGAGCAACGCATCCTGCCGTGGCGGACACGCGCGGACTTCGGCTCATGAACGCGCACGACCGCACCACCACCAGAAAGACTTCATGCTGAGCATCACGAACGAGCAGTGCGCACAGCTCCTGGACCTCGACGACGTGCTGGAGCGCGTCAGCCAAGCGCTCGAGTGGGAGCGTCTGGACCGCATCACGTGGCCGACGCCGCGCAGCCTGAACATCCTCGGCGATGAGGCGGGCAACGACTACCACGTCAAGGCCTGCGTCCTGGAGGACATCCCGATCGCGGGCGTCCGCATCGTCTGCCATCCCGGCGACGATGACTCGGGCGGCGGAACACGACTGATCCTGCTCATCGATCCGACGACCACCCAGCCGATCGCGCTCGTCGACGAGTCGTGGAACTACGCGCAACGCACCGTCGCCTCGATCGTCGTGGCTGCTGCCCGGGTCAGTGCCCCCGATGCCAGCGAGCTGGCGATCGTCGGCGCCGGTCATCTCGCGCGCACAGCCCTGCCCTACTGCCTCAAGCTGCTGCCGAACCTGAAGCGCCTGCGCGTCGCCTCACGCCGGCCCGAGAGCCGCGAGCGCTTTGCGGCGTGGGCGGCCGAGACCTACGGCATCGCCACCCACGCCACGGATTCCGTCGAGGAGGCGGTCCGCGAGGCCGACCTGGTGCTGACCTGCACGAGCGCGCAGCGGCCCCTCGTCGAAGACTCCTGGGTCTCCGCGGGCGCCGTCGTGGCCGCCCTCGACACCGTCGAGCTCACCCCCGAGCTCGTGAACGGGGCCGACCTGTTCCTCGTCGACAGCCGTGAGCAGCTCGCCGGCGAACTCGTGCAGTGCTTCGGCGAAGGCGCGCCGGACATGATCGACGCGACGTTCGCCGAAGTCCTGGGAGGCGTCCATCCGGGTCGTACGACGCCGTCCCAGCGCATCGTGCTCGTGAGCCAGGGACTGGCAAGCCAGGACGTGGCGCTCGCCCATCTCGCCTACGAGCGCGCCTCGGCCGAAGCGCTCGTCTGACTCCAAGCCGTCCGCGCTTCCCTTCCCCGAACGACAGGACATCGATGACCACGAAGCAGATTGCCGACGACATCGTCGGCGCCATCGACGACGCCGAGCTCGGCGAGCTCACCCGTGACCTCGTCGACATCCCCAGCCCGACCGGGTCCGAGCGCGAGATCGGCGAGTTCATCCTCGGCTGGTACGAGCGCAACGGCCTGCGGGCAATCCGGCAGCAGATCGACGAGCAGCGCCTGAACGCGATCGGCGTCCTCGAGGGCGATGGCACCGGCGCGACGCTCATGATCAACGGCCACATGGATACGAGCTTCACCGGCTTTGATGAGACGGATGCGATGTTCGCCGAACGGCTCGAGCCCGTGGAGGACCTTCGCGGCGTCGTCCGCGACGGCAAGGTCTATGGCCTGGGCGCATCGAACATGAAGTGCGGTCTGGCCGCGTTCATGGTCGCCGGCAAGGCACTCGCGCAGTCGGGCGTCAAGCTGCGCGGGGATCTCGTCCTGGCCGCCGTCGCGGGCGAGATCTCGCGCACCCCGATCGACGAGTACCAGTCCGGCAGCTTCCGGGGCGAGGGAACGGGCACCCGCCATCTCATCGCCCATGGCGGGCAGGCGGACTACGCGATCTGCGCCGACGGCTCAGCGCTCCAGGTGATCTGCGCCCAGGCCGGCGTCGCCCAGTTCAAGATCACGACGTTCGGCCACCCGCACGCGTCCTGGGGCGTGACCCGCGAGGAGGAGCCGACCGCCGAGGTCAACGCGATCGTGCGCATGACGGCGATCATCGCCGCCGTCGAGAGCTGGGCCGCCGAGTTCGAGTCCGTGAGCGTCTTCCAGTCGGCCGTCGACGGGCCGCTGATGCCCAAGGTCAACGTCGGTGCCATCGTGGGGGGCGCGCCGTTCCGGCCGAACTACCACCCCGGCCGCTGCTCGATCTACGTCGACGTGCGGTTGCCGCCCGAGCTGCGGCCGCTGACCGTCCAGCGTGCGCTGCGTCAGCTCCTCGCCGGCGTCGACGACCGCTGCGAGATCCAGATGTACCGTTCGCAGATGGGCTATGAGGCGCCCGACGCCGCGCCCGTGGCGCGAACGCTGGCCGAGACCTTCGAGGCGCTCAACGGGACGCCGCCGCCACGGGTCACCGTCGAACGGGCATCCATCTGGACGGA
Organism: Solirubrobacterales bacterium; assembly: GCA_025964155.1. Classification (GTDB taxonomy): domain Bacteria; phylum Actinomycetota; class Thermoleophilia; order Solirubrobacterales; family Solirubrobacteraceae; genus Paraconexibacter. The sequence goes on from JAOPZJ010000137.1 coordinate 12,583, forward strand.
CATGAACGTGCTCAACGAGCATGGCATCCCGTGCTGCAAGTTCGGCCCGCGCGGCACGCGCTGGTCCGTCCGTTCCGAGCAGGTCGAGATCGAGGAGATCGCGCAGGCGGCCAAGGTCTACGCGCTCGCTGCGCTGGAGATCTGCGGCTGGGACCCGCCGCACCGGTAGATGCCCGACGCCGTCGTGGCGCGTCCACGCATCGCCGTGTTCAGTTGACCGATCCGCGCGCCGTGAGCGCCGCGCCACCGCCGTATCGCTGGACCATCCTCGCCGTTGGCGTGGTCGTCGCCGCGTCGTACGCCGCCGTCCGCATGGGTCTCCCCGTGCTCGCCCCGGAACTGCGCGAGCGGTACTCGCTGTCGTTGGGCGGCGTCGGCCTCCTGCTGGGGGCTCTGGCGCTCGGACAGATGCTCACGACCTACGCCTGGGGGGCCCTGGCCGACCGCCGTGGCGAGCGCCTCGTGCTCGGTAGCGGACTGATCGGGGCATCGCTGGCGCTCGCGGCCGCGGCGCTGGTCGACGACGTCGTCCCGCTCGTCGTGGCGCTGCTCTTCACCGGCATGCTCGGGGCCAGCGCTGTGACCGCCAGCGGGCGTTCGGTGATGGGTTGGTTCCCGCTGAACGAACGCGGCACGGCGCTCGGCATCCGCCAAATGGCGCTGCCACTGGGCGGCGCTGCGGCGGCGCTCGCCCTGCCCGCGCTCAGCGCAGCGTTCTCGATGCGGGCGGCGTTCCTCGCCCTTGCGGCGGGGATGCTCGTCGGGGGGCTGGTCGCCATCCGCTGGGTGCGGGAGGCTCCGTCAACGGAGCGGGACGGCTCGTCCGGCGACGGGCCATCGCCGCTGCGCGATCCCCGCACGTGGCGCATGGCGGCCTGCGCCGCCTGCCTGCTTGCCGCCCAGACGGCGATCCTGACGTTCATCGTGCTCTTCCTCCACGACGCACGGGGGGTCAGCGTCGCGACGGCCGGTGCCTGCCTGGCGGCCATCCAGGTCGTCGGCGCGCTCGCCCGCCCGACCGTCGGGCGGCTCTCGGATCAGTCGGGCCTTCGCATCCCGCTCATGCGGCGCATCGCGGTGGCGTCCGCGGCGCTGTTCGCGCTCAGCGCCCTCGTCGCCGAGCGGTCCTCGCTCGGGCTCACCCTTGCCGTCCTGTTGTCCGCCGGGGTGCTCTCGATGAGCTGGAACGGCTTGTCGTTCACCGCAGCCGCGGAGATCGCCGGTCCGCAACGCGCGGGACGCGCGCTCGGCGTGCAGACGACGATCGTCTCGATCGGGAGCGGGTTGATGCCCCCGGCGTACGGGCTGATCGTCGAGACCGCCGGATGGTCATTCTCCTTCGCGCTGCTCGCCGTGCTCCAACTCGTCGCCGCTGTCGGCCTTGGCCCGCTCCTCCTCGACGAGCTAGAGCGCGTCGCTCGCTCAGGTGAAGCGTCGGCATCAGCGGTGCCGAGCGCCACCGTGCAGGCCTGACCGCTCAGACGTCAGCGGGTGCCCGGGTGGCCGCCCGGCGGAGGGCCCGCCGAACGAGCGTGGCGACGAGCTGACGCTTGTAGTTCGCCGGCCCGTAGTGATCTGAGACCGCGTCGACCTCGGACGCCGCCAGCTCGCCGACCGCGCGCAGCAGCTCGTCGTCGCCATCGGCCGGCAAGCCGTCGGCGGCCTCCTCGGCCGCCGGGCAGCGCACCGCGTGCGGCCCGACGCACCCCACCGCGATGCGTACGTCGCGTAGGCGACCGGTCTGCACGCGCGTCGCTGCCGCTGCACCGACGCTCGGCCGCTCGGCCGCCGCGAACCGCAGGTACGCGGTCCCATGCCGGGGCAGCTCGGGAACGATCACCTGGGTCAGGACCTCGTCCGGCTCGCGGACGGTTTCCAGGACGCCCACGTGAAACGCTTCGAGGCTCAGCTCGCGCTCGCCGCGAACGCTCGCCAGCCGCAGTCGCGCGTCGTGGACGAGCAGCGCCGTGGGGGGGTCGCCGTGCGGCTCGCCGAAGCAGAGGTTGCCGCCCAGCGTCCCCGTGTTGCGGACCCGCACGTTGCCGACCCAGCCCTCCGCCTCGGCGAGGGCCGCAAAGCCGCTCAGCGCGGTCAGGCGCGCGTGCGGCACGGCACCGCCGATCCGAAGCGACCCGGATGCCGTCCAGCAGCTCGCCATTCCGGGGACGCTCTTCACGTCCACGAGCGACCGCACCGTAGCCATGCCGGCGCGCAGCACGAGCAGCAACTCGGTACCGCC
>JAOPZJ010000145.1 GCA_025964155.1 Solirubrobacterales bacterium
CGGGAGGTGCAGCTGGCGCGCCGCCGCCTGGCGAAGATCTGGCATCCGGATCTGGCCCCGCCAGGCAAGCAGTACGAGCACGAGCGGCACCTGAAGGCGATCAACGAGGCCGCCGACACGCTCGAGCGGATGGCGGAGGACTCGCGTGGCGGGCGCGTCTCGCGCACCGCGGTCAAGGTCAGCGCCGCCGCGGCCCGGCGGGCGCGCGAGGAGGCCGGCCGGCGCAACTACGAGGCGCAGGAGCGTGAGCGCGCCCACGCCGCCGACCGCCGCGAGAACGACCCCTTCGGCGCCCAGGTCCCCGACCACTCGGTCGTGCACCGCTACTGCCGCTGCCTGTCCTACCCCGAGTGGGGCGTGGGCAGCGTCACCGGCATCTACTTCACCGGCGAGGAGGACGACATCCAGCAGTGGGCGCGGGTGAAATTCCAGGTCGGGGTGCGGACCGTGCCGGCCGGCAGCCTGCAGTTCGTCGACTTCTCCACGCCCGACCCGGGCGCCGAGCGCGTGCAGCGATTCCTCACCGCCGCGCAGCATGCGATGGCCGAGGGCAAGTACGAGCTGGCCGCCCAGCGCCTCATCTACGCGCGTGACGCGGAACCTGACAACGTCCCCGTGCTGCGCCTCATGACGCTCGCCTTCTGGCAGGGCGGCAACCTGCCCGCCGCCGGCCGTGCAGTGCGCGACTGGACTCGGGCAGACCGCGACCGCCCCGCACCGCACCGTTACGCCAGCCGCATCTACGAGGACATGCGTGCGTACGACCTGGCCGCCGAGGCGGCCGATCGCTCCGCCGCGCGCGGTGCGCCGGACGCGAGCGCCTACGCGCGCGTCGGTCGCCTGCGCTTGCGCCTCATGCAACGCGAGGCGGCGGTCGCCGCGCTCGAGCAGGCGCGGCGGCTGGGCCCGTCCGTGGAGGCGCTGCTGGATCTCGCGCTCGCGCACCAGCTCTGCGGAGACATCGGCGGCGAGGTGACCGCCACCGAGCAGGCGGTGTACCTGGACGCGGAGAACCCCGTCGCGTGGTCCCGTCACGCGCACGCCCTGGCCCGCACCGACCGCGTGAGCGACGCGATCGTCGCCGCGATGCGGGCGGTCGAGCTGGCCCCGCAGGACGGCGAGGTCGCCGGGCTGCTGCAGCGCCTGCGCGACTCCGTGCCGCGCGCCCTGCCGGCGGCATAAGCCGGGGAGCGGTGCGCAAGCGCGGGTGGTCGTTCGCGCTCGGACGGCAGATGGCACGAGTTGGGGCAAAGCACTACCCCGGATCGCGTATCGTCTGCGCGTCGACCCGAAAGGTCGACTTTCAAGCAGGCGCAGGTTCCACCGAATGGACTCCATGACCCTTTCCTTCCGTCCCCGCCGTCGCCTGCTTGCCGCGTGCGTCGCGCTGGCCACGGTCCTCGTCCTCGTCCCCGCCGCCGCCCAGGCGGCCCAGCCGGGGATCAACGTCGCCGGGAACGATCCAGGCCAGATCGCGAAGGCACTGGCGACCAACGCCAAGCTCGTCCGCTTCTTCGTGGAGTGGCGGACCCTGCAGCCGAGCAAGGGCGACAGCTATCCCAGCAAGGATGCCGGCGCAGCCAACCTCGCAACCCAGATCGACAACGCGATCCGCCAGGTCAACGCTGCGGGCGCCAAGCCGATCTTCGTGATCGTCGGAGCGCCGGCGTGGGCCAACGGCTCGCCGGTCGACCAGAACGTGCCGCCGACCGACCCGCAGGACTATGCCGACTTCTTCGCGCAGTTCGTCCGGCACACGCGTGACGCGGGCAGCGTCGCCGCCTACGAGGTCTGGAACGAGCAGGACGCCGAGCTCTTCTGGCACGCTCCGTCGCCCGAGCAGGCCGGTCCCTACAGCCAGCTCCTCAAGGCCACCTACAAGACCGCCAAGCCGCTCGCGGGCGATTCGGCGATTCTCGTGGGGCCGCTGACCGGCAACAACGCCGACTACCTCCAGCAGCTGTACGACAGCGGCGCCAAGGGCAGCTTCGATGGGGTCGCCGTCCACACGGACACCGCCTGCCTGGAGCTTGGACCGGACGCCTTCTATCGCGAGTCCGACCACAACGACCGCGTCGGCCGGTACGCGTTTCTCGGCTACCGCAGCGTCCGTCAGGTCATGCTCGCCAACTCAGACGGCGAGAAGGGCATCTGGATGACCGAGCTGGGCTGGACCAGCACCGGAGGCAAGGCGTCGACCTGCAGCCGTATCCCGAACTCGGGCACCCGCTCGGACGGGGTCACCGTCGAGAACCAGGCCAAGTTCCTCACGCACGCCTACGGCTGCATGGCGGAGGACCCGTACCTCGTGGCCGGCTTCTGGTTCACGATGTTCGACGACCCCGGCCAGTCGGCGAACGAGCTGCGGCACTACGGCCTGGTCGCGGCCGACGGGTCGCACAAACCGTCGTACGACGCCTTCACCAAGGTGGTGGCCGACGGCGGCAAGACCACCGCTCCCTGTGGGGACTTCGCCGCTCCCACAGTGCGCATCATCTCGCCGACCCCGGACTTCGGCTACACCGGGAGGCTGCTCATCCAGGCGTCCGCCACGGACACGGCGCCCGCCGGCGTGACCCCCTCCGGCCTGCTGCGGCTGACCTTCAGGGTCGACGGCAACCCGCAGGCGATCGGCAACTTCGCGGCGAAGGACGGTGTCGTCGTCAAGCAGGACTACTTCGGCGCATCCAAGCTGGCCGACGGGGCACACACGATCACCGTGCAGGCGCGAGACGTCAACGGGAACGTGGGCTCGGCCTCGGTCAAGGTCTGCAAGGGCGTCACGTGCATCAAGACCGCCTACACGACCAAGATCACGCTCCCGACGGGCAAGAACCCCAAGTGCAAGGGCCTGACCTGCACCTTCAGCGGGCGCCTGACGGGTCCCGCGGGCGTGTCGCTCTCCGGCCGGGTGCGCGTGGAGTGGCAGCTCTACGTCAAGCAGCAGGTCAAGAGCCTGGTCAAGGGCAAGAAGCGCTACGTCTACAAGTGGACGACGTTCCACAAGGGCGGAAGCAACGCGGCCAAGCCGTTCGCCTTCAAGCAGAAGCTCAAGCGGAAGGGCAAGTGGCGCGTGCGCGCGACCTACGCCGGCGCGCCGCCGCTGCGCAAGACGGCGACGGGCTTCAAGTCCTTCACGGTCTGAACCGCGCCGGATGACCGGCACCCGCGGACCGCCAATCGGTCCGCGGGTGCAGCGACCGTCAAGCCGATGCGCGCACGGCGCGCGCGGCGTGCACGGCGGGAGTGCGCACGGCCGCACCGCCGCGCGCAGCCAGCAGGGCAGCGGGCGCCGCGACCAGGATCACGGCCGCCTCGATGACGACGTTGGCCAGTCCGATCGGCTCGCCCCAGTTGCCGATGTCCCCGGTGGCGTTCGGCAGACCCGTGGTGCGGCTGAGGACGTACCCGACCAGGGCGCTGGCGGACAGGCCCGCGGCCGCCAGCAGCGAGGCGCGCGTCCCCGTGAACAGCACCGCGCCGGCGACGGCCAGGCTGCTCACGATGAGGCCCATGAACAGCCAGAACAAGTAGCGGGTCTCAGACCACTTGCCGACGCCGTCGATCACGTGGATGAGCGCGATGCCGGCCAGGCCGACGGCGACGGTGCCGCGGGTGGCGGCGTCGCGGACGATGGCGGTGTGGGTGTCGGGGTGTATGGCGGTGTGGTCAGGCATAGGCCGGGCCTCCTCGGTCGATGTGCGATCAGAACCAGCTTCACGACCCCTGGGTCACCACTCGGTCGGCGCCGGGCAAAGGTTTGGCAAACGACGCTGTCGACTTTGGCCGCGTCCTGACTGCATCGGGGGAGGCCTTCGGGTCGACCGGGTCATGGTTGTTGGCCTCCTCATCTGGGGGTTCTACCCTCCTCTGGTGGCTCACCTGCTCCTGGCCGAGGACGACGATGGCATCCGCGAGCCGCTGATCCGCGCGCTGGAGCGGGAAGGCCATCAGGTGGAGTGGTTCGCCGACGGCCTCGTGGCGGCGGAGGCCGCGATCGCCGGCACCCACGCGCTCCTGGTCCTGGACATCGCGCTCCCTGGCATCGACGGCTTGGAAGTCTGCCGCCGCGTCCGGAACGACCGCCCCACGGTGCCGATCATCTTCCTGACCGCGCAGGACGGTGAGCTGGACGCCGTCTACGGCCTGGATGCCGGCGCTGACGACTACATCACCAAGCCCTTCAGCCTCGCTGAGCTGCTGGCACGCGTGCGGGTCCAGTTGCGACGCGGGGAGCCCGAGCGGCTGGAGGCGGGTGACGTCGCGCTGGATGCGTCGGCACGGCGTGCGTGGGTGGACGGCGCGGAGATCGAGCTCGCGCCCAAGGAGTTCGACCTGCTCGCGCTGCTCATGCGCGAGGCCGGTCGGGTCGTCACCCGCGAGCGGATCATGGCCGAGGTCTGGGACGAGAACTGGTTCGGTTCGACCAAGACGCTCGACATGCACGTGTCCTGGCTGCGCCGCAAGATCGGAGACGACGCCCAGGACCCGCGTCACCTGATGACGGTCCGTGGCGTCGGCCTGCGCTTCGAACCGTGACCGTCCGCCGCCGTCTGGTGACCTCCACTGCGCTGATCGCGCTCGTGGCGGTGCTCGTGCTGGGCGTGCCGCTCGCGCTCGTCGAGGCGGCGCGGGTCCGGACCGATCAGACCGCGCGCCTGGAGCGCGAGGCAGACGCGGTCGCGGCGGTCATCGACGATCGGCTGGAGGCCGGCAAGCCGATCCGAGCTGCGCTCCTGCGCCGGCACGTCGTGCGCGGCCACCAGGTGACGGTGACGCTCGTCAACGGCAGCACCATCGCCGCCGGGTCGACCGACGGCGGCGCGATGCGGAGAGTGCACGCAGGCTCCTCGCGCAACAGCACCGTCACGGCGGCCGCGCCGCTGAGCGAGGAGAACCACCGCGTGCACCGGGCGTGGGCGCTGCTCATCCTGCTGGCCGGCGGGGGCGTGGCATTTGCCGTCGTCCTGGCGTCGATCCAGGCCCGCCGTCTCTCGGCGCCGCTGGAGCGGGTGGCGCTGACATCCGCCCGCCTGGGGGACGGCGATTTCTCGGTGCGTGCTCCGCGCTCCGGCGTGCCCGAGATCGACGCGATCGCCCAGGCCCTGGACCGCAGCGCCGAGCGCATCGCCCGCCTCGTCGCTCGCGAGCGCGAGTTCTCCTCCAACGTGTCCCACCAGTTGCGCACGCCGCTGACGGCGTTGCGGCTGCGGATGGAGGAGCTGGCACAGGTTGACGAGCCGGCGGCGCGCGAGCGCGAGGCCGCCGCCGCGCTCCGTGAGGCCGACCGTCTGGAGGCCACGATCGTCAATCTGCTGGCGCACGCGCGTGAGGACCGCGTCGGGCGCGCGGCCCAGGGCGACGTCGTGGCGATCGCCCGCGACCACGTGGCGCGCTGGGCGCCGATCTTCGGGCAGGACCTGCGGGTGCTGACGCTGACATGCGCGGGGCACGCGTACGCCCTCGTGTCGCCGGGCACGGTCGGGCAGATCCTCGACGTGCTGCTCGAGAACGCCGGCCGGCACGGCTCCGGTGCGGTCACCGTGGACGTCAAGCAGGAGGACGGTCACGCGCTGATCAGCGTCAAGGACGACGGGGCGGGCATCGCACGCGAGGATTACCAACGGGTCTTCGAGCGCGGCGCAAGCGGTGGCGGCGGGACCGGCATCGGGCTGCACCTGGCGCGCGCGCTGGCCGAGGCGGACGGGGCTAGCCTGCGCGTTGCGACAACCTGCGCGAGCCGGCTGGAGCTGCGGCTGCCGCTCGCGACGACGCCGGGCGTTCGCGCCCCGGGAGCAGTCGGACCAGCGTGAGAAACAAGATCGGCGCGCCGGTCGCCGCCAGCAGCACGCGCATCCAGGCGGTCGAGGCGTCGGTCCCCGATCCGAGGGTGTGCGCGACGCCGAGGACGTAGACCCCGATCGTCCAGCGGTGCATCTTCCGCCACAGCTTGGCGCCGATCCGCTTGCGGGCGTAGAAGCTCAGGCCCAGGAGCGCGGCCAGGAAGCCGGCGATGACGCCCAGGCCGGTGTACAGCGGGCGGTACGCCATCGTGAACGGGACGACGAGCCCGCCGACGCCCGGGCGTAGCCAGGGGTCGCCCAGCAGCGTCAGCCCGTGGACGGCGATCGCGACCAGGCCGGCGAGCGCGGTGTGCTCGTGGACGGACATCAACGTGCGGTTGAGCTTGGGGCGCTTCAGGATCTTGGTCGCCATCAGCAGCCCGACGAGCACGGAGGCGGTGACGGCGAGCAGCGCGACGACGGCCGCCGCGCGACTCGTCAGCCACCACCCGTAGTTCAGGGGATCTGGACCGCTCATCGCCCCGCCTCCACGAGTTCACGGGCGGCCAGGCGCGCGCGCCGGTCCGCCGCGTCCAGCACCTCCACATCGCCGTCGTCGTGGACGAGGACGCCGGTGTGGCCCCACAGCACGCGGCGGGCCCCGTCGGGACCGGACAGCAGCGCAGCCTTGGCCAGCGTCTCGGCCTCCAGGACGCTGGCGGCGACCACCGTCACCGAGATCAGACCGGTCCAGGCCGGACGCCCGGTCTCCGGGTTCAGGAGGTGATGGGCAACGCCTCCGTCAGCGGTGCGCCAGAGGTGTCGGTCGATGCCGGACGTCGCGATGCCACCGCGGACGACGCCGGCGGTGTGCGTCACCTCTCGCGTGAGCGGATGCTCGATCTGGACCTCGTAGGGCGCGCCGGCAGTCCCGCCGATCGCGATGTCCCCGGCGCAGTCGACGGCGTACCGCGCCGCCCCGCTCAGGAATCCGGCGGCCGAGTCCGCCGCAAGCCCCTTGCCGGTGCCGCCGGTGTCGAGGAGCAGACCCGGTGGGCGGGTGATCGTCCGTGCTGCGTCGTCGACGCCCACCGCACGCCAGCGGGCGCCGCGTGAGGCCTGCGCCGGGCGCCGTGGCGGCGCGGCCACGAGCGCTGCGGTCAGGTCGATCGGTGCGTGCCCCGCCTGCGAGGTCCGGTAGCCAGCCCGCTCCAGCTCGCTGACGAGCGTCGGATCCACCAGACCCTTGGTGCGGTGGGCGGCCCAGGTCGCCGCCCGCGCCCAAGCCCGCAGCAGCGGGCTGGCGGGGACCGTCGAGCGGCCGTCCGCGTTGAGGGCACAGAGTTCGCTTTGCGGTCGGAACCGCGACAGGCGCTCGTCGAAATCCAGCAGGTACCCGCGGGCCGCGGCCGCCAGGCCCCGGACGTCGACGTCGACGTCGGCGCCGGCGCGGTCATCGCCCTCGACGAGCAGTCGTACGTCACCGCCCATGCAGCGAAAGGTCACGTCGTGGCGATCGGACACGGTCAGGAGCTCCGGGTGACGGGGGCGGGTGCCGGGGGCGGCGAGGCAGGCGCCGCCGGGGCCGGCGTGATGACCGCTGCGGGCGGCGGCGCGGGTGC
>JAOPZJ010000084.1 GCA_025964155.1 Solirubrobacterales bacterium
CGGGGGTGCCGAGCGCGCCGGCGCCGGCGGCGTCGGGGAACGGCAGCGTCTTGGCGAAGCGGATCGACCGGCGCGCGGCCGCACGCTCCTGCCCGCGGGTGCGACCCGGCTGGGACGGGAAGCCGCCCTCACGGGCGGGAATCGTCGTCTGCGCACGGGCGGTGCGCAGCGGGACGAGCGCCTGTAGCGCCGTGGCCCCGCCGAGTTGCACGCCGCGGAGGTTGGAGAGCTCGAGTGACTCAGGGTCGGCGTTCGTCGCGATCGTTCGCGCCAGGTACACCCCGATCGCGACCGAGTCGCGCGTCGTCCACGTCGGCAGAGGCTCCGCGGTGGCGACGAACTCGGCCGGGAGGTCCTGCGGATTGGCCTGGACGTGTGCGACCCACAGGTTGATCCCGTCGCGGTAGGCGGCGAAGCGGTCCTGGAGGCTCGCCGGCAGCGCCGCGTACATTCGGTCCAGCTCAGCCGGGGTGTAGAAGTCGCGCCGCACGATCCGGTCGTCGTCCAGGCGCGCCTTCCCGATGAGGGCGCTCAATGTCCCTTGGGTGGCCCGGCGGAAGACATTGAGCTGGAACAGGCGGTCCTGGGCGACGGCATAGCCCGCGCCGAGCCACATGTCATGCTCGCTGGACGCGGTGACGCTGGGGACGCCGTACGCGTCGCGCGTGACCGTCAGGCCGGGGCGGACGGTCTCCGTCGCGCCGGGCTGACCGAAGCCGGCCGGCTTCCAGCGGAAGGTGGTGAAGTTGGCGAGCTGGTCGTACAGGTGGGGCGAGCCCGTGCCGCTCGTCAGGCCCGCGACCGAGACGAACCCGCTCTGGCCGGGGGGCAGGCCGGTCTGCGCGCTGAGGACCTTCGCGCCCGCGGGCAGGGCGGCGACCGCCAGCGCCGCGGTGACCACCATCGTCATGAGCATCCCTCGCCGCATCGACCGGACGCTATCCGGTACGCCGGAAGCCTGTGCGGTGCGCCTGCGGCCCCCACGCACCCGCCGTATGCCGGGTCCTGGGGACCGGAGGTCAAGGTTCGGGGTCAACCGCCGATATCCACCCCACGATGCGGTTCGACTTCGCCGACCTTCTGCTGGATGTCCTGGAACGCCGGGCGTCCGACCTCCACCTCACCGCCGGCTCACCGCCGATGGTGCGCGTCCGTGGGCGCCTGACGCCGCTGGAGGGCTATCCGGTGCTGGACGCGACCGAGACGCGGGAGACCGTCTACTCGATCCTCTCCAACGACCAGCGCCAACGCCTGGAGACCGAGTGGCAGCTGGACTTCGCATACGCCATCCCGGGCCGCGCGCGCTTTCGCGTCAACGCCTACTTCCAGCGCGGTGCGCTCGGTGCCGCGTTCCGCCTGATCCCGGCGCAGATCACGCCGATCGACGACCTGGGGCTGCCGCCGGTCGTCCACGAGCTCTGCAACAAGCCGCGCGGCATCGTCCTCGTCACGGGGCCGACCGGCTCGGGCAAGTCCACGACGCTCGCCGCGATGGTGGACGAGATCAACGCCACGCGCGAGGAGCACATCCTCACGATCGAGGACCCGATCGAGTTCCTGCACGGCAGCCGCAAGTGCATGGTCAACCAGCGCGAGCTCGGCGCCGACGCCCAGTCGTTTGCCGCGGCGCTGAAGGCGGCCCTGCGCCAGGACCCGGACGTCATCCTCGTCGGCGAGATGCGCGACCTGGAGACGATCTCGACCGCCCTGACCGCCGCCGAGACCGGCCACCTCGTCTTCGCGACGCTGCACACGCAGAGCGCGCCATCGACGATCGACCGCGTGATCGACGTCTTCCCCGCCCACCAGCAGTCGCAGATCCGGGTGCAGCTGTCGATCGCGCTGCAGGGCGTGATCACCCAGACGCTCGTGCCGACAGCCGACGGGTCAGGGCGCGCCGTGGCGTGCGAGATCCTCATCCCGACCGCCGCGGTGCGCAACCTCATCCGCGAGGGCAAGACCCACCAGATCCTCTCCTCGATGCAGACCGGATCCGGGGTCGGGATGCAGACGATGGACGCGGCGCTGGCCGCGATGGTGCGCGCCGGCACAATCACCCAGCGGGCCGCGGAGGGCCAGTCCTCGACGCCCGACGAGCTCAAGCGCATCCTCGGAGCGGCCACGCTCCAGAGCGGCGCCAACTACGGCGCGGCGGCCTGAGCATGGCGACGTACGTCTTCAAGGCGATGGACCTCACCGGCTCCAAGGCCGGGGGAGAGGTCGAGGCCGAGAGCAAGCAGGCCGTCTCTGATCAGCTCAAGCAGCGCGGGCTGATCGTGCTGGACATCGCCGACAAGCACGCGTCGCGCGAGCTGAACATCAAGCTCTTCCAGCGGGTCAAGGCGGCCGAGCTGACCGTCATGACCCGGCAGCTGGCCACGATGGTGGACAGCGGCATGACGATCCTGCGCTCGCTGTACGTGCTGGAGGCGCAGACGGAGAACGAGCTGCTGCAGAAGTCGATCGTCGCCATCCGCAAGGACGTCGAAGCCGGCCTGCCGCTGTCGGAGGCGATGGCACGCCACCCGAAGGTCTTCAGCCCGCTGTTCGTTGCGATGACCGAGGCCGGCGAGACCGGCGGCGTGCTGGACCAGGCCCTGCTGCGCGTCGCCGACCAGCTGGAGAAAGAGGAGTCCCTGCGACGCCAGGTCAAGGCCGCCATGGCCTACCCCGCGGTCGTCATCGGCTTCTCACTCGTCGTCGTCCTCGCGCTCGTGGCCTTCCTCATCCCGGTCTTCATCGGCGTCTTCAACCAGTTCGGCGGGGCCGAGCTGCCGGCGATCACCAAGGTCACCGTCGGCGCATCCAACCTGCTGACGGGCTACTGGTACATCCTCATCGGCGTCACCGCCGTGGTCGTCACCGCCTTCCGCAAGTGGAAAGTCAGCGAGAGGGGGCGCCCGCAGTGGGATCGCTTCCGTCTGCGCGTCCCGTTCGGCATCGGCATGATCGTGCAGAAGGTGGCGCTGGCGCGCTGGTCGCGCACGCTCAGCGCCCTCATGAGCGCCGGCGTCCCGCTGCTCCTGGCCCTGGAGATCACCGGCCGCACCGCGGGCAACGCGGTGATCGAGGAGGCCATGGGGGACGTCATCGCCTCCGTGCGCAGCGGCGGCACGATCAGCGGGCCGCTGAAGGACTCCAGCGTCTTCCCGGGCATGGTCACGCACATGCTCGGCGTCGGCGAGGAGACCGGCGCGCTGGACACGATGCTGTCGAAGGTCGCGGACTTCTACGAGGACCAGGTCGAGGCGGCCGTCAAGGCGCTGACCTCGATCCTGGAGCCGGTGATGATCGTCGTCGTCGGCGGCATGGTCGGGTTCATCGTCATCTCGATGTACCTGCCGCTCTTCAAGGTGTACGACGTCATCAAGTAGAGGCCTATGGGTGCGGGAGTTCGACGCACGCGCCGCGGCCTGAGATGCGCCGCGCGCGCGGGATGCGACCGGACGACAGCGTCGTCCCGGGAACTGGCCATCGCGGCGCCGAGCGTGCTCTCGCGCGCCGGGGCCCGGCTACCGTCGCGGGGATGCCTTCAACGGATCTGGAACGTTTCATCGTCGCGCAGGACCGGGACAGCACGTACCGCCGGGCGCTCGGCGAGCTGGCGGCGGGGCGCAAGCGGACGCATTGGATGTGGTTCGTGTTCCCGCAGCTCACCGGCCTGGGCAGCAGCCCGGCCGCCGTGCACTTCGGCCTCGACGGGATCCAGGAAGCGCGGGCGTACGCGGCGCATCCGGTCCTCGGCGTGCGTCTGCGCGAATGCGTGCGGCAGCTCGCCGCCCACCCGCAGTCGTCCGCGTCGCAGCTGCTCGGCGACGTCGACGCGCTGAAGCTCCGCTCATCCCTGACGCTGTTCTGCGAAGCCGCGCCAGACGAGCCGCTGTTCGCCGACGAGCTCGCCCGGCGGTTCGACGGCCCTGACCCGCGAACGCTGCGCATGCTCGGCCGCGGCTGAACGTTCGCGCAGCCCGCGGATAGGGGAAGCGTGGCCTGTCGGCGGTCCTCTGCGTCAACTGCCGAAGCAGCGGAGCCGGGCCTGCGGGAGGGCGGCGCGGTAGCGATCTGGAGGCTCGGACCGTTGACGCTGACTGCGGCGTACCCTCGTACGCATGCGAGTCGCCGACCCGGGACGGGGCGCACCGCCGGCCCAACTGCTGGTCGCCCTTTCGATTGTGGCGGTGGGCGTCGGCGGCGTCGTCGCCGGCCGCGGCTCGGTGGTCCGGCACCCGGAGGCCCGCCACCCC
>JAOPZJ010000163.1 GCA_025964155.1 Solirubrobacterales bacterium
CTGTAGGTAAGGCGTTTCCTGGGTGGTCAGCTGCTGGTGGCGATCGGGGCGGTGTCCACACCATCGCTGTTCATCAGCAGGTTGGTGTGATGCTTGGCCGCCCCGTCGTCGTTGTACGGAACCGCCCAATCACGGACCTCGTCCACTCTCCCGTCCAGCGTCACATCGGTCGAAACGACCGCGTTTCGGATCTTTTGCGTCCTTCGGTGTTGGCAGAGCTGGCGCAGCCTCGAGGCGTTCGAGGGCCGCTCTTCCTTGCGCTCCTGGCTCTACCGGATCGCGACGAACCGCTGCCTGAATGCGCTGCGTGCCCGCTCGCGCCGCCCACGGGAGGTTGAAAGCATGGCCGAGCCGCTCGGGCCCACACGCCCGATCGAGCCGGTCTGGCTTGAGCCCTACCCCGGCTCCCTGCTCAAGAGCATCCCGGACCGCTCCCCGGGGCCGGCGGCGCGCTACGAGGCCAGGGAGTCGATCGAGCTCGCGTTCATCGCCGCCCTCCAGCACCTGCCGCCCCGCCAGCGTGCGGCGCTCGTGCTGGGCGATGTGCTCGGCTTCCGCACAGCCGAGGTCGCCGAGATGCTCGACACGGCCGAGGCCTCGGTGAAGGGCGCCCTGCAGCGCGCCCGGGCGACGCTGCGAGAAAGGCTTCCGGCCGCCGACCGCGAACGCGCGCCGCAGCCGAACTCCGCGTGCGAGCGCCGACTGGTCGGACGCTTTGCCGATGCCGTCCAGAGTGGCGACATCGACGACATCGTCGCCCTGCTCACCGACGCCCTGCTCACCATGCCGCCCCAGCCGCTCGAGTACCAGGGCCACCCGGCGATCGCCGCCTTCCTGCGCCAGCGAGCGGAGCTGCGCGGCGCCCCGCTGCGTGTCGTGCCTACCCGCGCCAACACCCAGCCGGCGTTCGGGTGCTACCTCCCGAACGCGCAGGCGGCGATCGCCCGCCCCTACGGACTGATCGTGCTCACGCTCGCCGGGGACAAGATCGCGGGGATCACCTGGTTCGCCGACACCGGCGTGTTCCGACACTTCGGGCTTCCACGGCCGCTGCGCTCGTAGGCCGCGCCCGGACGCGCCGGGCGCGGCGGAGCCGGGCGGCGAGCCTTCCCCGCGGGAGGCAGTCGGCTCAGGTGCCGGGGTCCTCGCCCGCGGGTGCTTGCCCCGGTCGCCAGGGGCTTCCCTGACCGGTCTCGGCGAGGGCGACCAGGCTGGTGATGTAGCGCTGCCAGGCAGGTCGGCAGTCTGACGCGCACTCCTGCGCCAGCAGGCCGTGGTGCGTGAAGTGCAGGACGCTCGTCCCGGCGCTCGTGTCCTGGACATCGAAGGTCAGCACGTCGCCGACCCACTCGTCGGCAATCGGCAGGGCCGGCGTGTCCTGGGCGATGACCGTCCAGCGGTCGCCGTCGACGCGCAGGCGAGTCCAGTTGCGGTCAAAGCGCGCCGTGAACTCGGCGCCGGACCGGTCGACGGAAACCGTCCACCAGTCCTCGACGCGGGCGACGGCGGCGTGCAGCTGCTCCGCCGGCGCGGCGACCGGGAGTTCGAGGGTGAAGTCAGTGGTGATGTTGGTTGTCATGAACCGAACATACAAGACAATCCTTGTACAAGTCAAGTCTTGTATCGTGCGCGCTTGTGAACGCCTTCGCCGCCCTCGCCGAGCCGCGCCGCCGGGCGATCCTGTCGCTTGTGCGTGACACACCGCGCGCGGCCTCTGACATCGCCCGGGAATTCCCGGAGATCACCCAACAGGCGGTGTCCCTGCACCTGAAGGCACTGTCGGAAGCCGGACTGGTCGACGTTCAGCCCGCCGGGCGCCAGCGGCTCTACATGCTGCGTCCCGAGGGGCTACAACCGGTGCGCGACTACCTGGAGGGACTCTGGCCCGCGCGCCTGCAACTGCTCAAGCAGGCCGTCGAACGGGAGGTCCACAGTGACGACCGCTGAGCCGCCCATCGTCACGTCGGTCTGGATCGACGCGACCCCCGACCGCGTCTTCCCCTACTTCACCGATCCCGCGCGGCTGACGCAATGGCTCGGCCACACCGCTGAACTGGACCCGACGCCCGGAGGGCGCTTCGCCGTCGACATCAACCAGCGCCCCGTCCGCGGCAGCTACCTCGAGATCGAGCCGCCGCACCGCGTCGTCTTCAGCTGGGGCGACGCCGGCTCGGCCCAGCTGCCGCCAGGCACCAGCCGCGTCGAAGTCGAACTCGTCGCCACCGGGGCTGGGACGACCGTCACGCTCCGCCACCACGGCCTCAGCGGCGAGGTACGCGCCGACCACGCCCGCGGCTGGCCCGTCGTACTCGGACGGCTTGTCGCGGCGGCCTGACCCGGCACGGCGGTCCACGAGGTTCCGACGCGCTATGGCTACGTGAGTTGCCGGCCGGCCGCGGCGGGCCGGCAACCGGTGAACGGCCGAGCGCACTACCGGCCCTGCTGCGGTGGCGGCGCGATCGGCGACAGGTGCACGTGGGCAGCCCTACTGGGACGGCTCGCTGCGGAGCAAGGACTCACGCCGGGCGTTCATCCCGGATTCGGAAGGGCTGGCCGAAGGCCCTAAACGGAAAGCCGGTCGTGCGGGCGAATCGCGGTGGATCAACCGTCGTGCTCGGGCTTCCAGGTGTCCAGGACCATGAGGGTCTTCGTGCCGGTGATGGTGCCGCTGCGCCTGAGGCGGTCGATGACCTGGGTGAGGTGGTTCACGTCGCGGACGCGGATGTGGACGAGGGCGTCGGGGTCGCCGGCGGTGGTGAAGACGGTCTGGACCTCTGACATGCCGCGGGCGATCGCCGAGATGTCGGCGACCTTCGTGTCGCCGGCGAAGCGCAGTTCGGTGAACGCCTCGAGGACGCGGCCGAGCTTGGCCTCGTCGATCAGCGCGGTGTAGCCGGTGATGATGCCGTGTTGCTCGAGGCGGTCGATGCGGCGCTTCACCGCCGGTGCCGAGAGGCCGACCTCATGGCCGATGTCCGAGAGCGTGGCGCGCCCGTTCGCGCGGAGCAGGTCCAGGATCCCGTGGTCGATGCTGTCGAGGCCGTGCTGGTCGCTTGACACGCAAGAATCATAGGTCAGCCTCCGATTGTCCGGCGATTCCTTGTGCAGGAGAGCGAGAATGGCGATGATTGCTCGACTCTCGCTGCGTTGTCGATTTAGCTGGAGGCATGGCCATGCTGGAGCAGCCCAACATGCCCGTGAGCGACGCCGCACGGCTCGCGGTGCTGGAAGCGGTGCAGCGCCGTGTGCTCTGGCTCGCAACCTCGATCGTGCACCACGCGAACAAGGTGCGGCAGACGCCGTCCGGGGTGAAGGTCGGTGGCCATCAGGCGTCGTCGGCGTCGATGACGTCGATCATGACGGCGTTGTACTTCGAGCATCTGCGGGGTCCGGATCGTGTGTCGGTCAAGCCGCACGCCTCGCCGGTGCTGCACGCGATCAACTACCTGCTCGGCACGCTCGACGAGAAGTACCTCACCACCCTGCGCGAGTTCGGCGGCCTGCAGAGCTACCCGAGCCGCTCGAAGGATCCCGATCCGGCCGACTACTCGACCGGCTCGGTCGGCATCGGCGCCACCGCACCGCTCTGGGGTGCGCTGGCGCGGCGGTACACCGAGACCCTCTCCGGCACGCCGGGTCGCGGTCGGCAGTACTCGCTGCTCGGCGACGCGGAGCTCGACGAGGGTGCGATCTGGGAGGCCGTGCTCGACGTCTCGGTGCAGGACCTCGGCGAGGTGGTCTGGATCGTCGACCTCAACCGCCAGTCGCTCGA
>JAOPZJ010000211.1 GCA_025964155.1 Solirubrobacterales bacterium
GTCGGCATGCCGTGATCCCTGCCCCGCTCGATGTCCGTCGCGGCGAGGTCGACCACGCCGCTGAAGCACGTCGGCAGGGGCGGCCCGTCGAGGCATTTCGCGGGATCCGTCGTGCCCGGCTTGGGCACCTGGAACAGGACGCTGCGGAGCTGGTTGTCGATCTGCTCGTCGTTCTTGTACTCGGGCTCGGCGCCGATCCCCCTCAGCACCGGACCGATCCCGATCTTCCGCAGTAGCTCGGGATTGCCGAGCGAGAGGTTCAGCGGGACGACGAGCACGACGCTGCCCGCGACCTTCTTGATCTCGACCCCCTGCGCGGCGAAGGCGTCGAGCTGCGCGTTGGTGAACGTCGCCGGCGGCACGCTCGGCTCGAACTCCCCGTGGATCATGCTGTGCGCCCGATATCCGACGACGGCGAACTCGTTGGTGATCGCGGCGTTGACCTGTGGGTCGTAGCCGCGATACCGCGGGAGCGTCACGCCGAGCGCCGGGAGGAACTCGTGGTAGGTGATGAACTGCTGCTCGGCCCCGACAAGGCGCCGCGCGATCTGGAACTTCTCCTCCTCTGGAAGGGACTGCGGCAGCGCACCGACGATCCGGTTGTGCTCGAGCGCGAAGAGCGTGTGCGTCGCGGTGAGCGGCATGTTCTCGTTGGCACGCGCGTCGCCCGCCACCATCGCCTTGCTCGGGTCGGCGGCCAAGCGGCCGAAGAGCTCCATGGGGGGCGCCGCGGCGGCGTCTCCTCGCGCGTCGACTCTCGGGAGATAGCCGCCGGGAAGGAGCAGCCGTGCTCTGGGCCCCTGGTCGCCACTCTCCCGGAGCCACTGCAGCCGGTCGGCGGAGTCCCCGTAGACGGCCGACGCGTCGATGTAGCCGCTGACGGTGTTCACCTGCTCACGCGGTGACGTGGCTCCGGTTCCGGGGGCCGCCGGGGTGCGCTGGAACGCGAGCGTCCCGAGGTCGTTGCGGAAGGCCTCCAGCGGGTCCGCAGGGTCGAACGCCATCGGCGCGCTCTCGCCGCCGCCCACCTGGCGCAGGCCGAAGGTGTGGTCGAGGAACTGCCCCCAGACGGCGCCCCACTGGGTGACGGCGTTCTCGGAGAAGAGGTTCTGCGACGTGTCGTTGAAGATGCGGTTGCTGATGTACCGCACCGGTGGCCCCGGGACCGGGCTTGCCCTGCTGTCGAGGTAGCGGGGTGCCGCGACCCGCGGATAGGGCGTGTTCGCCTGTCCCCAGTCCGGGTGTTCGACGTTGTTCTGGCTGCCGTCGAGCGTGCGCGACGACGTCTGTTGGGTGGCCTGGGCGACAGACACGGGCACGGCGAGGACGGTTACGAGCGCGCAGGTGAGCAGGCGCATCGGGACTCCTTCCTGGCGGCTGGTGCGCTCACGGCGTACGTCGCGAGGGCCCGGGCTCGACGACAGCGTTGCCGTCCGCCACCTTGGTGTCCGGGTACGCCGGATGGTGGGCCGCCCCAGGGGGCGATACAAGCCAGAAAGCTGAAAAGCGGCTGAAGATCCGCTCAGCTGGTCCGGAGCACGTACCCCACGCCGCGCACGGTCTGGATCACCCTGGGCCGGTCGTGCTGTTCGAGCTTGGCCCGCAGCAAGCTCACGTACACCTCGAGGGAGTTGGACGAGAACTCGACGTCGTAACCCCAGACGCGTTCGTAGATGAACGATCGCTTGAGCACGTCGCCCGGATAGAGGAGGAAGAGCTCGAGCAGGTCGAACTCCGTGCGGGTGAGCTCAAGCTCCTCGCCCGTGCGGTAGGCCTGCCTCGTGGTCCGGTTCAGCTCGAGCCTGCCGTAGCGCAGCACCTCGGCGCCCATCCGCCGCAGGCCTGTGCGCCGCAGCAGGACCCGGAGGCGCGCCGCGACCTCCTCGGGGGCGAACGGCTTTCCGACGTAGTCGTCGGCGCCGGCATCAAGACCGGCGACGCGGTGCTCCACGTCATCCGCTGCCGAGACGAGCAGGAGTGGGAGATCGACGTACAGGCGACGGAGCAGCCGGCAGAGTCCCAATCCCCTGGTGCCCTGCGGGCACACATCGAGGATGGCCGCGTCCGGTGCACCGCTGCTCTTGAGCAGTTGCAGCACCTCGTCCTCGTGCGAGGCGAGCAGCGGGTGGCAGCCTTCGGCCTCGAGCATTCGACGTAGCCGCTTTCGCGACGACGGCTTGGCGTCGAAGACAAGGACAGTTGCGGCGCGGTGAGCCGCAGTCGGGCTCATCCGATCAGGCTTGCACAAGCCCGGTAAAGCGGAGCTGGGAATCTCATGAGTACTCGGTCTCCCGCACCGAGCGGGCCTTCATCCCGGCGACTAGGATCCCAAGACCCTGGGACGCGGTGCGAGCCCGGGAAGAAGCCCGGCCTTACGCCCCCATAGCTCAGCTGGATAGAGCAGCGGACTTCTAATCCGCAGGTCCCTGGTTCGAATCCAGGTGGGGGCGCTCAGCCAGGAGATGCTGCGGCGCTCGCCGCGTGGCGAGCGCCGCAACGGCCTCCGGCGTCTCGTCCGCCCACATGGAACCGCGTGCTCAGCGGCGCCTGCTGATATCAGACTGCCGATCTGTCCATCGCCGCCGCGGCCTGGAGGGCCTCGTCGGTGAGGTCGTAACGCTCGGGTGTGCCACCGAGCTCGGTCAGGCGATCCGAGATCGCGGGCGCGGTGTCAAAGGGGGCCATCACAGCGACTGCCGCCTTGCCCGCGCCCAGCTCCACGGTGAGGCGCGCCTTTTCGGCATCGCTGAGCCCCAGGTTCTTGTGGTGAATCGCGCCCGCCGCCGCGCCGGCCAGGACCGCCGGACCCAGGAGCGCCGTGCTGAAGACCGCGATCACGCCGCCGATCGCGGCGCCCTTACCGGTGCTATGTGCACCCACCTTGTCCTGCTTGAGCTTGCCATCGGCATCGAGAACCAGGATGCCGATGGCGTCTCCGTCGGCGATGCCGGACGCCTTCAACGCCCCCGCGGCAGAGTCGGCGGCGAGCTCTTCCGGGAAGACAGCCAGCACGAGTTGCCGGTTTGCCATCGGTCTGTCCCTTCTGTTGGGTGTGGAGGCGCGTGAGGCGCCGGATCGAACGTTCCCGGGCTCTGGCCTGACCCGCACCATCCGTTTCGGGTGA
>JAOPZJ010000222.1 GCA_025964155.1 Solirubrobacterales bacterium
CAACGCCGTCAAATACCGGCCGACCAGTGGCGCGACCGTCTTCTCCACCGGCACCAACCAATGGGCCTACGCCCTCGGCACCACCCGCATCGACCAAGCCACCTACAACATCCTCTCGGACATGGGCACCCAGCCCTTCACCCCCGCCAGCACCATCGTCCTGGACCCCGCCGGATCCAACCAGACGCCGACCGCATCGTTCACCGTGGCGCCGAACCCCGCGCACGCAAACCAAACCGTCACCTTCGACGCCACCGCCTCCGGCGACGCGGACGGCACGATCACCAAGCTCGAATGGGATCTGGACGGCAACGGCACCTACGAGACGAACACCGGAACCACGCGCACGGTGACCAGGACGTACACGGCCGACGCCACCATCGACGTCCACCTGCGCGTGACCGACAACCTCAACGCCAGCGACTTCACCACTCGCACGCTGACCGTCATCGCCAACTTCCCGCCCACCGCGTCGCTCAGCATCACGCCGAACCCCGCGGTCGTCGGGCAGAACGTGACCTTCGACGCCTCGGCCTCCGCCGACCCGGACGGCACGATCACCACGGTCGAATGGGACCTGGATGGCAACGGCACCTACGAGACGAACACCGCGACCGTCAAGACGACGACCCGCGCGTACACGACGCCGGGCACCTTCACGCTCGGGGTGCGCGTGACCGACAACGGCGGCAAGACCGCAACCGCCGCCGTGCCGCTGACCGTCACCGCCGGCGGCGTGAGCAGCTACGGCGACACCGTCCTGGCGACGGCGGGCCTGACGAACTACTGGCGGATGGGCGAGGCCGCCGGGCCGTCGCTGGCCGACAGCACCGGCGGCGCGAGCGCCACCGCGACCGGCGGGACGTTCGGGGTCCCGGGCGGGCCGCCCGGTGACCCGAACACCGCGGTGCGCTTCAACGGCAGTACCGACTCCGCGCGCGCCGCGGTCAACCTGACGTCGACCTCCAAGGTGACCGTCGAGTTCTGGCTGAAGTGGAACGCGTACAGCAACAACGACGCGCTCGCGATGGAGTTCACCCCGAACTTCAACGGGACGGACGGCGGCTTCCTCGTCGACCCCAACGCGCCCCAGTTCGGCGGCACATTCGGGGTGGCGCTCGGCCGCGCGGGGTCGCGCAACAACGTGTTCTTCGCGCGTCCGAGCGCTGGGGCGTGGCACCACTACGCGTTCATCCTGGACACCACGGCACCCGGCGCGAGCCAGATCACGCCGTACGTGGACGGGAGGGCGGTGACCTACCAGAAGTCCGATTCCGGAACCGGGGCCGGCCCGTTCGCGTCCTCGACGCTGTACTGGATGTCACGCGGCGGCAGCTCGCTCTTCGGCGCCGGTGACCTCGACGAGGTCGCCATGTACGACCGGACCCTGAGCGCGGCGACGATCGCCGAGCACGCCGCGGCCTCGGGCACGAACCAGCGGCCGGTCGCCGCGTTCAGCGTGAGCCCGAACCCGGCGCGCCCCGGGGTCACGGTGACCTTCGACGGGTCCGCATCGCGCGACCCGGACGGCACGATCGCCCGTTACCAGTGGGATCTGGACGGCAACGGCAGCTATGAGACCGACACCGGCAGCGCGTCGCGGGTCACGCGCAGCTACGCCACCGCCCAGACCATCGACGTCAACCTCAAGGTGATCGACACCCAGTTCGGCGAGGACACCGAGACGCATACGCTCGTCGTCGGCAACGGCCCGCCGACCGCCGCCTTCACCGTGCAGCCGTCCCCGGCGGTCGTCGGGCAGACCGTGACCTTCGACGCCTCGGCGTCCACCGACCCGGACGGCACGATCACCAAGGTCGAGTGGGACCTGGACGGCAACGGCACCTACGAGACGAACGCGGGGACGTCGCGGACGACGTCCACCACGTACGCGACGCGCGGCACCGTGAACGTGGGCCTACGCGTGACCGACAACGACGCCGCGACCGCCACGAAGACGGTCCCGCTGACCGTCAACAGCGGTGGCGTGAGCAACTACGGCGACAGCGTGCTGGCGACGTCCGGCCTCGCGCGGTACTGGCGGATGGGCGAGACCGCGGGCCCGTCGCTGGCCGACAGCACCGGCGGCGCGAGCGCCACCGCGACCGGCGGGACGTTCGCGGTGCCGGGCGGACCGCCCGGCGACCCGAACACCGCGGTGCGCTTCAACGGCACCAGCGACTCGGCCCGCGCCACGGTCAACCTGGCGTCGACCTCCAAGGTGACCGTCGAGTTCTGGCTGAAGTGGAACGCCTACGCCAACAACGACGCGCTCGCGATGGAGTTCACCCCGAACTTCAACGGCGCCGACGGGGGCTTCCTCGTCGACCCCAACGCGCCCCAGTTCGGCGGCACCTTCGGGGTGGCCCTCGGCCGCTTCGGGTCGCGCAACAACGCGTTCTTCGCGCGTCCGAGCGCCGGCGTGTGGCATCACTACGCGTTCGTCCTGGACACCACGGCACCGGCGGCGACGCAGATCACGCCGTACGTTGACGGGACAGTGGTGACCTACCAGAAGCTGGACTCGGGGACGGGCGCCGGCCCGTTCGCCTCCTCGACCTTGTACTGGATGTCGCGCGGCGGCACCTCGCTCTTCGGCGCCGGTGACGTCGACGAGGTCGCGATCTACACGCGAGCGCTGGACGCGGCCACGATCGGCGGCCACGCGGACGCCTCCGGCACGAACCGCCGGCCCATCGCCGCGTTCACCGCGACCCCGTCGACCGTCACCACCGGCACCACGGTGAACTTCAACGCCTCCGGCTCCTCTGACCCCGACGGGACGATCACCCGCTACGAATGGGATCTGGACGGCAACGGCAGCTACGAGACCAACACCGGGACGGTCGCGGCCGCGAGCAAGGCGTACGCCACCCAGGGCACCGTCACCGTGGGCCTGCGGGTCACCGACGACCGCACGGGCACCGCAACCGTGAGCCACGACGTCGTCGTCTCCAATGCGCCCCCGCCCCCGCCTCCACCATCCGGGAGCTATTCCAGCCAGGTCCTGGGCACCGCGGGCCTCGTCGACTACTGGCGGATGGGTGACCCCGGACCGACGGTGCTCACCGACGCCAAGGGTCCGCACAACGCGACGCTGACCGGTGGGACCGCCGGCATCGCGGGGGCGCCGGCCGGCGGGACCGACACCGCCGTGCGTTTCAACGGCACCACCGACTGGGCCAGCGCGCTCGTCGATCTGTCGGCGACGTCCGCCATCACCGTCGAGTTCTGGCTGAAGTGGACCGCCTTCGGCGCGAGCGACGACCTCGCGATGGAGCTGACACCCAACTTCAACACCACCACCGGCGGGTTCATCATCGACCCGGACGCCGGCGGCTCGTTCGGCGTCGGGATCGGGCTCGACGCCTCGCGCAACAACGCCTACTTCACGCCCCCGAGCGCCGGCGCCTGGCACCACTATGCCTTCGTCCTGGATACGACGGCGCCCGCCGCGACGCAGGTCACGCCGTACGTCGACGGCACGCCGGTGCCCTACAGCAAGGGCGCGTCCGGCACGGGCGGCGGGCCCTTCGCAAACGCCGCCCTGTACTTCATGTCCCGCGCCGGCCAGGGGCACTTCGGCAGCGGAGAGCTCGACGAGGTCGCGCTGTACGACCGTCCGTTGAGCGCGGCCACGATCGCCGCCCACGCCGCTGCCGGGGGCACATGAGAGCCCCGGCGGTCGCGGCGGCCGGGCGCTCGGGGAGCCTGGCCCTGGGCACGGCGCGCGCCGGCGTCGTGATGGCCATCGCCACGTTCGCCATGGCCGGAGCGTCGGCGCTGCAGGCGGTCATCTACCTCAGCCGCTTCGGCACCGACGGGCGGACGGACGGGTTCTTCGTCGCGTTCGCGCTGTACACGACGTTCGGGGTCTTCGGCCAGAGCGTGCGCCTCACCGCGGTCCCGCTGCTCGTCGAGCCGGACCCGCGGATGACCGCCCGCGACTTCGCCCGTGCGCTGGCTCTGATCGCGCTGCCGGTGCTGCTGGCCACGGTCGTCTTCGCCGGCCCGCTCGCGCGCCTGCTCGCCCCCGGGCTGACGGCCGCGGACCGGTCGGTCACGGCCGCTGCGCTCCCGCTGCTCGGCGGTGCGATGGCCCTGCAGCTGTGGGCGTCCGGCGGGGCGACCGTGCTCGCGATCCGGGGGCAGTTCGGGACCGTCGCCGCCGCGTACATCGCGGGCGCCGTGAGCGGCCTGGTGGTGTTCCTGTCGCTCATCTCGACCGCAGGGGAGCTGACGCTCGGCTGGTCGATGCTGGCGATGGCGGTCGTCACGTGCGGTTGGATGCTCGCCGGGGTTCTCGGCGGCAGGTCGACCGGCACGACAAGGCCCGGTGTGCGGCCGGGCCACGTCGTGCGGGACGCCGGCGAGCTGCTCGGGCGCACCGTCATCTACCTCGCCGTCAACGTGCTCTTCGTCATCACGCTCGCCTCCGCCAGTCGCTCGACGGCGGGCGACGCGACGGTGCTGTCCTACGCCTACCTCTTCGCGAGCTACCTCGTGGCCGGGACCGGCATGGCGCTGGGCATGTCCCGCATCCCCGACATGACCCGCGCGGCGCGCACCGAGCAGCGCGCGCTCGTGGCCGCGACCGTGCCGCAGGGGTTCCGGTACGCGATCCTGATCGTCGCGCCCGCGCTGGGACTCCTCGTCGCCGCCGGCGCGCCCTTGATCCACGACGCGCTGCCGGCCAGCCTCGACGCGCACGGCGTGGCGACGCTGCAGGCGTTCACCGCGCTGCTGGCCCCCTGGACGGTCGCCGCGCTGCTCGTGAGCTTCCTGCTGCCCGCCCTGCTGGCCACCGGGCGCGCCGGCCTGCTCAACGCGCTGGCACTGCCTCTGCTCGTCGTCCACGTGCTGGCGACGCTCGCCGGCCATGCATTGCTCGGGGTGTGGGGCAGCGTCGCTGGACTGTGGGTGGCGCCCGCGGGGTTCGCGGTGATCCTGCTGCTCACCGGCGCCGGGGCGCAGAGCGGCGCCTTCGCCAGGCGGGTCGCCGCCGACGCGCTGCGCTTCATGGCGCTCGCGGGTGCGGC
>JAOPZJ010000230.1 GCA_025964155.1 Solirubrobacterales bacterium
GGTCATGCGTGCCCGCGCGGGTGGCCGCCCGCGTCCGGGCCCCGCCACGGACGGGCCGGGACGACCTGCGCGATCGGGACGACGGCGTGCCGGCGCACCGCACGGCGCCCGCGCCAGGCGGACGGAAGCCCCGCCACCCCCGCCGCCAGCCCGCCCAGATGCTCGCGGAGCGGGCCGCGGCCGCCCCTCGCGGCATGCCACAGCCACGCCACCTGGCGGTAGAGGACGAACGGCGCCCAGCGCCACGGGAAGTAGCGGGCGACGAGCAGCAGCGTGTTGCGGGCCACCAGGGCGGCCACGGGCTGCCCCAGCGCCGCGGTCGAGCCTCCGCCGGCGTGCCGGGCCACCGCGCCGGGGACGTAACGGCAGCGCCAGCCGGCCAGCCCCAGACGCAGCGCGAGATCGACGTCCTCGAGGTAGGCCCCGTAGCGGGCGTCCAGTCCACCGGCCTGCGTCAGTGCCGTCCGGCGATACAGCGCCGCGGCCGCGGACGGGCCGAAGAGCTCACCCGGCGTGTCGAAGCGCCCGTCGTCGGCATGGCCGCGCCCGCGCTGCTCGCATACGCCGTCGCGGCGCAGCACGTCGCCCGCATCGTCGATGACGCCTGGATCGTGGAGCGATACGAGCTTGCCGGCGACCGCGCCGCAGCGCCCGTCGCCCGTCAGCGCCGCCGACATCCGCTCGTGCCAGCGCGGCGCGAGGACGACGTCCGTGTTGAGCAGGGCGACGGCGTCCGCATCCGCGGGCACGGCGGCCAGCCCCGCGTTGACGGCCGCCGCGAAGCGGTGCTGCGACACCAGGGCGACGACCTGCACGTGCGGCGCATGCTCGGCGAGCCACGCCCGCGATCCGTCGGTCGACGCGTCGTCGACGACGATGACGCGCGTGAACGGCAGCGTCTGACGGCCGATCGAGTCAAGCAGTCCCGGCAGCCAGCGTGCGCCGTTGCGGTTGGGGACGACGGCGACGGTCTGCGACATCGGTGGCCGGGCTACGCGGACGCGGCCAGCCCGCGCGAGCGGCGCGGTGGACGCCGGCGCTCCCCGGGGCCGGGGAGCCGGTCGACGTCACCGCGCAGCGCCTCGTCGACGATCAGCGCGATCGCGGCGGTGAACCGCTCCGTGCTGAACCGGGCGGCGTTCCGCGCACAGGCCTCAGGGTCGATCGCGGTCGTGTCGAAGTCGCGGACGGTCTGGGCGAGGGCGTCGGGCTCGGGCGTGTCGAAGAAGACGCCGGTCACCCCTTCCAGCACCGTCTCGCGCACGCCCCCTTCGCGCAGCGCGATGACGGGGCGCCCGGACGCCTGCGCCTCGACCGCGGCGATGCCGAACTCTTCGGTGGCGGTGACGACGAGGGCCCGCGCCGCGGCCAGGCGCCCGGCGACGTCGACGTCCTCCAGGTGCCCGGCGAAGGTCACCGTCGGGCCGGCCAGCCGTTGCAGACGGCGCAGGTCCGGGCCCTTGCCGATGACGGTCAGCGGCAGGCCGAGCGCCGTGAAGGCGCGCACGGCGACATCGATCCGCTTGTGGGGCATGAGCTCCGACAGGACGACGTACTCCTCGCCCACCGGCCCGGGTTCGAAGCGGCCCAGCGCGACGGGCGGCGGGACGACGACCGCGTCGCGGCCGAGGTACCGCCGCACGCGCCGCGCCGTGGTCGGGGAGTTGGCGACGTAGCGGTCCACGCGTGCGGCGGCCACGGTGTCCCATACGCGCCAGCGCGACAGCACCGCGGCGAGTACCGGTCGCAGCGGCAGCGGCGCGCGCGCGAGCGTCTGCTCCCGAGCGTTCCACGCATACCGGAAGGGGTTGTGGCAGTAGCAGACGTGCACGGCGTCCTCGTCGGCGATGACGCCGTGCGCCCACGCGCTGGAGCTCGAGATGACAACGTCGTAGCCGCGCATGTCCAGCGACTCGATCGCGTATGGGTACAGCGGCAGCAGCGCGCGGAAGGTCCGCGCCGTGGGACGCAGGCGCTGGAGGAACGTCGTGTGGACGGTCCGGCCGGCGAAGCGATGCTCCATGCCCACGGGATCGTGGACGGCGGTGAAGATGTCGGCGTCGGGGTAGTGCTCGGCGAGCGCGAGGAAGACCCGCTCAGCGCCGCGGACGTCCACCAGGAAGTCGTGGACCAGTGCGATCCGGCGCGTGCTGTGGGCTCCCTCCTCCATCGGCCGATCCTATGCGCTTTGCGGGGGGTTCGTCCCTGTCGGATGTTCGTCCAGGAATGCAGTGGCCGCGGGTGCGAGATAGGTTGGCGCCGGTGAAGGTCCTCGTCGACGCGCGCTCGCTGGCCTCCGGCCGCGGGGTGGCACGCTACACCCGGCGCATGCTCGAGGGGGCGGCTGCCGGTGACGACCAGGCGGCCGCGTGGCACGCGGTGCTGCCGGCCGGCGGACCGGCCAAACCGGGGTTGCCGGCGCACATGGTCGTGCACCGGTCGCGGCTGCCCTCCCGGGCGCTCTTCGGGTTCGGCGCCGCGGTCGGGCGCCCGCGCCTGGACGTCATCGGTCGCGGCGCAGACGTCGTCTGGCTGCCGACGGTGGCTCCCGTCGCCGTCTCGGCCGGCGTCCCCGTCGCGTTGACCGTGCACGACCTCTCGTTCTTGCGGCGGCCGGATGACTTCACCGCGTACGAGCGCGCCTGGCACCGGGCCGCGCGCGTGGACCGGCTCGTCGCCCGTGCGGCAGCGGTGGTCTGCGATACGCACGCGGTCGCCGCGGAGGTCCGCGCGCAGTGGCCGGAGGCCCGGGACCGCGTCAGGGTCGTCGTGCCAGGGGTCGACCCGGCGCCCGCACAGGTGCCCGCCGCCCTGCCGGCCGGCGTGCCGCACCGCTTCGTGCTGTTCGTCGGCGCCCTGGAGCCCCGTAAGGCGCCGGAGGTCCTTGCCGCAGCCTTCGCCCAGGCGCGCCGCGACGGCATGGACGCCGCGCTCGTCGTCGTCGGGACCGGCCGGCTGGACACCGCCCTGCACGGGGCGGGCATTTACCGGCTCGGCACCGTGGACGACACCACGCTGCACGCCCTGTACGCCCGCGCGCTGGCGCTCGTGATGCCCTCGCGCCTGGAGGGGTTCGGCCTGCCGCCGCTGGAGGCGGCGTTGCACGGGACGCCGTCGATCGTTAGCGACCTGCCGGTCTTCGTCGAGACCCTGGGCGACGGCGCCGTGCGGGTGCCGGCCGGCGACGCGGACGCGCTCGCCGGCGCCCTGCGGACGGTCGTCGCGGACGGCGCGCTGCGCACGCGCCTGGCCGCCGCCGCGACCGCCGCCGCTACGCCAA
>JAOPZJ010000234.1 GCA_025964155.1 Solirubrobacterales bacterium
CGCCGACGCCGCTCCCGCCGGGGACGCGCCGGTCGCCGAGGCCGAGGCCGCCCCCGAGGCGGACGCCCCGGCCGACGCCGAGGCGTGAAGAAAACGCGCGAGAAGTCCACGACGGGCTCGCTGGTCGAGCTCGTCGTCATCGTCGCTGTCGCGCTCGGGCTGGCCCTGGGCATCCAGGCCTTCCTCGTCAAGCCGTACCGGATCCCGAGCGAGTCGATGGTCCCGACGCTCACGATCGGTCAGCGCGTGCTCGTCAACCGCATCGGCAACCGGTTCTCCACGCCGAAAGTCGGCGAGATCCTCGTCTTCCACCCGCCGGTCGGTGCCGAGTCCCAGACCTGCGGCGCCAAGCGCCGAGTCGCTGGGCAGGCCTGCGACCAGGAGACCCCGAAGCGCGCGGACGTGAACTTCATCAAGCGCGTCGTCGCCGGCCCCGGTGACACGCTCGCGATCGTCAACGGGCACGTGATCCGGAACGGCCGACAGGAAAAAGAGCCGTTCATCGCCCCCTGCGGGCAGGCCGATGAGTGCAACTTCCCGAAGCCGATCACGATCCCGCCCGACCATTACTTCATGATGGGCGACAACCGTGGCCAGTCCGACGACAGCCGATTCTGGGGTCCCGACCCGAAGAAATGGATCATCGGTGGCGCCTTTGCCACGTACAGGCCCCCCAAGCGGATCGGCATCTTCTAAGAAGCCATACCTCGCGCCGTCTGGGTATCGGGATGACTTCTAGCCCAGGCAGGCGCCGGAAGTCCACCGGGCGGCGGCTCTTCCGGCACGACCGGGGCCTAGGGGTGCGGTACGTCGCCGGCGCCGACGAGGCCGGGCGTGGATGCCTTGCCGGGCCCCTCGTCGCGGCGGGCGTCCTGTTCGACATGGATGCCCTCGGGCCCCGCGAGGTGCGGACGCTCAGCGCGCTGAACGACTCCAAGCAGCATACGCCGGCCGCCCGTGAGGCGCTGTACCCGCTCGTCATGCGGTGCGCCATGCGCGTGGCCGTGGTCTCGCGCAGCTGTGAGGGCATCGATGCGCGTGGCCTGCACCGCACGAACCTCGACGCCCTGCGCGACGCGCTGGCCCGCGTCAGCGGCGGTGTCCCGGCCGGCGCGGTGCTCTGTCTCGTGGACGGCTTCCGCGTCCCTGACTTCGGACGTGAGCAGCGCGCGATCGTCGACGGGGACGCCACGAGTGCCGCCATCGCCGCAGCGTCGATTCTCGCCAAGGTCTCGCGTGACCGCTTCATGGTCCGCGCCGACGCGCTGCACCCGGGGTGGGCCTTCGGCGAGCACATGGGGTACTCGACCCCGGTGCACCGCGAGGCGATCCAGCGGAACGGCGTCTCGCCGCTGCACCGGATGAGCTTCCAGTCCATGGCCTACCAGCAGCTGTCCCTCTAGGCGACCGCTGAGGGCGCCCTCCCGGATCGCCTCTCCGGACGTAGAACGTGAGAGCTCAGAACGCCGCCTCCAGGTGGTCCAGGCGCACGAGTTCGCCCCGTCCGTCGATCACGATCCCGATCGCGTCAAAGCGGATCTCGCGGGTTCGCGGGCGGTCGGTGACGTCGCTGAGGTACGCGGAGGCCATCTTGCGCACCTGCATGCGCTTGCGCTCGTGCAACGCGTCCCATGGTGAGCCGTTGACGCTCTGACGGCGCGTCTTGACCTCGACGAACACGAGCGTGTCACCGCTGCAGGTGACGATGTCGAGCTCCCCGTAGCGGGTGCGGTGGTTGCGCGCGACGATCAGGTGGCCGAGGCGCTGCAGATGCGCGGCGGCCAGGTCTTCGCCGGTGGCGCCGAGGGCGCGGCGCAGGTCGGTGGGCATGACCGCATCGTGCGCCACCGTCCCGTGCCGGCGCTACCGCGTTCCTGCGTCGCATCCGCGCCTGTATCGGCGCACTTCCGGCACACGAATGCGGTAGCGGGCGCGCAGTCCTCGGACCTACCGTCCCCGACGTGCTGACCTGCATCACGACCTTCGCGCTCATCGGCATCGAGCCCCGCCGCGTCGACGTCGAGGTCGACGTGCGGTCGGGGCTCCCGTCGTTCACGATCGTCGGCCTCGGCGACCGCTCGGTCCGCGAGGCCCGCGAGCGTGTCGCCGCCGCGATCATCAACTCCGGGCTGGCCTTCCCGTCCAAGCGCATCACCGTCAATCTCGCGCCCGCGGATCTGCACAAGAGCGGACCAGGCTTTGACCTGGCGATCGCGTGCGGGGTGCTCGTCGCCTGCGGGGCGATCAACGCGGTGGCTCTGGACGACACCGCCGTGCACGGGGAGCTTGCGCTCGGCGGTGAGGTCCGCGCGGCCCGTGGCACGCTCGTCGTCGCCGAGGGGGCCCGCGCGGCCGGGCTGACGCGGCTGCTCGTGGCACCGGACCGGGTCGCGGAGGCGAGCCTCCTCGACGGCGTCCAAGGCGTCGCGGTCCCCGACCTGCGCGCGTTGGTCGCGGTGCTCGACGGCTCCCGGGTGGGCCCGCCACGCGCCGCGGTTGCGCCGGTCCGCGCCGCGCCAGAGCTGCTCCCGGACCTTGCCGACGTCCGCGGTCATCCCGAGAGCCTGGAGGCGGTCACGATCGCGGCGGCCGGCTCCCACAACCTGCTGCTGACCGGGCCACCGGGCACCGGCAAGACGATGCTGGCCCGGCGTCTGCCGTCGATCCTGCCGGACCTGGCGCCGGACGAGGCGCTGGAGGTGACACGGATCGCGAGCGTCAGCGGACTGCGGACGACCGACGCGCTGCTGCAGACGCGGCCGTTCCGCGCCCCGCACCACTCGATCTCGGTGGCGGGCATGACCGGAGGCGGCGCCGTCCCGCGGCCGGGTGAGATCACACTGGCCCACCACGGGGTGCTGTTTCTCGACGAGCTCTCGGAGTTCCCGCGCGGCACGCTGGAGGCGCTGCGTCAGCCGCTGGAGGACGGCCGCGTGCTCGTCGTTCGTGGGCAGCAGGCGATGCTCTTTCCGTGCCGGACGATGCTCGTCGCGGCGACGAACCCGTGCCCGTGCGGCTACGGCGGGACCCCGCGCTGTCGCTGCACGGCGGTCGAGCACGATCGTCACGCGCGGCGGCTGAGCGGCCCGCTGCTGGACCGGATCGACCTCGCCGTGCGGGTGGACCGCCCCAGTGCGGCCGAGCTGCGTGCTCCGGCGCTGCGCAACTCCGCCGCCGAGCGTGACCGGGTGCGGATCGCGCGGGAGCGCCAGGCGGCCCGGCTCCTCGGCACGGGCATCACGTGCAACGGCCACATGGACGCGGCGCTGATGCGTCAGCATCTGCGGCTCGACGCCGCCGCCGACCGCCGGCTGACGGTGGTGTACGAGCGCGGTCTGCTGTCCGCTCGTGGCCGCCACCGGGTGCTGCGTGTGGCGCGGACGGTCGCCGACCTGGACGCCAGCGACACGGTGAGCACCGGCCACCTGCTGTCGGCGCTGTCGTTGCGCGAGGACACGGGCAGCCAGGAGGCCGCGGCATGACCCCGGTGCCCACCGTGCTGCCGTGCGACCCCTGTGTCCGTCGGGCGTGGCTCCTGGGTGCGCTCGCCGGGCACCTGGAGCATGTCTGGAAGGCCCGCCGACATCTGCGGGACGTCCTGGCTCTGGCGGACCGGACACTCATCCAGAGTCTCGGCGGCGACCGCACGTCGGCGCTGCTGGAACGCTGGGAGAACGCTGACGCCGAGGCGCTGCGTCACGCCTGGACGGCGACTGGGGTGACGGCGGTCTGCCGCCACGACGCGCGTTATCCCGAGCGCCTGCGGACCGGCGGCGACGCGCCGGCCGTCCTGTTCTGCACGGGCGACATCAGCCGTCTGGACGCGTGGCTGGCGGACACCGTCGAGGAAGGTCCGCCGGCGATCGCGATCGTCGGCACCCGCCGCCCGCTGCCCGAGGCCGACGAGATGGCACGCACGCTCGGTCGCGGGATGGCCTCGGCCGGCGTGACGGTCGTCAGCGGGATGGCGATGGGCATCGACGCGGCCGCGCACGAGGGGGCGCTCGGCGTCGGCGGCCCGACCGTCGCCGTCCTGGCCTGTGGCCCTGAGCGGGCCTACCCGAGGACGGTCAGCGGGGTGCACCGCCGGCTGCTGGAGTCCCAGCTCGTCGTGTCCGAGCTGCATCCGGGGATGACGCCGTGGCGCTGGGCGTTCCCCGCACGCAACCGGATCATCGCGGCGCTGGGACGCGCGACGATCGTCGTCGAGGCGGCCGAGCGGTCGGGCTCACTCATCACCGCCGATTTCGCCACCGATCTGGGGCGGGACATCGGCGCGGTGCCGGGACGGGCAGGGAGCCCCCGGACCCGCGGATCCAACCGCCTGCTCGCCCAGGGAGCCGCCGTCATCCTGGACGCGGGCGACGCACTGGACCTCGTGCTCGGCGCCTACCGGCCGGTGCCGGCGGCCCCGATGGTGCCCCCGCACCTGGAGCCGCGCCTGAAGGCGCTGCTGCTCACGGTGGCCGAAGGCACGAGCCCGGCCGCGGCGGCCACGACGCCCGAAGCCGCCGATCGCGTCCGCGTCGGGCTGCTTGAGCTGGAGTTGCTCGGTCTCGTGCGCCGCGTGCCCGGCGGAGGGCACGTGGCGGTGGGGTGAGCGTGTGGTCCCCGCCGCGGCCCGCCGCCTGCCGGGGCCCCGACACCACTACCCTGCCCGCCGTGACCACCGTCGCCTCGCATGTCGTGCCGGTCTGCCTCTCGATCGCCGGGTCGGATTCCGGGGGTGGTGCCGGGATCCAGGCCGATCTGAAGGCCTTTGCCGCCTGCGGCGTGCACGGCACGACGGCGATCACCGCGATCACGGCCCAAAACACGGTCGCGGTGACCGGCGTCTGGCCCGTTGCCCCGGAGGCGATCGTCGCGCAGGTGGCAGCCGTCGTCGGCGACATGGACGTGAGGGCGGTGAAGATCGGCATGCTCGGCGGCGTGGCGACGATCGAGGCGGTCGCCCGGGCGCTCGACATCGTGCCCGCCGACGTGCCGGTGGTCGTGGATCCCGTGATGGTCGCCGAGTCCGGGGCACGACTCCTGGACGAGGACGCGTGCGAGGCGCTCGTGCGGCTCATCCTGCCCCGGGCGGCGGTCGTCACCCCGAACCTCCCCGAGGCCCGCGTCCTCGCCGCCGCCGGGGCGACGATCCACGACCCGACGACGGCCCCCGGTCCAGCCACGGCCCCGCTCGTGGACGAAACCGGCGAGGCCGAGGCTCTCGCCCGCGCCATCCACGCGCTGGGGCCCGCGTGCGTCGTCGTCACGGGCGGCCATCGCACCGAGGTCGTCGACACGGTCTTCGACGGCACCACCGTCACCCGCATCACGGGCGCGCGCCATGCGGATGGCGCGGCGCACGGCTCAGGGTGCACGCACGCCTCGGCGCTGGCGGCGTACCTCGCCCACGGCCTGACGCCGGTCCAGGCCGCACGCCGGGCCAAGGCCGTCGCCGCGGCCGCCGTCC
>JAOPZJ010000301.1 GCA_025964155.1 Solirubrobacterales bacterium
TTGGCGGTCACGGGCTCCAGCGCGGCCTGCCCGAGCACGGCGCCGCGCAGGGCGCTGGCATCGCATTGCAGTGGGGCGGCGGTGGCCGACGTCGCGCCGGTGAGGGCGACGAGCGCGGCGGCGAGGACGACGGCGGCGAGACGGTGGGCGGCTCGCGTGCGGGGACGCGGCGGGCGGGGCGAGACGAGCGACATGGGTGGTCCTCCTTGACCGCGAACGGGGTGGCCCCCGAACACTCCCTGCCGGGTGACGGACGCGGTGGTGATGTGCTGCGGGACACATATCGGCAGCGCCGGCGAACGCCTTGAGGCGCATCGGGATGGGATGTTGCGGTTCCACGCGACGACCTGAGACCGTTTCGGTACTGCGTCCGCTACCTCCACGTCGTACGCTCCACCACGCGATGGACGCGCAAGCGGATACTGCCGAGCCCGTGCAGGGGGCTGCGGTGCCGAGCGCAGGGCACGGTGGCTGGCGCCGCTGGCTGCTGCGCGTGTTTGTCCTCGGCCTGCTCCTGGCCGGTGCGGGAACCGTCGGCGTGGCCATGGTCACGATCGTCAGCGACGCGAAGACACCCAACGCCGCGCGCCGGGCCGAGTTCGGCGTCGTCATGCCGGACGCCGCGACCTATCGCAAGGTCGTCGGCAAGCTCCTGGACCGCAAGCACCCGGAGCTGCTGCGCGGCATGACGATCGTCGGCGGGCAGGGCGAGGTCACCGTGCTGAAGGCCCAGCGGCGCGCGCCGTTCTTCCCGTCGACCTACCTGAACCCGAACGCACTCTCGGTCATCGCACGATCGATCGGCGTGCGCAGCGACACGCAGATCACCGTGGACGAGTTGCGCCTGGAGATCCTGCGTTCCACGGGGCGCCTGCGCTGGCGCGTGCGGGGTGTGCAGGACGGACGGGCGTGGCGGGCCGTCGTGGCACCGAACGGCACGAACCTGCACCTGATCGGCACGAAGGCGAGCTAGCAGCGCCGCCGGCGCCGGCGTCGTTCGTGACCACTCCTGCCGTCGGACGGACCTGCCACCGTGTACCGATGCCGCTGCAGAACCGCGTGACGCCGTTCGGCCGGCTCCAGGCCGTCGACTCCCGTGGGACGGTCATGGGCAACCGCGGATGCCTGCACGACGGCGAGCGCCGGATCGTCCGCAACGCCCGGGGACGGCGGTGGATCATCTGCCGGCTGGCCTTCAGAGAGCGACAGCGCACGGTCATGACGCCAGGCCGCTGGACGGAGCTGTTCTTCCTCGACGACGCCACGGCGCTGGCCGCCGGGCACCGGCCGTGTGCGGAATGCCGGCGGCCGGACTTCAACGCCTTTCGCGCCGCATGGTTCCACCACCACCCGGAGGACGCCGGGCCGGTGGAGCAGCTGGACCGCCGGCTGCACGCCGAGCGCGCCGCCGAGCGCCACCCGCGCGTGGCGTGCGCGACGCTGCCCGACGGCGCCATGGTCGTGATCGACGAGGGCGCCTGGCTCATCCTCGGCTCCTGGGTGCTGGCCTGGTCACACCACGGGTACACGACGCGCCGCCCGCGACCGACCGGCGACGTGGAGCTCCTCACCCCGCCGTCGACCGTGCAGGTCCTGACGGCCGGCTGGCAGCCGGCGGTGCACTCGTCCGCCCACGCCGCGTGAGCCCCGCGCCGACGATGGCCTGACAGCCCCGGCGCGGCGGGCGGCCAGGAAACGGTGGACGTTCGGACGACCGCGAGGCGGTAGGGAGGCCCGGACGCGCCCGCGTGTCGATGCCTGGGACATGGATCAGCTCGTGGCCCCGAGGTTGCCGTCGTCGGACGAGGATCAGGTGCTGCTCACGGTGGCGGACGGCGGCTACCTCGTCGCGGCGGGCGACGGCGTCGTCCGCGAGTGTGGCGCGGATCTCGCCGAGAGGGTCGGGGTATCCGCCGCGGACGCCATCGGCCGGCCCCTGATCGGCCTGCTGCAGCCGCAGGTCCACGACGCCGCGCGGTCCGCGCTGCCGCAGGCCCTTGCCGGGGCGGGCGGCGAGTTCGACCTGCTCCTTGCCGACGGGGCATCCGGGCTCCGGGTCCGCGTGGTCCCGGTGCCGCTGGCGCTCGGGTGGGAGTTCACCGCGCTGCTCGGCGCCATCGGCGCCCGTGATCCCGAGACCTGGTCGGCGGCGACACTCCGGGCCGAGCATGGCCAGGCGATCGATTCGGTGCACGCGGCCGCGGGCCCGATGCGTCCCGACACCGAGCACGACCCCGCCGCCCGCCTGGCCGGAATCCTCGTCATCGTGCGCCCCGTCGACGGCGGCCGCCTGGACCGCGCCGAGGTGGCCCGGCGTCGCGCGGACCGCCTCGCCGAGGAACGCGCGGCGCCCGCGACGGCTGGCGAGGCCGCCTCCGTGGAGACCGCGAGGCACCATGCCGGCGAGGACGAGCAGGTCACGCTCGACGAGACCGTCGAGCAGGTGCGCGCGGTGCGCCGGCGCCTGGACCTCGCCCAGCAGTCAGCCGCCGCGGCGATCGCCGCGCGGGACGAGGTCACGCGCGAGCGTGACGACCTGCACGCACAGCTCGACGAGGAGCGCCTCGCACGAGAGACCGCCGAGACCGCGGCCCAGGCGGCACTCGATGAGCTGGCAGGCCTCACCCAGCAGGACGCCGAGACCGCCGGCCGGCTCGTCGCCGACCTGGACCGTGCCAAGGCCGAGATCGACGGCGCGCACGCAAGGCTGGAGCGTGTCACGACCGAGCTGGAGGGCGTGAGGGCCGAGCTCGAGGACATGCGGGCGGAGCTCGAGAGCACCCGCGCCGAGCGTGACGAGGCGGTGCAGCGGGCCAGCGCCCACGCTGCTGAGGCCGGCCGCGCGCGGACCGTCGCGACGGCCATCCGCAGCG
>JAOPZJ010000303.1 GCA_025964155.1 Solirubrobacterales bacterium
CGCGGCGAGCGCCGCTGCGACGACGGCTGCGGCCGCGCCGCCGACGGCCGCCGTGGCCACGACGGCCACGACCGGGACGACGGCCACGACCGGGACGACGGCCACGACCGGGACGACGGCCACGACCGGGACGACGGCCACGACCGGGACTCCGGCCACGACCGGGACTCCGGCCACGACCGGGACCCCGGCCACCGCGGGGGCCGGCGCACCAACGGGCGGGGCCACCGCCCCCACGACACCACAGGGCTGAGGATGCCGCTGCTCGACCGCCGCATCGGGCTGCTCTTCGCGGTCTTCCTCCTGCTGCTGAGCCTCGCGTTCGCCCGCGCCCTGTACTTCGGCACGATCAAGGGCAGCGCCCTTACCCGGGTCGCCGCGACGCAGCAGGTCGCCACGGACGTCGTCCCGGCGCGGCGCGGGACGATCACCGACCGTCACGGTGATGAGCTCGCCGTCAGCGAGCAGTCGGCGACCGTCATCGCCAACCCGTACCTGATCAAGGACCCCGGAACGGCGGCCAAGAAGCTGGCCCCGCTGCTGGACATGGGGGAGGACGCGGTGCTGCGGGCGATCACGAAGCCCAAGAGCGGCTACGTCGTCATCCGGCGGCAGGTCCCGGCCGTCGCGGCGGACCGCATCTCGAGACTCAAGATCGAGGGCATCACGCACGAGGCCAGCGAGCGGCGCATCTATCCGCGCGGCCTGCTCGCCGCCCAGGTCCTGGGGCTCGTCGGCCGGGACGACAACGGCGTGGCCGTCGGTCGCGAGGGTCTGGAGTATTCACGCGACAAGCTGCTCTCGGGCGCCGCAGGCAAGCGCCGGACGCTGCGTGACGCCCTCGGCCAGCCGCTGCAGGTCGATACGCTGAAGGCCGCCCGTCCCGGGGCGCGCCTGGAGCTGACGCTCGACGCCGCGATCCAGCAGCGCGCCGAGCGCGTGCTGTCCCAGGTCGGCGCCAAGTACCGTCCCAAGTCCGCCACGGCGGTCGTACTGGACCCGAAGACCAACGAGGTCCTCGCGATGGCCAACTGGCCCCGCGTGGACGCCAACGACCCGGCCGGCGCACCCGCCGAGGCCCGCCAGAACCGCGCGGTCGCCGTCACGTACGAGCCGGGGTCCACCTTCAAGGCGTTCACCATCGCCGGCGCGCTGCAGGACGGCGACGTCACCCCGGACACCGTCTTCGACCTGCCGCCCTCGATCCAGGTCGCCGACCGCACGATCGGCGAGTCGCACCTCCGGGGGCCCGAGTCGCTGACCACCGCCCAGATCCTCGCGCAGTCCTCCAACGTCGGCGCGATCAAGATCGGCCTGGGGCTCGGCAAGGAGCGCTTTGACCACTGGGTGCGCGCGTTCGGCTTCGGGACGCCCACCGGCGTCGACCTGCCGGGCGAGGAGCGCGGGATCATCAAGCCCGTCAGCGAGTACTCGGGATCGTCGATGGGCAACCTGCCGATCGGTCAGGGCGAGTCCGTGACCTCGTTGCAGATGGCCACCGCCTACAGTGCGATCGCCAACGGCGGCATCCTGCGCAAGCCGCGGCTCGTGCGCCGCATCAACGGCAGGCTCGTGCCGCGGACCAAGGGCAAGCGCGTCATCTCCGAGGGCGTCTCCGCCCAGGTCCGGCAGATGCTCGAGGGCGTCTTCGCCCCCGGCGGCACCGCGTCCGAGGTCAGCATCTCCGGCTACCACCTGGCCGGCAAGACGGGCACTGCGAACAAGGTGGACGCGAAGACCGGCGAGTATTCGCAGGCCAATTACGTGGCGTCGTTCGTCGGCTTCGCTCCGGCCCGCGATCCCCGGCTCCTCATCTCGATCATGGTCGACGAGCCGCAGGGCGCGATCTACGGCGGAGTCGTCGCCGCGCCGGCCTTCGGCGACCTCGCGAGCTTCGCCCTTGGATACCTGCGCATCCCCCCGAAGTAGCCGTCGTTCGCGGGCGGCCCAATACCATCGCCATCGTGCGCATCCTGGTTGTCGAAGATGAACCTGCCATCGCTGACTTCGTGCAGCGCGGGCTGCGCGCGGAGGGCCATCAGGTCGAGGTCGCCCACGACGGCGTCAGTGGTCAGGAGCGCGCCTTGTCGCCCGACGTGGACCTCGTCGTGCTCGACCGGATGCTGCCCGGGCGCGACGGTCTAGATGTCCTGAGGACGTTGCGGGCGCAGCGACCGGCGCTCCCCGTGATCCTGCTCACCGCGCGGGCGGAGGTCGCCGACCGGGTGCAAGGTCTGGACGCCGGTGCAACAGACTACGTGTCCAAGCCGTTCGCCTTCGAGGAGCTTGCCGCCCGCGTACGTGCGCACCTGCGCGCACCGGTGCAGGCGAAGGCCACCGAGCTGACTGCGGGCGGGATCCACGTCGACCTGCTCTCGCGCGAGGTGTCGCGCGACGGCCACCAGGTCCACCTGTCCGCCAAGGAGTTCGAGCTGCTCGCGCACTTCCTGCGGCATCCCAACCAGGTCCTCAGTCGCGAGCAGCTGCTCAGTGCCGTGTGGGGGTATGACTTCGATCCGCAGACGAACATCGTCGAGGTGTACGTCGGCTACCTGCGCCGCAAGCTCGCGCTGCCATCGAGCCCGGCGCCGATCCAGACCCTGCGATCGGTCGGCTACCGCCTGCGCGACAAATGAGCATCCGCCGGCGCCTGACGATCGGCGTCACCGCCATCGTCCTGGGCTGCCTGGTGGTCGCGTTCGCCGCCGTCTACGCCGGGACCGTCGGCTCGGTGCGCACCCAGCTCGACGGGGACCTGCGCGGCGACATGGACGCGTTCTCCCGAGTCCTTGGGGGCGTGGGAGGCGGCGAGGTCGGCGTCCGCGAGGCCGCCGGCGCCTTCGTGCGTGGTCAGCCGTACGCGCCGAACGCGCGGTTGATGTACGCGCGCCTGCCCGGGCCGACCGTCGTGACGAACGACCCGGATCTGCTCGTCCCGGACAAGCGTGACCCCGGCGGGGAACGCGCGCGCCTGATCCTGCGCACCGCGCCGGGAACGCGGGAAGTGGCGCTGCCCGACGGCGCACGCATCCGCCTGCTCGTGAGGCGGGTGCCGACCCACGGGGGGGTCGCGACGCTCGGGGTCGGGGAGAGCACGCGCGTCGTCGACCGCGCCAAGGACGGCGTGCTGCGGTCCTTTCTGCTCGCCGGCCTCCTGGCGCTCGTCCTGGCGGTCAGCGCGGCGGTCGTGCTGAGCACCCGCATCGTCCGCCCGCTGCGGCGCATGGGCGGTGTCGCGGCACGGATCCAGGAAGGAGACCTGGACCCCCGGATGGCGCAGACCATCGCGGGGGAGGGCGACGACGTCACCGTCCTGGCCAAGACGTTCGACTCCATGCTCGACCGCCTGCAGGCGGCCTTCGACCGGCAGAGCGCGTTCGTCGCCGATGCCTCCCACGAGCTGCGCACACCCTTGACGGTCATCCGCGGCCAGCTCGAGATCCTGGCGCTGGATGACGCCCCCAGCGCCGAGGAGGTGCGCCGCGTGGACGCCCTGGTCCGCATCGAGGTCGACCGCATGGGCCGCATGGTCGAGGACCTCCTCATCCTGGCGCACGCGCAGGACGAGGGGTTCCTGCGCCCAACCGCGGTGTCGATCCCGGGCCTCACCGAAGACCTGCTCGAGGCTCAGCGCGCCACCGCCGAGCGCGACTTCGAGCACGAGGCGCATGCGAAGGGCACGCTCCTTGCCGACCCCGACCGCGTTGCCCAGGCGATCCGCAACCTGTTGCGCAACGCGATCGAGCACACGGGCAAGGGTGGCCTCGTGCGCCTCTGGGTCCGTCACGACGGTGCGCGGCTCGTGATCGGTGTCGACGACGATGGCCCAGGCATCCCGGCGGGCGAGCGCGAGCGCGTCTTCAACCGCTTCCACCGCGGCGAGGCGCCCGCTCCGCGCGGGCGCGGGACCGGGACGGGACTGGGTCTGGCGATCGTCCAGGCCGTGGCCCTGGCCCACGGTGGCGAGGTCTGGGCGGGCGCCTCGCCGGCGGGCGGTGCGCGGGTGGCCGTGAGCCTTCCGGGCTTCACGCCCCACCTGGCCGGCAGATAAGGGTGCTCTCATCCTCCGCTCACCCCTTGCTCACGATGGGCGGCGAGGGTAGCCCTGGATGCGCCGCCCTTACGGATTCTCGCTGCTGTGCCTGGCCCTCGGGGCGACCGTGATGAGCGGCTGCGGCAGCGATGCGTCGTCCAGCGCCGCCGTCCCTCCTGGCACGAGCGCCGAGACCGGCGCCACGACGGCCGGTTCCACCCCCGGCACGGTGCAGGTCGCCCTGACCGAGTACAAGATCGCAGCGAGCGCCGCGACCGCGCCTGCCGGCCGTGTCACGTTCGACGCGAGCAACGACGGGGTGATCCCGCACGAGCTCGTCGTCGTCAAGACAGATGCGACGGCGGCCGGCCTCCTGAAGGGCTCCAAGGCCGACGAGACGGGCAACGTCGGCGAGCTCGACGAGCGGGCCCTCGCCGTGAAGGCCACCAAGACCCTCACGCTGGATCTCAAGCCCGGCCATTACGCCCTGATCTGCAACCTCCCCGGCCACTACCAAGGCGGCATGCACACCGATTTCACCGTCACGTAGTCCTGTGACGGGACCCCACGTCCACCGGTGCCCCGCACACTGGTTGGCGCGCGACGGCGGCCCTTGGGCCGCCGTCTGCCGTTAAGCGGCACGATGGAGTTCGCGCTGCCCGACCGGACCATCAGGGCGGGCGCGGATGACGCCCTGCACATCCCGCGTGGCGTCCCGCACGCGTTCCGCGTCGTCTCCCCCGATGGAGCGCGCCTGCTCATCGCGGGGACGCCGGCGGGCCACGAACGGTTCTTCCTCGAGGCCGGCCTCGGATAGTGTCGCGCCATGTCCCGCGCGCTGTCCGTGATCATCGTCGGTGCCGGGTTCGGGGGCATTGCCGCGGCGATCGCGGCGCGCGCGGAGGGCGTGGACGACATCACGATCCTGGAACGCGCGGACCGCGTCGGCGGCGTATGGCACCACAACACGTACCCCGGGATCGCCTGCGACGTGCCCTCGCACCTGTACGAGTTCTCGTTCGCGCCCAATCACGATTGGACGCGCCGCTACTCGCCGGGGTCCGAGATCCAGGAGTACGCCGAGCGCCTGGCCCGCGACCACGACGTGCTGCAGCACGTGCGCTTCGACGCCGAGGTGGCCCACGCGGCCTTCGACGAGGACGAGCGCCGCTGGACCGTCGAGCTCGTAAGTGGCCAGACGCTCATGGCGGACGTCGTCATCACCGCCTGTGGCCAGCTGCACCAGCCGTCGGTGCCGGCGCTGCCGGGGATCGACTCGTTCGCGGGCCGCGCCTTTCACTCGGCTCAGTGGGACCACGGCCACGCGCTTGACGGTGCGCACGTCGCGGTCGTGGGGACGGGCGCCAGCGCGATCCAGTTCGTGCCCCGCGTCGCCGAGCAGGCGCAACACACCACCGTCTTCCAGCGCTCGGCGCCGTGGGTCATCCCCAAGCTCGACACCGAGTTCAACGAGCGCACCAAGCGGCTCTACCGACGCGTCCCGCTGCCGCGCCTGTACCGGCGGATCTACTGGGCGGTTTTCGAGAGCCTCGTGCCGGTGCTGACGCGGGACCCGGCGCGGCGCGGCAGGATCACGGCCGCGATCATCCGCGCCCAGGCCAACCTCCAGCGGATCGTGCAACTGCGCGGGGACCGGCGGCTGATGGCGGCCACGCGGCCGACGAGCGAGATCGGCTGCAAGCGCCTGTGCATCACCTCGGAGTGGTATCCGACGCTGCGACGGCCGGACGTGGAGCTCGTGACCGACGAGATCGTGGCGGTCGTCCCGCACGGGATCGTCACCGCCGACGGCACCACCCATCCGGTCGACACGATCATCTACGGCACGGGGTTCACCGCGACCGAGCTGCTGGCGCCGATGACGCTCACGGGCCGTGCCGGCGTCACCCTCGAAGCGGCCTGGGCCGACGGCGCCGAGGCGTACCTGGGGATGACGATCCCGGCGTTCCCGAACCTCTTCCTCGTCTACGGCCCGAGCACGAACCACGGCACGGGCTCGGTCATCGCCACCCACGAGGCGCAGATGGCCTACCTCCGGGACGCGCTGGCGCTCCTGAGGACCGGCGCGGCCGACATCCTGGAGGTGCGTCGCGAGGCGCACCAGCGCTTCCAGGCCGAGATGGCGCAGCGCACGGCGACCACGGTCTGGGCCACCGGCTGCTCGAACTGGTACGTCAACGCCGCCGGTCGCGTGACGAACAACTGGCCCGGGCTCAACGACGAGTACCGCCGCCGCGTCGAGCGCCTGGAGCTCGCGGACTTCCACGCACAGCTGCCGGTCGACGTGGCCGCCTGACCGGCCTGCCAAGACGCTTTACCCCCGCGGGATCTGCACGGTCTGGCGGCTGACGAGGCGGCCGGACGAGAGCGCGGCGGTGAGCTGCAGCAGCGAGCTGCCGGGCTTGACCGCGACGGTCACCTTGCGGG
>JAOPZJ010000353.1 GCA_025964155.1 Solirubrobacterales bacterium
CGGCGCTCGCGATCAAGCCGCGACTGGCGCTGGAGGGAAGCTTCCAGGTGGAGGTGCGTCCGGGGACGCCGACCGCGCCGCCGGTGCGCGATGGGGCGCTCGTGCCGCTCCGGCGGACGTCCGTGCCGGTACAGCTCGATCAGGTGCTCGGAACGTTTGACCGTCCGGCTCGGGCGGCGCTCCGCGCCTGGCTGCACGAGTCGGCGACCGGGCTCGGATCCCGCGACGCTGGGAAGACCGGTGCGAACGGCCTGCGGGAGTCGATCCGTCAGCTGGACAACGCGACCGTCGCCGTGCGTGAAGCGAGCCGCGCACTGCAAGGTGAACGGCGGGGCGACCTGAGGCGATCGGCCGCCGGCGCCTCCGACTTCACGGCGCAGCTCGCTCGGGACCCGCGCGCCCTCGCCGGGATCGTGACGGACCTCAGGCGCGTGTCCGGTGCGCTGGCCGCGCACGACGCAGAGCTGAAGGCCGGTTTGGGTCAGCTGGATTCCCTCCTGCGCGCAGCGCCGGCCGACCTCAGCGTCATCGATCGCGCACTCCCGACGACAAAGGACTTCGTGAGAGACCTCCGTCCTGCTCT
This sequence comes from Solirubrobacterales bacterium, assembly GCA_025964155.1. GTDB lineage: Bacteria > Actinomycetota > Thermoleophilia > Solirubrobacterales > Solirubrobacteraceae > Paraconexibacter. Next base: position 584 of record JAOPZJ010000353.1, read on the forward strand.
ACAACGCGCCCCCGCCAGTCTTGAGGCCACGCGCGGCTTCCTCGCGCAGGTCGGCGCCGCCTCCCGTGCGCCCGAGCTGCCGGCCACGCTTCGGGCGCTCCACCCGATAGCCGCCCAGCTCCCCAGCCTGGAACGCCGACTGATCGCCCTGGCGCCCTTCGCGACAGACCTGGGCGACTGCCTGCACAGCACGGTGATCCCAGCGCTCGATCAGGTCGTGCCCGATGGCGCCAACACGACGGGCGATCCGGCCTGGCTTGATTTCCTTCATCTGACCGCCAGCCTTGCCGGCGCGAGCAGCTCGTTCGATGCCAACGGGAACTCCGTCCGCCTCGGCATCACGCAGAGCAACCAGACGCTCACCGGACTCGTGCCGGGACTCGGCCAGGTCGTGGGCGCCGGCGCGACTCCGCAAGGCATCAACCCGCGCTGGCTTGGTTACGGCAAGACCTCCCCATTTCGCCCTGACGCGCCGTGCACGTCGCAGAAGGTGCCGGATCTGGGGGCGCGCCATGCACCGGCGCTGAGCTTCCTGAAGTCGAGCCCGCGTCCAAGCCTCACAAGCCGGGAGCGCGGGATCGTGACGCGTGCGCTCGGGAGCGACAAACAGCGAGCGTCGCTCCTCCAGGAGCTGCTGCGCGGCCTGTTTCCCAGCACAAAGCCGAAGCGTGTGGACCCGAAGATCGCGGTGGCGAAACGGCGGCCGACGAAGGCCCAGACACCGACGCAGGCGCCGTCGAAGGGGCCCGGGCCCGAGGGGCCGCCCGCGCTGCCGAACAGCCCCGACCATCCGAAGCTCCCGGGGCTGCCAGAGATCTTGGATCTCCTGAAGCTGCCCCGGCTGTCGAAGACCACGGAGCCGACGAAACCACCGCTATTGGGCGGCGGCCGATGACGGTCCGCAGAACGCTTCGTTACGCCGTATCGCTGACGCTGCTGGTCACGGTCGGAGTCGCGTGCGCAGCCTACGTGCTTGTTCATGAGCGGGCGCCCGTGCCGTTTCGTGACGTCTACGAGGTCAGAGCGACGCTGTCGTCGGCGGCAGGCGTCGAGCCTGGTCTCGGTCAGCCGGTTCAAGTCGCCGGCGTGAAAGTCGGCCAGATAAGCGGCCTACGTGTGCGCGGCGGACGCGCCGAGGTCACGATGGAGATCAAGCGCAAGCTGTTGCCGGAGCTGCGGGAGAACGCAACGGCGCAGCTCGAGCCGATCACCCCGCTGAAGGACATGCGCATCGAGCTCGATCCCGGCCGGCCACCCGCGGAGCGGCTGCCCGGCGGAGCCACCATCGACATCGAGCAGACCGGCGCGCCAGTCCCGCTGTCGCAACTGCTGTCAACGCTGGATGGGGACACCCGTGCCTTCTTGACGACGCTGATCACGTCGCTTGGCCAGGGCACGCAAGGACGCGGGCCGGACATCCGGCGCATGCTGCTGGCTCTCGGGCCCACGACGAGCCAGGCGCGCGAACTCGCCGCGACGCTCGCAGAGCGCCAGCGACAGCTCAGCAGGCTCGTGACCAACGTGGCGGCGGTGACCGGCGCAGCGTCCCGGGATCACGAGCTTGCCGGCCTTGTTGAGGCGGGCCATCGGACGCTTGCGGCGATCGCCAGACAAGACGGGCAGCTGCGCGCCTCGGTGAGCGCCCTGCCGCGGACCCTCACCGATGTGCGCTCCGCGCTGCAGAGCGGCGCAAGCTTCGCCGACGAACTGCGCCCGACGCTGCTGAAGCTCCGGCCCTCCGTCGACCGGCTGCCCCGCGCGTTGACGGCCATCGGCGAGTTCTCCGACACCGGGCAGCGCGCGTTGAAGGATGAGCTGCGCCCGCTCGTTCGTGAATCCCGTCCGCTGCTGCGGCGGCTGTCAGGCGCCACGAGCGATCTCAACGCTGTGGCGCCCGACCTGACGCGAGTGCTGCAGGCGGGCAACTACCTCTTGAACGAGCTCGCGTTCAATCCTCCGGGCGACGATGAGGGCTACCTCTTTTGGCTCGCCTGGTTCGGCCACAACTGGAACAGCTTCTCTGGTACCTCCGATGCCCATGGCGCGATCGGACGAACACTCCTCTTGCTGAGCTGTCAGCAGCTCACCCAACTCGCCCAATCGGGAACCCTTCTCGCCCTGCTCATCGGGGCGCCCACCGTCTGCCCGCCCCAGTAGATGGAGACCCGCAACCCGAAATGGCGGCTGCTCGTCGTCCCTGTCGCCTTCACGCTGATGTGCCTTCTGCTCGCCGTGTTCACGTGGAGGATGTTCGGAGGCGCCACGCCACTGCAGGCCCACGGCTACCGGGTCACCGTACCGCTGCCCAAGGGCGACAACCTCTACCCGGGCGCCGACGTCCGCACGGCGGGAGTCACGATAGGCACGGTCTCGGACGTCGAGCGCGTCGGCTCACGCGCGACCGCCACTTTCGACATCAAGCCGGAGTACGCCCCCGTGCGTGCCGGCGCCCGCGTCGTCCTGCGGCTGAAGACGCTCCTGGGCGAGGGATACATCGAAATGGCGCCCGGGTCGCTCCGCGATCCGATTGTCCCGGACGGCGGAAGGCTCTCCGCTCGCCAGGTCCTCGATCCTCAGCGGTTCGACGATGTCGTCTCGACGTTCGAGCCGCAGACGCGGCGACAGCTGCGCCGTCTGTCTGCCGGCATGGCCGAGGCGCTGCGCGGCCGATCGCGTGACCTCAACGGTGCCGTGAGCAATCTCGCGCCGGCCACCGAGAGCTTCGCGGGATTGCTCGGGATTCTGGACGCCGGAGAGCGAGATCTGCAGACGGTCATCTCGCACTCAGCCGACGTCTTCGATGCGCTCGGCCGGCGAACCGGCACGCTCCAGGCGGCGGTGACCGCAGGAAACGATGTCCTTGCCATCACATCGGCGCGCGACCAGGAACTCGGCGCGACCATCCGTGCGCTGCCTCCCTTCTTGCGCACCCTCCAGGGCGCCTCGACGGCGCTCGGCGCGATGAGCGACGACCTTGGGCGTGCGGCAAGCACCCTCAAGCCCACGGCGCGGCGCCTCAGGCCGTTCCTCGAGGCGATCGACGTGGCCAGCGCCGAGTTCCGGCCACTGCTCCACAAGACGACGGGCGTCTTGCGCGCCGGTACCGAGGGCTTGCCGACTGTTCCTGCGGTCCTCGACGCGACTCGCGAGACGTTCCCACCAATCTGGCTAGCCGCGCGGCACCTGATCCCGCTGACGTCGCTTATGAGCGCCAACCGGAACGCTGTCTCAGGTTCGGTCGCCAACGCGGCGAGCATGATGAACACGGCATTCCTCGGACCTGGCGGCGAGAAACTACGCGGGGCGTCGGGCGTGGTCACGTTTTGGAACGAGACGCTGGCGGGCTGGCGCAAGCGACTGCCGACACATCGAAGCAACCCGTACCCCAAGCCAGGGGCGCTTGGAGAGCTTGGGAGCAAGGGACGGCTCGAGTCGTACGACTGCCGGCACACCGCCAACACGCTCTATCTCCCGCCGACGGGAACCGGAACTCCGCCGTGCGTCACGCAGGGTGCCTGGGAGTTCGGTGGCAAGTCCGCGTACTACCCACGGTTGCACATCGCTGCGCCGTGACCCGGCCGGCCGGCTGACCGGGCGTCGTTCGGCATATCGGAAAGCGCTCGTCGTGCTGCCAACGGCGATCTACCGTCGTGACATGAGCGAGCAGACGACCGTGAACGATGTCCCCGTCCCCGTCCCCGTCCTCGACAGCGACGGCTTCCTGGCTGGGATGGCGGGCGACGTCTCGGCGTACTACGAGGAGATCCGCGCCATCGGCGACGTCGTCTTCGAACCGCAGACGGGCGCGTACCTGGTCTCTTCGCACGACCTCGTGCGACAGATGGCGAAGGGCGACGGCACGGACTTCAACCCCACGTCAGTCTACGACGAGCGTTTTCGTCCGATGGGCCTCGACCGTGAGGAGTACGAGGCCGTCTACGGGTGCAAGCGCTATCCGATCACGATCGGTGGGCAGGAGCACAAGATGCAGCACCGGTGGTGGACGCAGGCGCTGTCGGTCCGGGTCCTGGCGAGTTGGGCCAACGACTACATCCGACCGGTGGCACACAGTCAGATCGACAGGTTCATCGACGCTGGACACGCCGAGCTGCGCGCGGACTACGCCGACCGCGTCGGCCCGAGGGTCATCGCAGCGATCCTGGGGTTGCCGTGGGACGACGATGAGCTCATCGCGGAGCTCGTCGACATCGGCGACGCCCAGGTCGAGTTCATGACGTATACGGGTGTGGCGGCACCGCCCGAGGTGGTCGAGCGCGCCACCAGGCGGATCGCGGAGGGCCGCCAGCTCCTCTTGCCCTACGTGCGTGAGCGCGAATCCGGCGAGGGCACGGACTTCATCAGCCTGGTGTGGCGCGACGCCAAGCAGATCTTCGGCGAGGACTTCGACTACACCGAGCTCGACGTCGCGGCGATCGCACAGGCATCCGCCGCCGCCGGGACCGACACGACCTCGGCGACCACGGCGTCCGGGCTGTACCTCCTGCTCAACAATCCCGGCCTCGCGGACCGCCTGCGGGCAATGGGTCCTGAGGGGATCCAGGTGTTCGTCGAGGAAGCTCTGCGTCTGCAGGGGCCCGTGCAGTTCCTCGCCCGCCGCGCCTTGCGGGACGTCGAGCTCGGAGACGTCACGATTCCCGATGGCTCGCTCGTACTGGCGATGATGACGGCGGCCAACCGCGACCCCCGGCACTACGGGTGTCCCGTCGACATCGACATGGACCGAGAGCGGCCACGTGACCACTTCGCCTTCTACGGCGGCCCGCGTGTCTGCCCGGGGCAGGGCCTCGCACGGATTCAGCTCGAGCACATCTTCGGCGCCATCCTCGAGCGTATCGACGACCTGCGCCTGGACGCGACCAAGCCCGCTCCGGAGTACAAAGGGTTCGGAGCTCGGCGGTGGACACCGCTGCACGCCACGTTCGGTGCGCGGGTAGCCTGAGCCGGCCGACGACCGTGCCCGCGGAACCTGCAGAACACCGCGGCGTACAGAGCCTCGCGCCGCTGTCCTCGCACCGGTTTCGCGATGTCATCGGGCATTTCGCCTCAGGCGTGAGCGTGATCACGGCATGCGCGAACGAGCAGCCCGTCGGCACGACCGCCAGTGCCCTGTGCTCTCTGTCGCTTGAGCCGCCGATGGTCGTCGTCTGCATGAACAAGACCTCGCAGACCAGGGCGGTGATCGATGCCGCCGGGCAGTTCGCGGTGAACATTCTCAGCGAGACGCAGGGCGCACTCGCGCAGCACTTCGCGACCAAGCATCCCAACAAGTTCGCGGACGTCTCCTTCCAGGTTGGGCCGTTCGGCCAGCCGCTGCTGGAGGATGCCCTGGCTCACTTGGAGTGTCGCGTCACGGAACGGCTGACCGGCGGAACCCACACCGTGTTCCTGGCGGAGGTCCACAGCGCAACCGCCTGGAGCCGCAACCCACTCGCCTACTTCCGCGGCCGGTATGGCCGAGTCAACCTCGACGAGGCAGCCGATGCACAGACACGATCGTGACCTCCGCCCCGGGCTGGCATCTATCGCCGCCGGAGTAGAGGCCATGGCCGGGGGCGGGATGGTCATCGTTGTCGACTCCGCCGACCGGGAGAACGAAGGCGACCTCGTCATGGCCGCCGAGAAGGTCACGGCCGCCGATGTTCATTTCATGGCCAGTCACGGGCGCGGCCTCATCTGCGTGCCCATGCGCGAAGCCCGCCTCGCTCAGCTGGATCTCCCACCGATGACGACGAGCAACTCCGATCCTCACGGGACGGCGTTTCACCTCAGCGTGGATCATGTGGGCACCGGGACCGGAATCTCTGCCAGCGATCGTGCGACGACGATAGCCGCACTCGCTGACCCGCGCTGTGTGGCGACCGATTTCAACCGGCCCGGGCACGTGTTCCCGCTCGGCTGCCGGGAAGGCGGTGTGCTGACGCGAGCCGGCCACACGGAGGCGTCCGTCGACCTCGCCGTCATGGCGGGCTTGGCGCCAGCGGCGGTCATTTGCGAGATCGCCGACGACGATGGCGAGATGGCGCGCCTGCCGGCGCTGCTGGACTTCGGTCGCGAGCACGGCCTTCCGGTCATCAGCATCGACGACCTGATCCGCGAGCGCCGGCAGCACACGAAGCTCATCGTCCGCGTCAGCGAGGCACGGCTTCCGCTCGCGGCGGGGATGTTCACCGCCATCGGCTACCGGGACCTGCTCGACGGTCGCGAGCACATCGCGCTGACATATGGCGCTGTGCAAGCCCATCGCGCTCCGCTCGTGCGTGTTCACTCGGAGTGTCTGACCGGAGACGTGTTCGGCTCGCAGCGCTGCGACTGCGGGCAGCAACTCGACCTTGCTCTCGAAATGATCGTCGATGAGGGCGCCGGCGCGGTGGTCTACCTGCGCGGCCACGAGGGTCGGGGCATCGGGTTGCTGGAGAAACTCCACGCGTACCGGCTGCAGGACCGCGGCCTCGACACCGTCGAGGCGAATCTGGCGCTGGGGCACCCGAACGATCGCCGTGACTATGGCCTAGGGATGCAGATCCTGAGTGACCTCGGTATCCACGAGATGCGGCTGTTGACAAACAACCCCGCCAAACGTGCAGGATTGGAGGGGTACGGACTGTCCATCGTCGACAGGGTGCCGCTCGTGGCTCCGTTCAACTCCGAGAGTGCCGTCTATCTGGCGACCAAGCGCGACAAGATGGGACACCTTCTTGACGGCGGCTCTGAGGCAGTTTCGGCAAGCGCCCGGGACGGCGTTGACGATCAGTCCTCGTAGGGCACGAAGTCCATCTTGCGCGCGCCGCACACGGGGCAGAACCAGCTGTCGGGTATGTCTTCGAAGAGCGTGCCCGCCGGTATGCCGCCGTCGGGGTCACCCTCGGCGGGGTCGTAGATGAATCCGCATGACTCGCAGATCCATCGTGCTGTCTTCTCGGTGGGTGCACTCGTGCTCATCGGTCGAGCGTAGATACGGACAGGCGTCGGCGTCCTGACGGCCCGCAGTTCCGCACGCCAGGTGACGCGGGTGCGTCGTCAGGGATTGCCGAAGGGAATGGGACGCGCCGAGCCCGAAACTTTCAACTCGAGAAATCCGGGGCCGCGAATCACAAGCCGGTAAGCGGCCGCGAGCCGCTAGCCAGCGCCCTGCCTCAGCCTTGCCCGGGGCGGGGTCACCGCGCGCCCGCCTCGCGGCCGCGCCGGCGCACCGTCCAGCAGATGGCCCCGCGCTGCGCGCCGAGGTCCTGCGGGACCTCGATCGCCAAGACCGCGAACGCGAGGCCGCCGCACTTACCACGACCACAGCCGCTCAACTCACACTGACATCACTGAGATCGCCGCAAACAGCGTCGGCGTCGTCGCGTAACAGCGCGACGGTGAACTCCACCGAGATCTGAGAGCCGTCGGCCCGCAGGGCGCGGACGGCGAGCAGGCGTCCCGCGTAACTGGTTGTCCCGCTGGCTACCACCCGGTGAAAGCCGTCCCAGTGACGCCCGCGGAGGCGCTGGGGAATGATGATGTCGAGTGTCGAGTGTCGAGTGTCGAGTGTCGAGTGTCGCGCCGAGCGCGTGCTCGCGCGGGTCCTGGAACATCGTCTCGGCGGCCCGGTTGTAGTAGCGGATGACGCCACCGGCATCGGTCACGATGACGGCGTCGTCGGTGACCGCCAGGAGGCCCGCCTCGTAAGGCCTAACGCTGGGCTACTTTCGGTGGCGGTGGCGGTGGCGGTGGCGTAGGTGCGCTCCGTCGCGGAGAACGACAGGCAGTGCTGAGCGCGTCAGCACCTGCGTGTGTCCTCGGGTCGATCAGCGGCGGCCGAACTTCAGCGGCGGGTCGTAGACGGATGCGAGCCGCGGTTCGCGACGCCGCCGGGCACGACGCCGCAGGTCAGCGGGACGGCGACGGTGCAGAAGCGGCGTCTCAGCGTCCGCGTCCGGGTCGTCGACCGCAGGCTCAAGCGGGCGCGCAACTGCCGGGCGCGCGGAGGCTCCCAGGGCCACGCAGCTGAACTCGCGGCTGCTCCTGCGGGGGCGTGACGGACGGCCGGTGCAGGTGTCGACGACGGCACTCTGGGAGTGCGGGGCCAAGGGAACCCTGCGCCACTTCGCCCCGCAGTCCAGCGCCATGGTGAGGTCGGACCGCGTCACGGTCCGGTCCGGGGTGGCGACCATGGCTGTGGCGTGTGGCCCCGTGCGGACGCGGTGCCGCGGTCGGCTGGTGCTGCGGCTCAGGTCGGCGGCAGCCGGCGGGTGACCGTCGGCAGCCGTCGCTTCTCGATCGCCGGACGGCACAGCCGTCGTGTCCGGGTGCCGCTGCTTCGCTCCGCTCGTAGGACGGTGCTCGCCAAGGGCCGACTCGCCGGCCGGGCAAGCCGAGTCGCAGGGACCGCGAGGCGGCCATCGACCTTGCGGAACGCCTCGACGCCGATGGCTGGCCCGAGCAGGTTCACCTCGCCCTCAGGACTGGCCTTGCCGGCAACCGCTTCATCCGAGGCCAGGTCGTCACGCTTGCCGGGCTGGCGAGGCACTTCACCGAGCAAATCGCGAAGGCGGAAGCGGCCGAGACGGGGCCACCGCCTGCCGCTTGGAACAAGGACGATGGCGGCCCGTCGACCGACTGGGCCGCCGTCGCCGAGTCGCTGGTCGCGGAGTCGATGAGTCGGCACGACGAGCTTGAGACGCCAGTCGGGATGCCGGGCTGGGCGGTGAAGCGCTACGAGGAAGGTCTGCGTGCGGTGCGGTGCGCCGGGTGCAGATCGATGGGGGTCCTGGCCGAAGAGCCTGGCCGGGGTGGTCGTGGCGGACGACATCGGTCTGTCCACAGGCACACGGAGCGTCATGGCGAGCATCCATGGGACGGACCATAAGCCCGCGTCCGGCGGCGGGCAGCGCTCGATGTACGACCCCTGGGAGTAACCCCCGATGACGGCTGAAGGTCGTTGCGGG
>JAOPZJ010000379.1 GCA_025964155.1 Solirubrobacterales bacterium
GGCGGGGTGCGCGGCGCCGAGGCGGCGACGCTGGCCATCATGGCCGGCGGCCCGACCGCCGCGCTCGACCGCGCCCAGCCGCTCTTCGACGTCCTCGGGGCCGAGACCTACCGCTTCGGCGAGCGACCCGGCGCGAGCCAGGCGGCCAAGCTCGCCAATCAGGTGATGATGGCCGTGGCGATCGCCGGGACCCACGAGGGCCTGGCGCTGGCCCGCGACTACGGCGTCGACGAGGCGACGGTCATCGACGCCATCGGCGCAAGCACCGGCGCCAGCTGGCCGCTGGCCCACTGGGATTGGATGCGCAGCCTGTGGGAGGAGTACGAGCCCGACAACGCACTGGACATCCTCGACAAGGATCTGCGCGCGGTCGTCGCGGCGGTGGCGACGCGGGACGTCGACCTGCCGGTCACCGACGCGGTGTTCACCCGCCTCACCGACCTGTGGGGCGCCGCGCGCCGTGCGGCGGCCGACCGATGAGCCCGCGCCCCGTCGGCCGCCCGCGCTCAGCGCAGGTCGAAGAAGCGGACGAAGTAGTCGAGGTGACGGGCCATCGCCTCCTGGGCGGCCGCGCCGTCGCCCGCCTCGACCGCCGCGACGATCTCGTCCAGGTGGGCGAAGATGCGGTCGCGTTCGACGCCCTGCACGTCGTCGCTGAAGCGCCGGAACGCCGTGGCCGTCGCCCCCGCGAAGCCGACGATCAGCGGGTTGTGGCCGCACTCGGCGAGCGCGCGGTGGAACGCGAGGTCGAGTGCCAGGACGTCGTCCTCCTCGCTCGGCGGCGCGGTGGGCTCGGGCAGGGCGGCGCGCAGGCGCACCAGGTCCTCGTCGGTGCGGTGCTCGGCCGCCGCGGCCGCGCTGCGCAGCTCCAGCGCGTAGCGGACCTCGAACAGTTGCGCGTACGTCAGGGTCTTCATGCTCAGCGACAGCGAGATCACCTCGGCGACGCTGGTGTCCAGCGCGCGCAACGACATCTCGGCCACCCGGTAGCCGCCGGTGCGCCCGCGGGAGGAGACGAGCACGTGCTCCGACCGCAGCGTGCGCAGCGCCTCGCGCACCGTCGGACGGCTGACGCCGAACATCTCGGCCAGCCGCTCCTCGCTGGGAAGCCGGTCCCCGGGCGCGAGCGTGCCGTCCAGGACCGACGCCTTGAGGTTCGCGGCGATCTGCTCCGGGGCGGACTGCACGCGGCGCGGCGTCAACGGGGAGGACACGCCGGCAACTGTAAACAGATCAATGGGTTGGCAATGGACGGGAGTCGCACGTGACCTATCTGGTGGGCATCGACGTCGGGGGGACGTTCACGGACTTCGTGATCGTCGACGAGCGCGACCGCTCCTACCGCGCGCACAAGTCGCCGAGCACTCCGGCCGACCCGTCCGAGGGGCTGCTGCGCGGGCTGCGGGAGATCGCCGAGCTGCTCGGCCTGGCGCTCGAGGACTTCCTGGCCGAGCTGTCGCTGATCGTCCACGGCACGACGGTCACCACCAACGCCGTGCTCACGGGCCGCGGTGCGGGGACCGGCCTGCTCACGACCGAGGGCTTCCGCGACGTCCTGGAGATGCGGCGCGGCGTTCGCAGCCGCGAGCACCTGTACGACAACACCTACGTCGCGCCGCCGCCGCTGGTGCCGCGCGCCCGGCGGCTGCCGGTGCCCGAGCGCGTCGACGCGGCCGGCGAGGTGCGCACGCCGCTCGATCGCGAGGCGCTGGCCCGAGCCGTCACCCAGCTCGTGGATGACGGGGTGGAGGCGCTCGCCGTGTGCTTCATGCACGCCTACGCCAACGACGAGCACGAGCGGCAGGCCCGAGCGGTGATCGAGGAGCTCGCGCCCGACCTCTTCCTGTCGGTGTCCAGTGAGGTGCTGCCGCAGGTGCGCATCAATGACCGGGTCAGCACCACGGTGATGAACTCGTACGTCGGCCCGGTGCTGCGGCGCTACGTCGACCGCCTCGTCGCCGGCCTCGCCGAGCTCGGCTTCCCCGGGCTCCTGCTGGTCTTGCAGTCCAACGGCGGCGTCGCGACGCCGGAGCTCGTCAGCCGGCTGCCGGCGACGACGGTGCTCTCCGGGCCGGCGGGCGGCCCGGTCGCCGGGCTCGCGCACGCCCGCGAGCGCGGGGTGAGCGACTGCATCGTCGTCGACATGGGCGGGACGAGCTACGACGCCTCGATCGTCAAGGACGGCGAGGTACAGACCACCCGGGAGGGCGAGATCGACCGCCATCCGATCTCGCTGCCGATGACCGACGTGCACACGGTCGGGGCAGGTGGCGGGTCGATCGCGTGGCTCGACGACGGCGGCCTGCTGCATCTGGGCCCGCAGAGCGCCGGAGCTCATCCGGGCCCGGCCGCCTACGGCCGCGGCGGGACCGAGCCGACGTGCACCGACGCCGACCTCGTCCTCGGATACCTGGATCCGCAGTACTTCCTCGGCGGCCGGATGGCCCTGCGTCCCGACCTGGCGCGGGAGGCGATCGAGCGGAGGATCGCTCAGCCACTGGGCCTCGACGTCACCGCGGCGGCCGGCGCCATGCTCGAGGTCATCACGCTGATCATGGCGGCGGGGACCAAGGACATGGCCTTCAAGCGCGGCTTCGATCCGCGCGAGCTGCTGCTCGTCTCCGCGGGCGGGGCGGGCCCGCTGCACGCCGGGATGATCGCCGAGGAGCTCGACATCGAGCGCGTCGTCATCCCGCGGATGTCGGCGGTCCTGTGTGCGTTCGGAATGCTGCTCGCCGACCTGCGCCACGACTACGTCCGCAGCTACAGCCGCCCGTGGGACCAGCTGGACCCGGCGCACGCCGGTGACCTGGTCGACCGCATGGTCGCGACCGGGATGGCCGCGCTCGAGCAGGAGGGGATCGCGCCCGCCGACCGGTCCGCCGTCGGCAGCGCCGACCTGCGCTACCGCGGCCAGCACCACGAGGTGTCGGTGACCTTCGACCCGGCGAGCCTCTCGGCGGAGGGCCTGGGGGCAATCGAGGACGCGTTCCACCGGCGGCACGAGGAGCTCTACGGCTTCAGCTCCCGCGGGCGGCCGATGGACATCGTGTCGCTGCGGGCGACGACGCTCGGCCGCCGGCCCGACCTTCGCCTGCAGCCCGCCGCGGCCGGCGACCCGAGCCGCCTGCCGTGCCGGACGCCGCGGCCGGTGTACCTGCCCTCGACCGGCACGATGGAGACCGTTCAGGTCTACGACGGCGATCTGCTCGTCCCCGGCCACCGCATCGTCGGGCCGGCGGTCGTCGAAGCGGCGACGACCACGCTGTTCGTCCCGGAGCGCTTCGACGTCCTCGTCGACCGGTCCGGCAACCTCATCATGCACCGCAAGGGCCTGGAGGAGCACATCTGATGCGTACTGATCCGATCCTCACCTCGATCGTCGCCAGCCGGCTGAAGACCATCGGCGAGCGCATGGGCGTCGTCGTCGAGCGCAGCGCGCGCTCACCGCTGCTCGTCGAGGGGCGCGACTTCTCGGTCGGCATCTACGACGTGGACGGCACGCTCGTGGAGCAGACCGAGTACATCCCCGTGCTCGGGTACGCCACCACGCCGGCGATGAAGCACATCGCCGGGCGCTTCGCGGGGCGCGTGGCCGCCGGCGACGTGATCCTCCACAACGACCCGTACACCGGCGGCAACCAGCTGTCGGACTGGCGGGTCACGAAGCCCGTCTTCAACGCCGGCGAGCACGTGGCGTGGGTCGTCATCGTCGCCCACCAGGCGGACATCGGAGGGAACGTGCCGGGCTCCTACAACCCGTTCGCGACCGACATGTGGCAGGAGGGGCTCCGGATCACCCCGGTGAAGCTCTACGACGCGGGGGTCCGCCGCGACGACGTCTGGGACCTCGTCTTCGGCAACGTGCGCCTCGACGTGGTGGCGGATGACGTGACCGCCATGATCGGTGCCTGCACCGTCGGCGAGCGCGAGCTCGTCGCCCTGCTCGAGCGCTACGGCATCGAGCGCTACCGCACCGCCGTCGCCGGGCTTCTGGACGCGGCGGAGAGCAGCGCCCGGGTCGTCATCAACGGGATCGCCGACGGCGTCTACCGCGCCGACTGGGTCGTCCACGACGACGGCATCGACCACGACGGGCGGTGGACGATCCGCCTCGCCGTCACGGTCGCCGGGGACCGCATGACGTTCGACTTCGCGGGGACCGACGACCAGGCGACCGGGTACATCAACACCCCGCGTGCCGTGACGATCTCCGCGGTGATGATCGCCTTCTTCATGGTCGCCGAGGATGAGCTGCCCCACAACGACGGCGTCCTGCGCTGCATCGACGTGCTGACGCCGGAGGGCAGCCTCGTGAACCCGCGCTTCCCCGCGCCCACCTGCTTCGGCAACCACGTCGCCGACCAGCTTGCGGCGGTGATCATGCTGGCGCTCGTCGACGCCGTGCCACGCCGCGTTACCGCCGCCTGGAACCACCTGCTCGCGTCGATCGTCAGCGGCTGGGACGAGCGCGTGCAGGCGCCGTACGTCGACATCCTCATCAACGCCTGCAAGGGCGGCGGCGGCGCGACCTTCGGCGCCGACGGCTACGACCACATCGGGCTGATCGGCTCCGGCGGCGCGATCGCGGCGCAGGACCCGGAAATGTTCGAGGTCGTCAACCCGCACCTGCTGCACCGCTTCGAGTACCTGCCGGACTCGGCCGGAGCCGGCACCTGGCGCGGTGGCCTGGGCGTGATCACCGAGCTCGAGTTCCTCGACGACGGCGCGCAGATGAGCATCTTCGGGGACGGCGACACGGAAGCGACGACGGCGTTCGGCATCCTGGGCGGCACCAGCGGCTCCACGAACGAGATCACGTTCACCTACCCCGACGGGACGGTCCACCGGCCGCGGCTGAAGGACCTGGTCTCGGACATCCCGCGCGGCACGATCTACCGCCAGCGGGCAGGCGGCGGGGGCGGATACGGGCACCCCAGCGAGCGACCGCGCGAGCGCGTCCACGCGGACGTCGTGAACGGCGTGCTGTCGGTGGAGCGTGCGCGCGAGCTGTACGGGTACGAGCCCGACGCGCCGGCGGGGTAGCGCCGCTCACCGACAGGGAGGCAGCTCCCCGCCTTCGGCGGTCGCCAGCCACAGAGCGACCGAGGCGCCCGCGCGGGCGTCCTGCGCCAGACGCGTCGGATCGACCCACCGCGGGACGTCGCCGGCGCTGTGGTAGTACGGGTGCGGCGGCGGGTGGCGCCAGAGCAGGCAGGTCTCGACGCCCGCGTCGGCGAACGGCGCGTTGTCGGTATAGGGGAAGTTTCGGGCGTCGATCGACTGCTCGGCGTGCCACCCGGTGCGGGCCGCGCATGCGACCGCCGCGTCCCGGAGCCCCGGCGTGGCGATCACCGTGCGCGTTGCGTCGACGGGTGGGCCGAGCGCGTCGAAGTTGACCATGCCTGCCATCGTGGCGGGGTCGCCGGCCGTCACGTGATGGGCGGCGCCCCAGGCGGCGGGCTCCTCGGCAGCGAAGGCGACGAACGTCATCGTCCGGCGGAACGGGAGCGCGCTCCAGCCGCGGGCCAGGGCCAGCAGTGCGGCCAGGCCGGTGGCGTTGTCCGACGCACCCGGGCTCTCGCGCTGCGTGTCGTAATGGGCGCCGACGACGACCCGCTCCCCGGGCGTGGTGTCGCCGCGGATCTCGCCCACGACGTTCGCGGTCGTGCGCTCGGCGTACGCGGCGACGTGCCGCACCGTGACCCGGACGGGGCCGGCCACGAGGGCGGCGAGCAGCCGCCCGCCGGCGCGTGCCTCCACCGAGACGCCGGGGAAGTCGAGCACCCGGCCCGTCCACGGCGGACCGGCCGGCGCGGGGTGGAAGGTCGCCGTGAAGTGCCCGACCAGGCCGTCCGGCGTCGCGCCGACGTGCACGAGCGCCGCGATCCCGTGCCCGGCCAGGCGCGTCGCGACCGCCAGCACGAGGTCGGCACGAACGACGACAACCCGGCCCCGCAGGTCGATGCCGGCTGTCCGCGCCGCGTCGATCTCCTCCGCGGACCCCGCCCCGAGGAAGAGCGCCTCGCCGGCCGCCTCCGCGGCGGCCGTCCCCTGCAGGCCGGCACAGGGAAGCTGCAGGCCGTCGTCGGTGACGCAGCTCGCCTCGTCTGGCAGGTAGGCGAGGTAGCGGAAGCGCTCGTGCCGAACCGCGGCGAGTCCGGCCGTCCCGAACGCCTCCGTGAGCAGGTCGCGGCAGTGGGTCTCGCCCGGGGTGCCGCAGAAGCGCGGGCCGAGCCCCGCGATCCGCTCGACGTCGGCGAAGAGGGCTCCGGCGTCGAGCGCAAGCGGGTCGGCGGAGTGGATCAGGGTGCGTCCTGGATGAGGAGCGTCGCACCCGTCTCCTCGGCGCGCAGAGCGACGAGCACGGAGAAGTCGCGGTCGCCGTAGCCGCGGTCGCGCACCTCCTCGAACGTCTCCTGAGCCAGCTTGCCGGCCCGCAACGGCACGCCGATCTCGGCGGCGTAGGTCTCGAGCAGGCCCATGTCCTTGCACATGAGGCGCACGGCGAAGTCCGCCTCGGTCCTGCCGGCCAGGACGGTGCGCGGCATCCAGTCGCTGAGGATCCAGCTGGCCCCACTGCCGCCGTCGATCGCCTCGCGCACGCGGTCCACGTCGGCGCCGGCCTTCGCCGCCAGCGCGAGCCCCTCGGCGATGCCGACGGCGATCACGGAACCCATCAGGTTGTTCGCGAGCTTCGCGATCTCGCCGTGGCCCACCGGGCCGACGTGCACCGGTCGCCCCATGGTCTCCAGGACGTTCCGGCAGCGCGCGTACGCCTCGGGATCGGCGCCGACCATGATCGCGAGCTCGCCCTGGCGCGCGACGACCGGCCCGCCGCTGACCGGCGTGTCCAGGATCCCGACGCCGAGCGGGGCCAGGCGCGCGGCGAGCGCCTGCGGCGTCGCGGGCAGCACGGTGCTGGCGACGAGCACCGAGGCGCCCTCCGCCAGGCCGGCCTCCAGCCCGTCCTCGCCGTCCAGACAGGCCAGGATCTCCGGCGTGTCGGGCAGCAGGAGCAGGATCACGTCGCAGGCGGCGGCGAGCTCGCGCGGCGTCGCCGCGGCCGTGATGCCGAACGGGGCGAGTGCCTCGACGCGCGCCGGGTCCAGGTCGTGGGCGTGGACGGCGAAGCCCTGCTCGGCGAGCCGTTCAGCGATGCCCGCGCCGAGCGAGCCGACGCCGAGAACGCCGCAGGTCTGCTTCATGTCAGCGGACATCACGCCACCACCCCATGGAGCTGGGCGGCAAACGCCGCGCCGCGTTCGCCGCTGTGGACGGCGAAGGCACCGTAGGCGTCCACGTCGAGCGTGAAGTGCTCGGGGACGACGATCGTCGTGCTCGAGAGCTCGACGATCGCGGGGCCGTTGAACGTGAAGCCCGCCGGCAGCGCCGACCCGTCCCACACCGGGGCGTCGACGAGCGCGCGCTCGGTGGCGGACCAGACGGGCCGCGTCCCGATCTGCACATCGCGGTCCGGATCCACCTCGTCGGTCCCGGTGAGCCCGGGCTTTTCGGTGCGCCCGATAGCGCCGAGCCGCACGGCGAGCACCTCCACCGGGGCGCCCGGTGAGGCATGGCCAAAGAGGCGGTCGTGCTCGCGGTGGAAGGCCTCGGCGGCCTCGGTGAGGTCGAGCGGCAGCTCGACCGCGACCGTGAGCTCGTGCCATTGGCCGATGTAGCGGAGGTCCAGGGCGGCGCGCAGCTCGATCCGGTCGGCCGGCACGCCCTCGCGTTTCAGCGTGTCGCGGCCCGTCGTGCCCATGTCGTCGAACAGCGCGGCAAGCTGGGCGCCGTCGGCGGCGGCCAGCGCTGCCTTGTACGCGCGCACGTAGTCGTGCTTGAAGTCGGACATCAGCATGCCGGCGGCGCAGAAGATCGACGACTCCCGCGGGACGAGCAGGGCCGGGATGTCGAGCTCACGGGCGATCGCCGCCGCGTGCAGCGGGCCAGCGCCGCCCGCCACGACGAGCGGGAAGTCACGCGGGTCAAGGCCGCGCCGCACGCTGATGTCGCGCACGCCTGTCGCCATCGTCACGTTCACGAGGTCGTAGACGCCGGCCGCCGTCTGGTCCACCGTCAAGCCCAGCCGTTCCGCCAGCGGGGTGAAGGCCGCCACGGCGGCGGCGCGATCGAGCGTCATGCCGCCGTGGCGGAAGGACTCCTCGCCGAGGTCGCCGAGCACGAGGTCGGCGTCGGTGACCGTGGGCTGGGTCCCGCCGCGGCCGTAGCAGGCGGGGCCCGGCTGGGCGCCCGCGCTCTGTGGGCCGACATGCAGCAGCCCGCCGTCGTCGAGCCAGGCGATCGAGCCGCCGCCGGCGCCGATCGTGTGGATGTCGATTGTCGGCAGCGCGAGGCGCCAGCGGTCGACGATGCCGTCGACCATCAGCAGCGGCTCGCCGTCACTCACGAGGGCGGCGTCGAAGCTCGTGCCGCCCATGTCGACGGTGATGCAGTCCTTCAGGCCGTGCGGCGCGAGCTGCCAGAGGCCGGCGGTCGGTCCCGAGGCCGGGCCAGACAGCAGCGACAGCGCGGCACGCTCGCTGATCTCCGCGGGCGTCGCGACGCCGCCGTTGGACTGCATGATGAGGAGCGTCCCACCGAAGGCGAGGTCGCGCAGGCGCCCGGTGAGCGCGTCCAGGTAGCGCGAGATGATCGGCCCGACGTAGGCGTTGAGCACGGTCGTGCTCGTGCGGTCGTAGTAGCGCACCTGCGGCAGCAGGTCGCTGGACGCGGTGACGTACACGTCCGGCAGCAGCTCGGCGAGCAGATCGCGGGCACGGGCCTCGTGGTCGGCGTTCGCCGGCGAGTGCATGAAGGAGATCGCGACCGCCTCGACCTCGTCGTGCGCGAACGCGGCCGCGGCGGCGCGCACGTCCTCCTCGTGCAGCGGCTCCAGCTCCTTGCCACTGAAGTCCAGCCGGCCGCCGACGGGCAGGCGCCCGTGGCGCGGGACCAGCGGCCGGGGCGGCTGCAGGCGGTTGTCGTAGGGCTCCTCGCGGGTGCCGTCGCGCAGCGCCAGGACGTCGCGGAAGCCCTCGGTGACGAGCAGCCCGGTCCGCGCGCCGCGGTGGGTCAGGACCGCGTTCGTGGTGACCGTCGTGCCGTGCACGATCAGGTCGAGCTGCGCGACGAAGGCGCCGAGGTCGAGGCCGAGCTGCCCCGCGATCTCCTCCAGGCCGGTGACGAAGCCGCGCGAGGGGTCGTCCGGCGTGGAGCTCGTCTTGTGGACGAGGCGCACCTCATCGCCGATGAGGAGGAAGTCGGTGAAGGTGCCGCCCACGTCGATGCCGATGCGATAGCTCATACCCGTGCCTCCGCCCGCAGGCGCTGTGTCTCGTCTTCGTCGATGGTCCGGCCGTCGGCGCTGACCGCGACGCCGTAGTCGCGGGCGGCCGCGTCGCGGCCCAGCAGGCCGTCGCGCACCTCGGCGCGCACCAGCTCGGGGTCGCGCAGGAAGGCGTCCCCGTACCCGCCGCCGCCGCCGTTGACGGACTCGCAGACGGTGCCGGGCGGGATGTGGTCGATGATTTCCTTCGAGCCCCAGTCGCGGACGCTGCCGTCCGGGAGCCGCAGCCGCAGCTCGTTGAGGCTGCCGGGGCCGCCGCCGAACAGGCCGTGGGCCGGCTCGGCGCCCTCGGAGGCCATGTCGTCGCCGATGGTCGTCCCCGCCTCGTTCTCGCCGTAGAAGGTCCAGCTCGAGCGGGTGCCGTACCCGCCGCGCCATTCGCCGTGGCCGGCAGAGTCCGGCAGGTACTCGTTGTAGTGCATGAGGTGGGGGGTGGAGAGCTCGAACATCTCCATGTCGGGGGACCGCATGCTGCCGGGCGTGCCGGTGAATCCGAGCGCGTCGTAGCCGTCGGCGCCGCGCATCGCGCCGGGGCCGCCGCGCTGGAAGATCGTCAGGGAGACGGACGGTTCGCCGGTGCGCGGATCGGTCGCGCTCAGAGCCGTGCACAGGAACTGGTTCCAGCCGGCCGTGACGCGGTCGGGCAGGATCTCGGCGAGCGCGCGCATGATCGACTCCAGGACCTCGTCGCACATCTGGTTGCCGAAGATCGTCGACGCCGGGAAGTGCGGGTCGATCAGGGAACCCTTGCGGAAGACCGTGTGGATCGGGGCGAACAGCCCGTGGTTGGCGGGCGTGGACAGCCCGCCCGCAGTGACCAGCATCAGGAAGGCGATGCGGATCGCGCCGATCGCGGCCGCCGCGGGCATGTTCGTAAAGCCGGGCGCCTGGTCGTCGGTCTCGCTGAAGTCGAAGGTGATCTCCGACCCGGCGATCGTCACGGCGACCGCGATCCGGTAGCGCTTGGAGGGGTCCAGGCCGTCGGACTGCATGAAGCTCTCGCCGTGGTAGGTCCCGTCGGGCCAGCGCTCGATCTCGGCGCGCACCTGCCGCTCGGAGGCGTCGATCACGTAGTCCATGTGCGTGTCGAACGAGGCCACGCCGTAGCGCTCGAGGACGGCGCCGAGGCGTCGCTTGCCGATCGTGCAGGCGCCGATCATCGCCTTGATGTCCTCGGCCACGATCTCCAGGCGGATGTTCGCGCGGACAAGGTCCCACACGTCGCGGCGGAGCTTGCCCTGCTCCTGGATCTTCAGCGGCGGGATGCGGAACGCCTCCTGCCAGACGTCGCGGGCGCGCGGATCGTAGCCGCCGGCCGTCATGCCGCCGATGTCGGCGACGTGGCCCTTGCTCGCGCTCCAGGCCACGAGCTCGCCCTCAAAGAAGATGGGGAGGAAGACGCCGACGTCGGCGTTCTGGTTGCCGCCGGTGTAGACGTCGTTGTGGAGGATGACGTCCCCGTCGTGCAGGTCCTCGCCGAAGTACTCGATGATGTGCGCGAGCGGCGGCTGGGCGCCGTTGGCGATGATCGACGCGTACTCCGTCTGCGCGAGCGTGCGGCCCTGGCGGTCGAAGATCACGGTGACCAGGTCGCCGATCTCGTTGAAGATCGGTGAGCGCGAGGAGCGCATGAGAACGGTGGCCATCTCGTGCGTGATGGCCTGAACGCGCCGCTGCAGCACGGACGCGAGGATCGGATCGGCTGAGCTCATCGGACCTTCCAGATATCGCGTGAAACCGCGGAAACGGGGGATGCGCCTGCGGGACCGACGACGAACGTGTCGGCCATGTAGCCGATCGCGCGTTTGTCGTCGTCGATGACGAACGGGTGCAGGGAGAGGACCATGCCCGCGGCGAGCGGGTCGGGCGGCGGCGCGTCGCGGTCCTGCACGACGTCTAGGCCGACCCAGGGCTCCTCGATGACGTCCTGGCCGATCCCGTGGCCCGACCAGTAGGCGCAGCCGGCGCCGTGGCCGGCGACCGCGGCGACGATCGCGCTCTGGGTGGCGTCGGGCGTGTCGCCGGCGCGCAGGGCGCCGGCGCCGGCGTCGAGCCCGGAGCGCACCGCTGCGTTCATGCGCAGTTGCAGCTCGTCGGGCTCGCCGACGCAGACCATCCGGGACAGCTCCATCCAGTAGCCGAGCGGGCCGACGAGCTCGAAGGAGAACGTGTGCATGTCCCCTCGCTGCAGGACGCGGTCCGCCGGCTGGCCGAAGTGCCCGGAGACGGTGCCGTCGCCGAGGGGGCGGCCGTACATGGTCAGGAACAGCAGGTCCTCGCCGCCGAGCGCGAGCGCCCGGGCCGCGACCTCGGCGCCGATCGTCCGCTCGCTCACGCCGCTGCCAGCGACCTCGAGCAGCCGCTCGAAGGAGGCGTCGGCGATGCGTGTCGCCTCGCGGACGCCCTCTAGCTCGGTCGGCGACTTGGCCGCGCGGAGCCGCTCGAACGCCGGGCTCGCGTCGATGATCTCGGCGTCGGGGAAGGCGGCGCGGATCGCCAGGTAGTCCTCCACTTTCATGATCTGGCCAAGGCCGACGATCCCGATCCGCCCGGGCGTACCGGTGGCGCGCAGTGCATCCGCGAGCCCGTCGCCCATGTGCCGGACGTGGTCGACCGGCGTGTCCCAGTCCCCGACCGGGTTCATCGCGAGGTTCACCGGGAGCAGCAGACGCGGCTCGCGCCCAGGGGCGGCGATCGCGTAGCCGTAGCGGTGGGCGAGGTTGAGGTCGCCGACCCACCGGAGCGTGCCCTTATGACCGCGGTAGTCGTTGGCGGCGAGCACGAGCACGTCAAGCTGCTGCTCGCGCAGGAGCTGTTGCAGGAGCTCCCAGCGGCGGTCGCGTTCGGCGAGGGGTAGGGCGGTCATTGCAACGATCAGACCACAGTGCCTGGCGGGCTTCAACGGACATTTTGTTATGTTTTGCAGTCGGACCCGGTACAGTGCCGACTATATGAGCGTCACGTTCGGTCGGCGGACGGTCCTCTCGGCTCCGCAGCAGATCTGCGCCTCGATCGAGGCGCTCGTGCTCGACGGCACGCTCCGGCCCGGCGACCGCTTGCCACGGGTCGACCTGATGGCAGAGCGCTTCGGCGTGTCGGCGCCGACCGCCCATCGGGCGCTACGGTCGCTGCGCGAGGCGGGCGTGCTGGCGGCGACCCGGGGCCGCAACGGCGGCTACCGCGTCACCTCGGCTGCGCTCGACGCGATCGACGCCGGCGGCGAGGAGTGGCTCGCGGTGCCGACGTCCGTGGGGTACGCGCAGCTCCTCGAGGTCCGCGAGGTCCAGGACGTGCTGACCGCGCGCGCGGCCGCCGCCAAGCGCACGGAGGCCGACATCGACGCGCTCGAGGCGGTGTTGCCGTCGACGCTGCCCGCGGACCCCGAGGTCGCGTTTGCGCTCGACCTGCGCTTCCACCGGTCGCTCGCCCAGTGCACCCACAACCCGGTCATCGTCGGCTTCACGGGTGCGACCGCGCTGGCGCTGCGGCGCTTCCCGCGATCGAGCGAGCTCGCGCCCGCCGAGATCGTCGCGGAGCTCGATGGCGTCGCCAGCGCGATCCGCCGGCGCGACGGCAACGCGGCGGCGCAGGCGATGCGCCGCCATCTGCGCCGGTCGGCGGACTTCTTCGACCGCGCTTCCCTGCCACCGCTCGATGCCTGAGCCGCTGCCCTTCGCCGGCCGGGTCGCGATCGTGACCGGCGCCGGCCGGGGCACCGGGCAGGCCATCGCGGCCACGCTCGGCGCCCGCGGGGCCCGTGTCGTCGTCGCTGACATCGACGGTGCGGCCGCCGCACGAGTCGCGCACGAGCTCGGCCCCCGCGGCGTCCCCGCGACGGTCGACGTCGCGGACTGGGCCGCCGTGCACGCACTCGTGGACGACACCGTGGTGCGGGAGGGCCGGCTCGACGTGCTCGTCAACAACGCCGCCCGCAGCGTCGCACGGAGCTTTTGGGAGATCGACCCGGACGAGTGGGACAGCGTCATCGCGACGAACCTGCGCAGCGTGTTCGCCGGATGCCGGGCCGCCGGCGCCCACATGCGCGAGCGCGGAGTGGGCCGCATCGTCAACCTCGCGTCGCTCGCCGGGCAGCAGGGCGGGGTCAACGGCGGGGCGCACTACGCGGCGTCCAAAGCCGGCATCGTCGTGCTCACGAAGATCGCGGCGGCCGAGCTGGCCGGCAGCGGCGTGACCGTGAACGCCATCGCCCCGGCCGCGATCTCCGGGCCGATCCTGGATGCGCTGCCCGTCGAGCGCCAGGCGGCCATCGCCGCGTCGATCCCCGTCGGCCGTGTCGGCCGCCCCGAGGAAGTGGCCGCCACCGTGGCGTTCCTCGTCTCCGACGAGGCGGCGTACATCACCGGCACGACGATCGACGTCAACGGCGGCCTCTTCATGCGCTGACCAGACCGAGAGAACCGAGAGGACCCATGACCGAGTCACACCAGGACCGCCGCGCCCGCGGTGTCGCCGCGTTCGCCAGCCAGTTCGACCTGCCCGAGGGTGAGGTCGTGGCGTTCATGGACAACATGCTCGGGCCGTGTATGGCCGAGGAGGCGCAGCGGGCGAACGCGGCCGCGTGGACCGATGATGCCCTCTCGATGCGCGACCGCAGTCTCGTCGTCATTGCGAGTCTTGTCACCCAAGGGGGCGTGGAGCCGCGGCTGCGGGGCCACCTGCAATGGGCGATCCGCAACGGGGTCACCCGAGCCGAGCTGGACGCGCTGATGGCGATGCTCGCGGTCTACGTCGGCTATCCGAAGGCCTCCACGGGCATGCAGCTGCTGCGCGAGGAGCTCGGACCGGGCGAAGGCGAGGCCGGCGATGCCCGCTGACGATCCGCACGCCCATTACGCCAGCGTCGAGGTGGCCGCGACCGCCGCAAGGGCATTCGCCTTCCTAGCCCTCCAGGATGAACCAGACGGGGCAGTTAGCTGACATATCAGCGGGGTAAAGTGTTGTATGTTTGCACCATGCCCGGAGCCTGGATCATGGACGCGCTGCGCACACCCGTCGGCCGCCACCGCGGTGCGCTCGCCGCGGTACGGCCCGACGACCTTGCGGCGCGGGTCGTCGGCGCCGTCGTTGATCGCAGCGGGGTGGATCCAGCGGTCATCGACGACGTCTACCTCGGCTGCACGAACGGCGTGGGCGAGGACAGCCGCAACGTCGCGCGGATGGCCGTCCTCCTCGCCGGGCTCCCGGACGCGGTCCCCGGCGCGACGGTGAACCGTCTATGCGGCTCGGGGATGGAGGCGGTCGCCGGCGCCGCGCGTGTGGTGCGCTGCGGCGAGGGCGACGTCATCCTCGCAGGAGGCGTCGAATCGATGAGCCGTGCCCCGTGGGCGATGCTCAAGCCCGAGCGGGCGCAGCCGTGGGGTGACGCCGAGCTGGCCGACACCACGATCGGCTGGCGGTTCGTCAACCCGGGCATGCCCGAGCGCGCGACCGTCTCGATGGGCGGTACGGCCGAGAACGTCGCGGAGCGGTTCGCCGTCAGCCGCGCCGACCAAGACGCCTTCGCGCTGACCTCGCACCGCCGCGCCGTGGCGGCGCAGGCGGCCGGCCGCTTCGCCGACGAGCTCGTGACGGTGTTCGTGCCTTCCCGCCGCGCAGAGCCCGTCGCCGTCGATACCGACGAAGCCCCGCGTGCGGACACGAGCCTCGACGGCCTGGCGAAGCTACGCCCGGCCTTCCGGGACGGCGGCTCGGTCACCGCCGGGAACGCGTCATCCCTCAACGACGGGGCGGCGGCACTGGTGTTGGCCAGCGACGCCGGGCGGGAGCGGTTCGCCCGGCCCCCGCTGGCGCGCATCGTGGCGAGTGCCACCGCCGGCGTCGATCCGGCGCTCATGGGCATGGGTCCGGTGCCGGCCGTCCGGACGGCCCTGCGGCGGGCAGGCCTGACCCTCGACGACATCGGCGTCGTGGAGCTGAACGAGGCGTTCGCGTCACAGTCGCTGGCCTGCATCCGCGAGCTCGGAATCGACCCCGAGATCGTCAACCCCAACGGCGGAGCGATCGCGCTCGGTCACCCACTCGGCAGCACTGGCGCGCGGCTGCTGGCCACGCTGGCGTGGGAACTGCGCCACCGCGGCGTCCGCTACGGCTTGGCGACGATGTGTATCGGCGTAGGCCAGGGCATCGCCGTCGTCCTCGAGAACCCCGAGGTGACGACATGAGCATCGCCACGCCCGCGCGGCTCGGCGTCGTCGGGGCAGGCACGATGGGCGCGGGCATCGCCGGCCTCGCCGCCCGGTGCGGACTCGTCACCACGCTGTTCGACATCGCCGAGGCACCGCTCGCCATCGGCCGCGAGCGGATCGACGTGTCGCTCGACCGGGCCGTGGCGAAGCGCCGCGTGGGAGCCGACGATGCGGCCGCCGCCCGCGCGCGCCTGACCACGACGACGGCGCTCGCCGACCTCGTCGCCTGCGAGGTCATCATCGAGGCGGCCCCCGAGCGGGCTGACCTCAAGGGCGAGCTCCTGGCCCGGCTCGCCGAGGTGGCGCCCGGCGCCGTGCTCGCGTCGAACACGTCGTCGATCGCGATCGCCGACCTGGCCGAGCGCTCCGGCGTACCCAGGCGCGTCGTGGGCCTGCACTTCTTCAACCCACCCGCCGCGATGCCGCTCGTCGAGCTGGTGGCGACCGCGCGGACGGACGCCAGCGCGGTGGCGCGGGCGCGGGCACTGGCCGAGGCGCTTGGCAAGGACGTGGTCGACGTCTCCGATGGACCGGGGTTCCTCGTCAATCGCTGCGCACGGCCGTATTACCTGGAGGCGCTGCGCATCGTCGAGGACGGCGCCGCGACGTTCGCGCAGGTCGACCGGGTCTGCGTGGAGGACGGCGGCTTCCCGCTCGGGCCGTTCGAGCTGATGGACGTCATCGGCGTCGACGTCTCGCTCGCGGTGACGCGCTCCATGTGGGAGCAGTCCTTCGGGGAGCCGCGCTGGCGACCCAGCCCGCTGCAGGTGCGGCTCGTCGGCGGCGGGCGTCTCGGCCGCAAGACGGGAGGGGGTTTCTACGAGGCGGGGGCCGGCTGGGCCGACCTGCCCGCGCCGGCTCCCGCGGCCCGCACCACGATCCTCGACCGCATCCTGGCGCAGCTCGTGAACGAGGCGGCCTTCGCGGTCACCGCGGGAGTCGCGTCCGCCGCCGAGATCGACCGAGCCATGGTGGTTGGGCTCAGCCACCCGCGGGGACCCGGCGCCTGGGCGTCGCTGCTCGGACACGACCGGGTGATCGCCACGCTGGACGACCTGTGGACGCGCGAGCACGATCCCCGCTACCGCGTGGCCCCGGGGCTGCGGCGTGCCGCTGCCGCGGCGGTGGGCATCGATGCCTGACGGGGTCCGCTTGGAGCGGGACGGAGCGGTCGCCGCGCTGGTCCTCGACCGTCCTGAGCGCCGCAACGCGCTTACCGACCATGTGCTGGAACTGCTTGCCGATCACGCTACAGCGTGCGATCTGGACCCCGACATCCGGTGCATCGTCGTGGAAGGCGGAGACGAGGTCTTCGCCGCCGGGGCCGACGTGCGGGCGCTCTCGGCGCACTCGGCGGTCGAGATCCGCGCCGGCGAGCGGGCTCGACACTGGGACGTGCTGCGGCGCGTGCGCACGCCGATCGTCGCGGGGGTCTCCGGGCTCTGTCTAGGCGGCGGCTGCGAGCTCGCGATGCTCGCCGATGTCGTCATCGCCTCCACCTCCGCCCGCTTCGGCCTGCCGGAGACCGGCCTCGGTCTCGTGCCGGGGGCGGGTGGCACGCAGCTGCTACCGCGGGCCGTCGGGAAGGCCATCGCGATGGACGTGGCGCTCACCGGCCGGCTGCTGAGCGCCGAGGAGGCCGAGCGGGCCGGGTTGGTCTCGCGCGTGGTCGCGCCGGACGAGTGGCGGTCGACGGCACACAAGCTCGCGGCCCGGATCGCGTCCCGTCCCGCCGTCGCCCAGCAACTGGCGAAGGAGCTCATCGCCGCGTCGTTCGAGACGCCGCTCCAGGCCGGGCTCGCGGCCGAGCGCAGCGGCTTCGCCGTCGCCTTCTCGTCCGAGGACGCGCGCGAGGGGATGTCCGCGTTCCTCGAGAAGCGCGACCCCGCGTGGCGTCACCGCTGAGCAGGTCACAGACCACAGCCAAGGTCGACCCGCTCCGAGGCGCCGAACGTCGATCATCACCGGCCCTGGGCCGTGATGATCGACGTTCGAGGCTCTCAACCCCGGTCAGCGTTCCACGGCTCGCACGGCGGACACCGCCAGGCGCATGCCTTGCACGACGCAGCCCACGGCGGCGAGGACGAAGAGCACCGCGACGACGACGCTGAGCCACCAGATCAGGCCGGCGACCATGAGGGCCAGCACCGCACGGATGAACCACCGGCGCGCCTCCCGCTGCAAGCCGGCCGCACGGACCTCCGCCTGCTCGCGACGCTCCGCCGCCTTCGCCCGCTCATGTTGCCGGGCCACGTCAGGATCCCGTCAGGGTCGCGCGGCGGTGCAGCGGTGCGCGGCTGCGCTTGCCCGCCGGCTCGATGAGCTCCATGAGATGCAGGCAATAGGCGGTGCGCTGGGCGAGCATCGTGCGGCAGCCGAGGAGCGTCGCGAGCTCGCGGGTGCTGAACGGCTCCTGTGGCAACGGGGGGAGCGCCGCGAGGATGTCGGCCGGCGTGCGCAGCTCCACGCGCTCGAGCACGTCGACCAGGCGGCGCTCACCGCTGTCCCGCGTCCGCCGGCGCTTCGTGACCGGCGCCGCGCCGCGGATGTGGTCCTCGCGCGTGAGCAGCACCTCGACGACGAGGTTGGGGTGGGCCAGGAGCGACGGGAACGTGACGAGCTTGTCGAACAGCTCCACGAGCGTCGCGCGCCGCGGCGAGCGCCGGCTCGACAGCACCTCGCCGTGCGCGTCGAGGCGCACGATGCGCCGCTCGGCGGCGACCGGATGGACGATGCGGACGCGATGATCGTCCAGGAGCGCGTCGAGCTTGGGTCCAAGCGGGCCGAAGCCGCCGGTCTGCACCTCGACGAGCTCGCCGTCGGCGCGGACGAGGTCGATCACGAAGCGGCCGACGGGCACCTCCATGCGGTCGCCGGGTCGCGCGAGCATCGCCTTGACGGCCGCGTGGAGCGGTCCTTCGCGAAGCACGCCGATGCCCGACACGAGGGCGGAGGCTACCCGCTTCCTAGACTCGTCCTCGTGACGTTCCATCGTGGTATCGACGAGCCGGGCCCGATCCGCCCCGGGCCGGTGGGGGGACTGGCCGGGGCCTACGACCATCGGCAGCGCACGAGATCCTCGCGCCTGGCCGTCGGGACGCTCGCCTGCCCGGCGTGCGATGCGCCGGTGCTCCCGGCCGGCCGCCCGATGACCCCGGCGGACCGGATCGTGTGTCCCGTCTGCCATGAGACCGGGGTGGTGCGGGACTTCCTGTCTCTCGCCACGCCGACGCGGCCGGCCCGCGTCGTCGTGCGCGTGATCCAGTCGCCGGTGGGCGCGGGCCGTCGCCAGCGTCAGTAGCCGCGGCCGGGCAGCTTCACGACGCTCTCGAAGAACTCGTCGATCTGGCGGACGACGTCGATGAAGCGCTCGAAGTCCACCGGCTTGGTGACGTAGGCGTTGGCGTGCAGGTCGTAGGAGCGCAGGATGTCCTCCTCCGCGTCGGAGGTGGTCAGGACGACGACGGGGATCGCACGCAGCGCTTCGTCGGCCTTGATCTCCCGCAGGACCTCGCGACCGTCCTTGCGCGGAAGGTTCAGGTCCAGGAGCACGAGGTCGGGGCGCTGGCAGTCCGGCGAGCGCAGCAGCTCCAGGGCCTCGACGCCGTCGCTGGCCACGAGGAGCGTGTTCTCCAGCTTGTGGTCCACGAACGCCTCACGGATAAGCAGGACGTCACCAGGGTCGTCCTCCACGAGCAGGACGGTGATGGGACGGGCGGCGGCGCTCATGTGATGGGGACCTCGTGGTCATCGGGGGTATGGACGTCGGCGACGTCGGCGTCCGGCGCGGCGCCGGCGATCGGCACGGTGAAGCGGAAGGTCGTGCCAGGCTCGTCGTCCGCGGTGTCCAGCCAGATACGGCCACCGTGATATTCCACGATCTTGCGGCACATGGCCAGCCCGATCCCCGTGCCGCCGTAGCGCTCCTTGGGGTGCAGACGCTGAAAGATCACGAAGATCCGGTCGGCGTACTCGTCGTCGATCCCGATGCCGTTGTCGTGAATGGCGACCTCGCACTCGCCCGCCGCCTCGGTGATGGTGATCCGCACCCGCGGTGCCGTGCCGTCGACGCGGAACTTCACGGCGTTCCCGACGAGGTTCTGGAAGACGAGTGCCATGAGCCCGGGGTCGACGACCACGGTGGGCGGCGTGCCGCGGATCTGGACGATGGCGCCGGACTCCTCGATGGCGCCGGCCAGGTCGGTGAGCGCCCGGTCCAGCACGTCCTGCAGCGGGACGGCCTGCTGCTCGCGGACCACGCGACCGACACGGGAGAAGGCGAGCAGGTCGTTGATGAGCTCCTGCATGCGCTTGGCGCCGTCGACCGCGAAGAAGATGTACTGATCGGCTTTCTCGTCGAGCTGCCCCTCGTACCGGCGCTGGAGCATCTGCGTGAAGCTCGCCACCTTCCGCAGCGGCTCCTGCAAGTCATGGGACGCGACGTAGGCGAACTGCTCAAGCTCGGCGTTCGAGCGCTGCAGATCCTCCTGGACGGCCTGCACGGCGGTGAGCTCCTGCAGGATCCGGGCCCGCATCGAGTCGACATCCTCGGCGAGGGCCACGACGTCACGCGGCCCGCTCGCCTCGACCCCGCGCTGGAAGTCGCCGTCCGCCACTCGCCGCACCTCATCGCCGAGGGCGGCGATCGGGAGGGTGATGCCCCGCCGGATGAAGAGCGCGGCGGCGATCCCGCCGAGCGCCAGCAGCACGGCCACGAGCGCCAGCACGCGGTCCAGGTTCCGGGCGCTGTCGTCGAGCCCCATGCGGGCCTCGCTACGGGCGTTCGCGAGCTCCTGTTGCAGGGAGTCCAGCCCGCGGCGCAGGCGCTCGAAGCGGGCACGGCCGGCGCCGACGTTCACATCGTCGTCCCGCGACTTGGTCCGGCGCGCCTCGATCGCCGGGATCGCGAACCCCTGCTGCCACCGCTGGCCCAGCGCGGTCACGTCGGCCAACTTACGCGCGGCGACGGCCAGGGACGGGTCGTTCGCGGTCAGGACGCGCAGGCGATCGGCGGCACGACGCTCCTCCACGCGACCGGTGTCGAACGGTACCCGGAACCGCGGGTCGCCGGCCAGGACGAAGCCGCGCACGCCGGTCTCCTGGTTGAGGTAGGCGTTCTGGAGGCGGAGCACGCTGAGCTGGGCGGGGTCGATGCGCAGGACCAGGCGGTCGCGCATGTCCGAGAGGTGCATCGAGGAGCGTGCGCTCGCGACGATCCCCGCGGTCAGAAGCAGGCCCAGGACCGCGATGACGAGCGCGAAGCGCTGGCCGACGCGCAGGCGACCGGCACGCCTCAACCCACGGCGTCCAGGTCGGGGCGCTGGGCGATCACGAGCATCGCCGCGTCGTCGGACAGCGGCCCGCCGTTGGCGTCCTGCACGGCGGCGATCGTCGCGTCGATGAGCGTGGTCGGGTCGGCCCACCACATCGGCATCCGGCGGGCCTGGGCGGTGGCCACGGCGCACAGGGCATCGTCGCCGAGACGCTCACGACCACCGGCGGCCCGACCCTCGGTGAGCCCGTCGGAGTACAGGACGACGCTGTCGGTGGGCTCCAGACGCATCCGGACCAGTGGCGCCTGCGTGCCCCACGAGACGCCGAGGGGCGGACGGCGCTGCACCTCGTCGACGTCGACGACGAAGGCGCGGCCGTCGCCGCTGACGACGATCGGCGACGGGTGCCCGGCCAGGCGGAGCGCGAGGGTGCCGCTCGCGCAGTCGACCTCGACCATGCACATCGTCGCGAAGGCGTCCTCGTCGTGCCGTTCGTGGAGGAGCACCTCCTCGAGGACCGCAATCGTGTGATCGGGCTCGGCACCGGCCAGCTGCAGCGTGCGCCAGGCGATCCGCAGGCACACGCCGAGGGCCGCCTCATCAGGGCCGTGCCCGCTGACATCCCCCAGCAGCGCATGGACCACGCCATCGGCGGTCTGCACGGCGTCGTAGAAGTCGCCTCCGAGCAGCGCGCGCCGGCGGCCGGGAAGGTACCGGGCGCCGACGTTCAGGCGGGGGTGGCTGACGAGCAGGGTGGGCAGCAGCCCCCGCTCGAGGCGGCGGTTCTCCTCAGCGGCGCGCTCGGCGTCGCGCAGCGACCGTGATGCGCTCTCCGCGCGAGAGCGCTGGACGGCGTACCGGATCGAGCGGTCCAGGAGGTCCTCGTCGACGTTGCTCTTGACGAGGTAGTCCTGCGCGCCGGCCGCGACCGCCGCCAGGCCCCGAGCGCGGTCCACGTCGCCGGTCAGCACGACGAGGGCGATGCCGGGGGCGGCCGCGCGGATGCCCGTCAGGGCGTCCAGGCCGGCGGCGTCGGGCAGGCCGAGGTCCAGCAGGACGCAGTCCGGCGCCGGGCCGGAGGCAAGCATCGCACGGGCCTCGCCCACGCTCGTCGAACGCGCGACGTCGATGTCGGCCTCGGCCAGCAGCTCGCTGACGAGGAACGCGTCCCCGTCATCGTCCTCGACGAGCAGGATCCGGAGCCGCTGCGCGTCTTCGGCCAGGCCGGCGTTCGGCATCATCTTCGGGGTATCGGTTGCCATTGCTCGGGGGCGCGCGATCACCGTGCCACGACCCGAAATGGGACACTAGCGACATTCCTCCGACGCACTGGTTTGTGTTGATGTGTGTACGCAGACGCCGCTCAAGTGGCACATGGTGTCCCGCTTTCCCCGGCTACCCGGCGAGCCGCAGCGCGGCCTCGAGCGCCGGTTTGTACGTCGGGTCACGCAGCAGCGCCTGCCGGATGCCTTCCCCGAGGATGCCCGCCTCACCGCGGGACGCACCCAGGATCGTCCACTCACGCTCCACCGCGTCGTGGCCGCGCCCCGAGCGGCGGTAGTGCACACGCAGCCCGCCTGTGCCACGGTCCAGGCGCAGCGCCCGGCCAGAGGCGGCCGCCAGCGCGACCCCGGAGAGCCCCGGGACCGTCATGGTCGGATCTGCCTCCAGCTCGATCGCGACGTCCTGGCGCCTGGCGTGCGCCTTCCCGGTCCGGGTCGCCGCCGGCCCGTCGCGAGTCAGGAGCGCCCCGACCTCCCAGTCCAGGCGCGACGCCAGCCAGCCCACGAGCAGCAGCGCCGCCGCGGCGGACTCCGGGTGATGGCGCACGCCGACGTGCGACAGCAGGTTCAGGTCACCGCGCACGGTGGCCGGGTCGAAGGTCGCGGCGATGCGCTCGCGCCACGGGGTGGAGCGCAGCCACGCGAGGTCGACGACGTACAACTCGGAGGAGAGGTCCCACGAACGGTGAAGCGCATCGTCGAGGTCAGGCTCGGCGACGCTGTCCAACAGCACGATCTGGCTCATGCTGCGCAAGGCGTCGACGGCCTCGGGATGTCCGTGCGGCGCCCATATCATCGTCGGCAGGTCCGTCACGACGAGCGGGTCGACGATCGTGTCCAGGTGCGCGAGATGCCGCGGCCCGCACGTCACGACGACCGTCTCGCGCAGGACGGCGAAGCCGCCCGGCCTCGTGTCGGCCGGCCCGGCGACGGTCGCCACGGCGTCGAGGGTCGTCCGGTAGTCCTCCACGGCGCAGACGACGGTCCGCGACGGGTGGTAGCGGCCGACGTTGCGCAGGCGGTTGGCGATCTCGCCGCTCCACGCCTTGTCCACGATGCACACGAGGTTCATCACGCGGGCGGGGACGTACGCGCGGTTCGTCTCGTGCGCCTCGATGAGCAGGCGCCCCATGGCTTCGGCGATGGCCGCCGGGCTCGTGTTTCGCTCACGCCAGACGCCGTCGATCGTGCCGCCCGGCATCAGCGGCGCTCCGGCATCAGATCGCCCGCCAGCGGTCGTCGCCCAGCAGCAGGTTGTTCGCCTCTTCCGGCCCCTGCGAGCCGGCCTCGTACTGCGGGAGTGGTGTCTTGTCCTGCGCCCACATCTGGACGATCGGATCGATGATGCGCCACTGCGCCTCGACCTCGTCGTTGCGCGTGAAGAGCGTCGCGTCACCGCGCATCGCGTCCATGATGAGGCGCTCGTACGCCTCCGGGGACTGCGACATGAACGTGGTGCCGTAGAGGAACTCCATGTTCACCGGGCGGATGCGCATCCGGTTGCCGGGGATCTTCGCGCCGAGCGACAACGCGACGCCTTCGTTGGGCTGGATCGTGAGGATGAGCTGGTTGGGCCGCACGCCGATCGAGCCCTCCTCGCCGAACGCGTGATGCGGGACCGGCTTCATCGTGATCGCGATCTCCGTCACCTTGCGCGCCAGGCGCTTGCCGGTCCGCAGGTAGACCGGGACGCCGGCCCAGCGCCAGTTCTCCACGTGCAACCGCAGCGCGGCGTACGTCTCGGTGGTCGAGTCGGGCGGCACGTTCTCCTCCTGCAGGTATCCGGGCACCTCTTCGCCACCGACGGCGCCGGGCCCGTACTGTGCGCGGAAGACCGCGTCCGGGCCGGGCGGCGGGATGGCGCGAAGGACCTTGACCTTCTCGCTGCGGACCTCGTCGGCGGAGAAGTCCACCGGCGGCTCCATGCACAGCAGCGTCAGCAGCTGGAGCATGTGGTTCTGCACGAGGTCGCGCAGGGCACCCGCGTTGTCGTAGTAGCCGGCGCGGCTGCCGATGCCGATGTCCTCCGCCGCGGTGATCTGGACGTTGTCGACGTAGTTGCGGTTGAAGAGCGGCTCGAACATCGAGTTGGCGAAGCGGAACGCCAACATGTTCTGGACCGTCTCTTTGCCCAGGTAGTGGTCGATGCGGAAGACCTGGTGCTCGTCGAGTACCGACAGCACCCGCCGGTTGAGGTCACGCGCCTCCTCGAGCGTGGTCCCGAACGGCTTCTCGATGATGACCCGGACCTCGGCGCGCTCGTCCCGCGTCAGCCCGGCGTTCCCGAGCGACTCGATGATCACCGGGAAGAACTCGGGCGCGGTGGAGAGGTAGAAGGCACGGTTCAGCGGCTGACCGGCGGCCTCGTCGAAGGCGCTGAGCTCCTCCTTGAGCCGCCCATACAGCTTGGTGTCGTCGAACGTCCCCGGGACGTACTTGACCTCCTTGAGCAGCTCTTCGAGAACCTTCTCGTCGGGCTCGCGGCGGCTGAAGGCGCGGATGGCCTCCTCCGCCTCCCGCGCGAAGTCCTCGTGTCCCTTCTCGCGTCGTGACACCCCGATGAGGTGGAAGCGCTCGGGTAGCGAGCCCTCGTGGGCGAGGTTGTAGAGCGCCGGCAGGAGCTTGCGCTTGGCCAGGTCGCCCGTGGCCCCGAAGATGACGAGCGTCGTGGGGTGGACGGGCAGACGTTCCAGGCCCTTGACGAGCGGGTTCTCTGCGAGTTCTGTCATTGCTTCGCTTTGGTGATCGCGTGGCCGCCGAACTGGTTGCGCAGGGCCGCGTTGACCTTGGCGGCGAAGGCGTTCTGGCCGCGGCTGGAGAAGCGCTCGAAGAGCGAGGCGGTGATGACGGGTGTGGGGATCCGCTTGTCGATGGCGTCCTCCACGGTCCAGCGGCCCTCACCGGAGTCCTCGACGTACGGCGCGATCTGAGCGAGCTCGTTGCCCTCCTCGTCAAAGGCCTTGGCGGCGAGCTCGCACAGCCACGAACGCACGACCGATCCCTGCATCCAGAGGTGCGCGATCTTGCCGTTGTCCAGCTCGTACTCGGCGGCGTCGAAGAGGCTGAAGCCCTCGGCGTAGGCCTGCATGAGGCCGTACTCGATGCCGTTGTGGACCATCTTCACGTAGTGCCCCGCGCCGACGGGGCCGAAGTGCCCCCAGCCCGGGCCGTGCTCAGGGGTGGCGGCCGGGGCGAGCACGTCGAGGATCGGGGCGACGCGCTTGACGCTGCGCGGGGGCCCACCGACCATCATGCAGTAGCCGACGTCCAGCCCCCAGACGCCGCCGCTCGTGCCGACGTCCATGTACTCGATG
Source organism: Solirubrobacterales bacterium (assembly GCA_025964155.1). Classification (GTDB taxonomy): domain Bacteria; phylum Actinomycetota; class Thermoleophilia; order Solirubrobacterales; family Solirubrobacteraceae; genus Paraconexibacter. The sequence goes on from JAOPZJ010000379.1 coordinate 25,426, forward strand.
CCCAGCGGCTTCAGCGCCGCTGCCCGCGCCTTGTCGTCAGTCCACCGCGAGTTGCCGCCGTCGATGATCGTGTCGCCCTTCTCCAGCAGCTCGGAGAGCTTGTCCACGGCGTCGCGGGTGACCTGCCCGGAGGGGACCATGAGCCAGACGGTGCGCGGCGCGTCGAGCTTCTTGACGAGGTCGGCCAGCGAGCTGGCCGGACGGGCGCCGGCGGCCTTGGCCTTGTCGCGCGCGCCCTTGTCCGGATCGAACGCGACAACGTCGTGATCGGAGTCGCGCTTGATGCGCGCGACCATGTTGCCCCCCATCCGCCCGAGTCCGACGAAGCCGATCTGTGCCATCAGTGCTGGTCCTTGGTCGTGGTGGAGGTCAACGGCTGAGTCGCGGTGCGCCGAGCACGAGCGTCACGCGCTCGATGAGATGCTCGACTGCGGCCACCGCATCGCCGTGGAGCGTCACGCGGTGGGCGGGCAAGCCGTGCAGGCGCAAGGTCGTCAGGTCCCCGATGGCCTGCGCGGCCTTCAGCGTCTCGAAGCTGTAGTCCTCCCCGGGGATCGGGACGTCGCGCGGCGCCGGGTGCACGAGCTCCAAGAACCGGCCGTTCTTCGGACCACCCTTGTGCAGCTGTCCGGTGGAGTGCAGGTAACGGGGGCCGTAGCCGAACGTCGTCGTGGCCTGCGTGGCGTCACGGATGAGGGCACGCAGCTCGGCGATCGCCGCGTCGAAGGCCTCGCTCGGTGCCGTGTAGCCCAGGATCGCGACGTAATCCGGGGGGCCGGCGTCACGGAGCAGCAGCTCCAGGTCGTGGTCGGTCGCGTCGACCTGCGCGGCGGCGCGGGCGGCCAGCGCCTTGCTCGTGTTGTCCTTGGCCTCCTGCACGTTGGGCTGGTCGAAGGGGTTGATCCCCAGGACCCAGCCGGCCACCGCCGTCACCATCTCCGCGGTGAAGAACAGGCTGCCGAGCTCGCCGGCGGCGGCCTGCTCGGCGTAGTCCATGGTGATCGTCGGGTGCCCGGCCTGCGCGAGCTCCGCCAGGCGGGTCTCGTGGTCGTCGTGCGGCGTCTCGCCGTTGCGGACGTGGACGAAGACGCGGTCATGACCGTAGACCTCGACGGTCCCCAGCGGCTCGTCGGCGACGGGCAGGATGCCCTTGCCGCGCTTGCCGGTGGACTCGGCGACGAGTTGCTCGACCCACAGCCCGAACGAGTCCAGCGGCGCGTCGATGAAGAACGTCAGCTTGTCCATGCGATGCGCGGCCAGTTCGCCGACGGCCACCCCGAGCCAGAGGCCGACGGTGGCGACCTTCGTGTCCAGCGGACGGCTGGCGGCGGCCGCGACCTCGGCGCCCTGCAGCAGCGCCTGCACGTCGGCCCCGATGAGCGCCGCCGGGACGAGGCCGAAGTACGACAGCGCGCTGTAGCGCCCGCCGATGTCCGGGTCGTTGAGGAACGTCCGGCGGAAACCGTGCTCCTGGGCCAGGTCCGCGAGCCCGGACCTGGGGTCGGTGATCGCCACGAAGTGGCTGCCGTCCGGTTGCAGGGCGTGGAAGTGGGCGAACCCGCTGAGCGTCTCGATCGTCCCGCCGGATTTCGTCGCCACGATGTACAGCGTCGTGCCCGGGTCCGTGGCCGCCTCGACGTCCAGGACCGCCTCTGCGTCGGTCGTGTCCAGGACGTGCAGCGCAGGGAAGCCGGTCGCCGAGCCCAGGCTCCGTCGTAGGACCTCCGGCGCCAGCGAGCTGCCGCCCATGCCCAGCAGCACGACGTCGGTGATCCCGTCGGCGCGCACGCCGTCGGCGAACGCGACGAGGTCGTCGACCTCGTGCGCCATGCGGTCGGCGATGTCCAGCCAGCCCAGGCGGTTGGCCACCTCGGGCTGCCCGGCCTCGCCGAAGACCGTGTCGTCCTTGGCCCAAATGCGGGCCAGGACGTCCTGCTCGGCGGCCGCGATGAGCCGAGCCTCCACCGCGCTGCGGATCGGCTCCGGCAGCGTCGCGCGGATGTTGTCGGGGGCGCGGCTCATGGGGTGCCCTCGCCGCTCGCGCACGGAATCCGAGCGCCCTGGGCGAGGCATTTCGCCGTCATGCCTGCTGCCTCTTGGACTCGATGCCCGCCAGCAGCGACTGCATGGGGGTGACGAAGGCGGTGATGCCGTCGCTGAGCAGCGTGTCGGTGACGTCGTCCATGTCGATCCCCGCCTCGGCGAGGGCCCTCAGGTCGTCCGTCGGGTCGATGTCGGCGGTCGCCGGGTTGTCCGGGTCCACGACCGCGTGGTCGGCGGCGGCCTTCAGCGTGGCCATCGGCATCGTGTTCACCGTCTGCGGCCCGAGGAGGCCGTCGACGTACATCGTGTCGGGATAGGACGGGTCCTTCGTGCCCGTCGACGCCCACAGGGGACGCTGGACGTGCGCGCCGGCGGCCGCGAGCTCGGCGAAGCGCTCGCCGTGGAAGATCGACTTGAAGCGCTTGTAGGCGGCCCGGGCGTTGGCCAGGCCCGCGCGCCCGCGGAGCTCTTCGTGCCCGAGGGCCTTCAGGCGCTTGTCGACCTCGGTGTCGACCCGCGAGACGAAGAACGAGGCGACGGACTGCACGTCCGCCGGCTCGCCGGCAGCCCGACGCGCCTCCAGGCCCTTGATGAAGGCCTCGGCCACCTCGGCGTACGCCTCGACGGAGAAGAGCAGCGTCACGTTGACGTTGATGCCCTCGGAGATGGCGGTCTGGATCGGGCCCAGCCCGGCGGGGGTGCCGGGGATCTTGATCATGAGGTTGGGGCGGTCCACTCGGGCCCAGTACTCCCGGGCCTGGGCGATCGTCTTGTCCGAGTCGTGGGCGAGGTCGGGGTCGACCTCGAAGGAGACGAACCCGTCGCTGCCGCCGGACTCGTCGTAGACGACGCGCAGGATGTCGGCGGCGTCCTGGACGTCCTTGATGGCGATCGCCTGATAGATCTCGCGGGCGTCCTTGCCCTCCTTGACGAGCTCGGCCATCTGCTCGTCGTACTCGTGGGCCCCGAGAATCGCCTTCTCGAAGATGGCCGGGTTGGACGTGAGGCCGCGGAGGCAGTATTCGGAGACCATCGACGCGAGGTCGCCGGTCTGGATGAGCCCGCGGCTGATCTGGTCGAGCCACACGCTCGTGCCGGCAGCCGTGATCGCAGCGAGGCGCGCGTTGACGGAAGTGGTGTCGATCTGGCTCATGGTGTGACTCCTGACGGTGGTGGTGAAGGGGGGATGGCCGCGGTCTCGATCGCGGCGACCTGCTGCAGGCGGCGGACGTGACGCTCCTCGCCGCTGAAGGAGGCGGTGACATAGGCCTGGACGAGGACGTCGGCAAGGGCGGGCCCGATGACGCGGGCGCCCAGGCACAGCACGTTGACGTCGTCGTGCGAGACGCACTGCGCGGCGGTGTAGGTGTCGTGGCAGCACGCGGCACGGATGCCGCGCAGCTTCGTGGCGGCGACGGCGACGCCCGCCCCGCTGCCGCACACGAGGATCGCGCGCTCGTGCGTGGCGTCGAGGATCGCCCTGCCGGCGGCGACCGCGGCCATCGGATAGTCGTCCCAGGTGCCGAGGTCGGTGCCCTCGTGGCCGGCGTCGCGGACCGCCTTCACGACGGCGTCGCGCAGCGGGACGCCCGCGTGGTCGAAGGCGATCGCGACCTTCATGCGCGCGCTCCCACGTCGAGCTCGAGGCGCGCGAGCAGTGCGGCGCCGAGGACCCCGGCATGGTTCTGGTGCCGGGCCAGGCGGATGGTGGTCGTCGTCCCGATGCCCGGCAGCACGAGTGGCCAGGCAGCCTCGATCGCGGGCTGCAGCAAGAGGTCGCCCGCCGCCGAGACCCCGCCCCCGACGACGACCTCCTCGGGGTCGAAGGTGTTGATGAGGTTGGCGATGCCGACCCCGAGGCGGCTGCCGACGAGCGCCACGGCTCTGATCGCGTCCGCGTTGCCCTGCTGGGCGGCCTTGACGGTCGCCGGGGCGCCCGCGTAGCCGAGCTCACGGCCGAGGGCGTCGAGCACCCGGCCGGAGGCGTGCGCCTCCAGCGAGGCGGGCTGCGGGAACTTCGGGTGGCCCGGGGGAGCCCCGTGCGTAAGATCGGCCGCGACGATCATGTGCCCGAGCTCGGGGGCGGCCCCGGTCGCACCACGGAAGATCCGGCCGCCGATGATGAGGCCGCCGCCCACACCCGTCCCCACGGTGAGCATCGTGAGGATGCCGACGACGACGTCACCGGTCTCCACGTCCGTCGCCTCCGCGAGGGCGGCGACGGTTGCGTCGTTGTCGACGACCACCTCCAGCCCGGTACGGCGGCCGAGCTCCTCGCGTAGCGGCACGTCCTTGAGCGGGATGTTGACCGACGTACGCGCGGTCCCGGTCTCGAAGTCGATGACCGACGGACAACCGATGCCCACGAGCGCGTCACGGTCCCCGTCGGCGGCACCGAGGATCAGCTCGGTGAGCTGGTCCAGCAGCGCCTCGGTGGACGACAGCTCTGTCGGCTGCGACACGGGGGTAGACAAGGTCGCGCCGTCCAAGACGGCGGTGGCGACCTTCGTGCCGCCGATGTCGACTCCGATGTAGCGCTGCGCCAACGAGACTCCGATGCCTAAGGGATGTCCAGATCATCGATCCTAGACACCTCTCGGTCGGTCCTCGTGACGATTCGCCGAAAACGCTGGGCGGATGCTGGGTTCACAGGTGGTCTGTAACGCGCTGCGGCCGGGCGGACAGAGATGGGGTACGGGTCGCCGGCTCGTCCCCGTCGGGTAGGAGACCACGCCGATCGAGCGTCACAGATCCGCCACCTGGTAGCGGAAACGTGACACTCGATCGGCGTGGGCGAGCGCTGTCGCTACGCCCCGGGCGCCTCCAGGAACCCCGTCACGCTCTGCATCCGGCCGTCTGGCGTCAGCGTCGCGAAGTCGATGCCCAGCGCGACGGGCTCGCCGCCGTGGGGCGCCAGGTGCCAGGAGAAGCGCACCCGGTCGTTGTGGGTGTCGGGGCCGGCCGCGAGCGTGAGCTTCAAGCCCGGGAACCGCTGTTGCACGCCGGCGATCATCGTGTCGATGCCGTCCGTGCCCGCCCCAGCCATCTGCGGGTCCAGGTAGTCGGCGTCGGCGGCGAAGACCCGACTCACGAGGGCCCGGCGGGCGGTTGCGTCGGTCTCGTTCCAGGTGGCCAGGTAGTCCTCGACGAGGGTGGTCACATCGGTCATCGCTACCTCCGGTGTTCGTGTGGGTTGACCGGACGGACAGTGCCGCGCGGACCGATGGCGGGTCGATGACCTCACAGGTAAGCGTCGGCGGCGGATCGCGCCGATACCGTCCTGACATGGCCGAGACCGTGATGCCGCCCAAGCGTGTCGGTGACCTGCTGCGCGACTGGCGGATGCGCCGTCGCCTGAGCCAGATGGAGCTCGCGCTGGAGGCCGGCGTCTCCGCCCGTCACGTGTCGTTCGTGGAGACCGGACGCGCCAACCCGAGCGCCGAGATGGTGCTGCATCTCGCCGAGCAACTCGACGTCCCGCTGCGCGAGCGCAACCACCTGCTGCTGGCGGCAGGCTTCGCTCCGGTCTACAGCCAGCGCGACCTGGATGAGCCGGACATGGGCCCGGCACGCGCCGCGCTGGAGCAGGTGCTGGCGGCGCACGAGCCGTCCCCGGCGCTGGCCGTGGACCGGCACTGGGGCATGGTCGCCGCGAACAAGGCCATCGCCGTGATGCTGACCGGCGTGGCGGAGCACCTGCTCGCGCCGCCCGTCAACGTGCTGCGCCTGACCCTGCACCCGGACGGCATGGCGCCGCGCATCGTCAACCTGGACCAGTGGCGCTCGCACGTGCTGGACCGCCTGGCGCGGCAGGCGACCCAGACGGGGGACCCGGCGCTCGCCGCGCTGCACGCCGAGCTGCTGGCGCTGCCCGGCGGCGCCGACCGGCACGCGCACGAGGAGCTCGCCGACCTCTTCGTGCCGCTGCGCGTGCGCGCCGCCGACGGCGAGCTCTCCTTCATCTCGACCGTCACGACCTTCGGGACGGCCACCGACATCACGCTCGCCGAGCTTGCCGTCGAGGCGTTCTTCCCGGCCGACGCCGCAACCGCGGACGCCATGCGCGCGGCGGCGGCAAGGCTGCAGTGATCAGGGCCGCGCCGTCGCGAGCGCGTCGATCATCCGCGGCAGGTCGTCCGGCGTCGTGATCGGCGTCAGGACGAAGGTCGTGATGCCGCCCTCGGCGAACTCGGTCAGCCGCTCGCGCATCGCGGCCTCCTCGCCGAACAGGAAGATCTCGCGGATGAGCTCCTCGCTCACGAGCTCCAGCGCCCCGGAACGGTCACCGCCGTGCCACGCCTCGGCGACCGGGTCGATCGCCGCGCCCCAGCCCAGCCAGCGGAAGAACTCGGTGTAGACGGGGACCGGCCCATAGGCCGCGAACATCCACTTCGCCAGGCCCATCGCCTCCTCCGCGGGCTGCGGGATGCAGAAGAAGCGGCACACGAGCTCCTTGTCGGGCGCGCCGAAGGCGTCGGCCACCTGCCGTGCGCCGCTGACCGGCAGCCAGTTCGTGAACGCGCCGTCGGCGACCTCGGCGGCGAGGCCCAGCATCTTGCCGCGCAGCGCCGCCAGGACGATCGGGATCTCGTAGGCGGGCTTGGTCTCGAGCTTGAAGCCACCCGTGCCGCGCTCCCCGGCCAGGACCGGACGCAGGGTCGCCACGGCCTCACGGACCTTCGACAGCGGCTTGACGAACGGCACGCCGTTCCAGCGCTCGACGATGACGTTCGAGGATGAGCCCAGACCGAGGACGAAGCGCCCCTGCGAGGCGTCGGCCAGCGCCGCCGCGTGCTGCGCTAGCACCGACGGACCGCGCGTGAACGGGTTGACGATGCCCGTGCCGAGACGGACGCGATCGGTGACCGCGGCGGCGAGGGCCAGCGGCGTGAAGCCGTCGGCCCCCGAGGTCTCACCGGTCCACAGGTCGTCGTAGCCGGCGGCCTCGGCGGCGCGGAAGAGGTCCGCGTGGCGGGCCAGTGGCACCCCGGTGAACGGGACCGTCAGGCCCCAGCGGACGTCAGTCATCGGTCTGCACCGGGCGGTCGGTGGTCGCGGCCTCATCGCCGGTGACGTGCGCCTGCACGATGGGCGCGAGGGTGCCGTGCTCCTGAACGGGATTCACCACGGCGCAAACCTACCCGGTAGCGTGCCCGCGATGGAGGCACTGGACGGCATCGCCGGGGCCGACGCCCGCCTGGGGCAGCCGTTCCCGCTGCCCGCCGAGGCGCTGCCGCTCACTCGCTGGGTGCAGGTGCGGACGGTGGGGGACGGCGCCGAGGTCGAATGGAACCTGGACGACTCGCGGGGCGCCACCCCGGGGCGCCTGGCCCTGTACGCCGGGACGGTCGCGCCACCCGAGCAGCTCACGGGCCAGGTGCAGCGCACCACGACGCAGGACGGCTGGACGATCAGCCGGTCGGCGTTAGGCGAGGCCGAGCCGTCGCTCCGGCCCGTCGTGCAGGTGACGTGGCGCCACGACGCACTGCACCTGCGCCTGACCGCCCAGGGGCCCTGGGACCTCACCCGGGTCCTGACCATCGCCCGCTCCGTGGGCTGACGCCGCCGACGCGCGCGATCGATACCCTCCGGCCGGTGTCAGGGGCCCCGACCAAGCGCCGCCGTGCGTGGATCACGACAGCGCTCGCGACGGCCGTGGCCGTCGTCGTGCCGGCACCAGGCGCCGCTGCGAGCGCGACGCAGGAGAACGTCTTCCAGGACGACAACCTCCTGTTGTTCCGCGGCGACGACACCTCCGACAAGACGCTGCGCGAGCTCAAGAGCCTCGGCGTCACCCGAGTCCGCCTCACCGTGCCCTGGCGGGCCTTCGCGCCCGCCCACCGGGCGACGAAGCGGCCCGCGTCGTTGAAGGACCCCACGGACCCGCGTCAGTACGACCCGATCGTCTTCGACCTGCACGACCACGTCGTGCGCGTCGCCAACCGGCTCGGGATCAAGGTCCTCTTCAACGTCACCGGCGGCGCACCGATCTGGGCGACCGGGACGCGCCGGGGCCTGCATCCGGGCCTGCAGTACAGGCCCGACCCCAAGCAGTTCCGCCAGTTCGTGCAGATGCTCGCCACCCGCTACGACGGCACGTACAAGGACGAGAACCAGGGCAACGTCCCGGTGCCGCGCGTCGACGCCTGGTCGATCTGGAACGAGCCCAACCAGGGCGCCGGCCTGCAGCCGCAGTGGGAGCGCAACAGCAGCGGGCGTCTGCTGCCCGTCGCGCCGCGGATCTACCGTGCCCTGGCGCAGAGCGCGATCAGCGCACTGAACGCCACCGGCCACGGCAAGGACATCATCCTGCTCGGGGAGACCGCCCCACGCGGCGTCGACCGCCGCACGACGACCGGCAGCCTGCGTCCCGTGCCGTTCCTCGCCGGCGTGCTCTGCCTGGACGCCACGACGCTCAAGGCACTGCGCGGACGCGCCGCCCGCGACCAGGGTTGTGACCGCAAGAGCGCCACGCGCAAGCTCGGGGTGACGGGCTACGGCCACCACCCGTACTCGATCGTCTCCTCACCGTCGACACCCGACGCCGACGTCCGCGACATCACGCTCGCGGACGCGCCGCGCCTGGGCCGTCTGCTGGACGCGGGCGCCCGCCTGGGCCGCCTGCCGAAGAACCTGCCGTATTGGTGGACGGAGTACGGCTGGCAGACGCTGCCGCCGGACCCGATCCGCGGCGTCGACCCGCTCCTGCAGGCACAGTGGATCGCCGAGGCCGAGCAGCAGACGCGGGCGGACGGACGCACGGCGGCACTCACACAGTTCCTGCTGATCGACGACCTGCCGCGCGACGAGCCGGGCCAGACGCTCGACCGCAAGTGGGGGACGTACCAGACAGGCATCAAGCTGGCCGACGGGACGCCGAAGCCAGCGTACGACGCGTATCGCCTGCCGTTCGTCATCGCCCCGGACGCCCGCGCCGGCGGCACGGTCGATGTGTGGGGGCTCGTGCGTCCGGTCAGCGGGGGCGCGGTCACCGTCCCCGGCACCGCGCGGCTGCAGTTCGCGGCGCCCGGCACCGACAGCTTCCAGGACATCGGCGACCCGATCGCGGTCGCCGCGGACGGCGTGGTCCGCGGACAGATGCTGCTGGCGCAGGCGGGCCGCTACCGCTTCCGGTGGTCCCCACCGCCCGGTCCCGCCACCCGACCCACCGGACTTCAGGGCATCATCAATCCCACCCCACAGGCCGCGGCGCCAGCGGTCTTCACGAGCGCTGTCGCCACCGTCCGCGGCGCCTGAGCACTTCGGATAAGGTCGCCACCGTGGACTTCAGCAAGCTCAGGCAGGGCGAGGTCGTGGCCGTCGTCGGCGGCCTGCTCCTCATCTTCGGCGTGTTCTACAAGTGGTATGAGTCCGTCAGCGATCTCGCCGTCATCGGCGGCGTCACGGGGAAGGGGACGTACAGCGCATGGGACGTGCACTCGATCATGCGCTGGCTCCTCATCGCCGCCGCGCTCGCGCCGATCATCCTCGCCTACATCATCGCCCGCGACCACCAGCTCAGCTGGCCGCGCGGCCAGCTGACGTCCGTCGTGGCGATCGCCGCGATCGGCCTGATCTTCTACAACGGCATCATCGACCGCCCCGGCGACCCGTCCGGGGAGATCGAGCTCGAACTCGGCTGGTACTTCGCGTTCGTGGGCGCGATCCTCATGCTCGGCGGCAGCGTCATCCGCCAGCAGGAGACGGAGACGCGCCGCAAGCCGCCCGGCACGGTGTAGGTGGCTTTAGGGAAGATCCCCGCGACCGCTGTCCCCTCTCCCCAAGGATTCCATCGATGACCGAGAGCTCTTCGCTCGGCCGGCCTGATCGCAACCTCGCGCTCGAGCTTGTCCGCACCACTGAGGCGGCCGCCCTGGCCGCCGCCCGCCTCGTCGGGATGGGCGACAAGATCGCCGCCGATCAAGCCGCCGTCGATGCGATGCGCATCGTGCTCGAGACGGTGAGCATGGATGGCGTCGTCGTCATCGGTGAGGGCGAGAAGGACGAGGCACCGATGCTCTACAACGGCGAGCACATCGGTGACGGCAGCAGCCCGTCGGTCGACATCGCCGTGGATCCGCTGGAGGGGACGACGCTCACCGCGAAGGGCATGCCGTCGGCGCTGAGCGTCATCGCGCTGGCGCCCAAGGGCACGATGTTCGACCCGGGCCCGTGCTTCTACATGGCCAAGCTGGCCGGCGGCGAGGACATCGCCGACCTCCTGGACCTGGACCGGCCGCTGGCGGACACCCTGCGGCTCATCGCCAAGCGCAAGAGCATCGACATCCGCGACGTGATGGTCGTGGTGCTCGACCGGCCGCGCCACGATGAGGGCATCGCCGAGATCCGTGACGCGGGGGCCCGCGTCCGCCTCATCAGCGACGGCGACGTCTCCGCCGCACTGCTGGCGGCCTCGCCCAACACGCCTGTGGACCTGCTGTGGGGCATCGGCGGCACGCCGGAGGGCGTCATCAGCGCCGCGGCGCTGAAGTGCATCGGTGGCAGCCTGGTCGGGAGGTTGTGGCCGCGCGACGAGACCGAGCGCACCGCCGCCATCGCCGCCGGCTACGACCTGGACAGGCAACTCACGAAGGACGATCTCGTCACGGGTGACGACTGCTTCTTCAGCGCGACCGGCGTCACCGACGGCGACGTGCTGCAGGGGGTCCGCTACCAGGGCCAGCGCTCGGCGACCACCGAGTCGCTCGTCATGCGCTCGCGCTCGGGCACCGTGCGCCGGATCATGGCGACGCACAACCGCGACAAGCTGCGCGGGTACCACGGCGAGCGGTACGGGTGACATCCGCACCCAGGGGGCTCGGATCTCATCGCGATTGCTCGCCCGCGGCTCAGACCGACGCCCGGTCCCGCGCCTTGGACGGCTCGGGCGTCTCCTCGGCGGTCGACGGCATGGCGAATTTGCCGGTCACCGACTCGTCGAGCTCACGCCTGAGCAGGCGACGCAGGAAGCCGTACGTCACGAGCACGTGGATGCGTGACTGCGTGTTCGTGTAGACGAACTTGCTCAGCCAGTGCGCGACCTGCGGGTAGAAGTTCGCGACCTCCACCTCGACGTTCACGCGCTCCAGGCCCGGCTGCGTCTGGCCGACCCGGCGCACGTCGATCTCCAGATAGCCGTCCCTTTCGCGGCCGGCGCGGGCGACGAGGATGCCCTTCTCGATCGGCCAGCGGACGATCCCGCGGCCCGAGTTCATCTCGTACTCGGGGACCTTGAAGCTCAGCAGCACGAACGGTCGTCGCAGCAGGACGATGTCCCGGCCGGTGTCGCGGTACTGCATGCGGATGAGCCCGAGCGTGCAGCTCGAGAGGAAGGCCCAGTACGTCCGGGCCAGGCGCTCGAGGGTCGCCGGCGTCCAGAGCTCGCCGAGGGCGTCCAGCGGCAGGTCGATGTCGGCCGATTGCACCGACCGCACGGAACCGTCGGCACCGACCGTCGTGTCGTCGGTGGGATGGTGCATCACGGCACCCCTGATGACCGCCTTGTGCGGCAACAGGCGTCGCACGAGGGTGACGGCGACGGCGGCGACGGCGGCGAGGACGGCAATCAGCGCAGCGAAACGCATGGAGCCGCCATCATGACGATCGGCCTGGGACAGAGCGCTGCGGACAGCGTCGTCGAAGCCGAGCGGCACGTCATTGATGCCCGGCGGCGGCAGGACGCGGACGACGGTCTCGGCACTCAGGCCGTCGACCAGCGGCCGGACGAGACCGACCTCGACCGGCGTGAAGAGCGCCACCCAGAGCGACGAGAGGCGGGGGGTGAGGACCGGGACCCTCAGGATGAGCGGCGCCCGCCGCTGTGAGACGGAGGCGAAGCGGGACATCATCTCGCGATAGGTCAGCACGTCGGCCCCACCCAGCTGGACCTCCGGCGGGAAGTGGTCCCGCCCGGCCAGCGCCGCGAGCGCGGTGACGACGTCGTCGATGGCGATCGGCTGTGACCGCGTGTCCACCCAGCGCGGGGTGACCATGAGCGGCAGGCGCGTCACGAGGTGGCGCAGGATCTCGAATGAGACGCTGCCGGAGCCGACGACCATCGCGGCGCGCGCGTACGCGAGCGCGGGCACGCGCTCGCGCAGGAGGTCGGCGACCTCATGACGGCTGCGCAGGTGCTCGGAGCTGTCCGTCGCGCTGCCGCCCTCCAGTCCGCCGAGGTAGACGGTGCGGGGGACCCTGGCGCGAGCGACGGCGTCGCCGAACGTCCGCGCCGCCTGCCGGTCGCTCTGCGCGAAGTCCGTGCTCCTGCTGCCTCGGCCCATCGAGTGCACGAGGTAATACGCGACGTCGGCACCCGAGAGCGCCGCGTCCAGCCCCTCGCCGCTGAGGACGTCCCCCCTGAGCACCTCCACGCCCGCCGGGAGCGTCCTGCGCGCACGGTCGGCATCACGGACCAGGCAGCGGACGGTGTGCCCTAGCTCGAGCAGCACCGGTGCCAGCTCCCCGCCCACGTACCCGGTGGCCCCCGTCAGCAGGATCGTCTTCTGTCGGTGCCCAGCGTTCACTCAAGGCCATGTACCCACGGGGACCGGGCAGAAGAACGTCCCTCAAACAGGCGCTGCCGTGAGGGACCCGTCTCGCGGCGCCTGGCATCCAGAACCGAGCCCGCCCGCCCGCCCTCAGCGGGGCGCCTCAGTTGAAAGACGTCCTGAGCCCAGGTTCCGTCGTCAGGTGACCGGCTACCGCCGTCGGGCCACCGCCGGCTCGTCCAGCCACGTCGTCGCGCGCAGCGCCTTGATGACCGCGTCGGCGGCGATCGACGCGCCGGCGTTCGACAGGTGCACGCCATCATCGGCGCGCACGCGCACCTCTTGGCCGTCGCGGCTCAGCGTCTCCGTGTACCGCCCGCCGGGACTGATGCTCGCCCCGAGGTCGAGCGTCTGGACATCCGCCAGGTCGACGGCGGCCTGCCGCACGGCGCGGTTGACCTGCGCGGTGATCGCCGCCTTGCCCGCGTCGCGCGGCACGGGCAGCTCGAGCCACAGCAGGTGGCCGTCACCGCGCGTGTACGTCCGCATGAGCATCCGGGCGCGCTCGGCGTACTCGGCGACCCACGCCTCGTCACAGCAGGTCACGGTCGCGCCCGCTGCCGTCCGCATCCCGAAGCCGTCGTTGGCGCCGAGCGAGATGATCGTGACCTGGGGGTGCAGGCGAGCGACCTGGCTGCCGGCGGCCTGGGGCCAGGACACGTCGCTCGTCTTGGACAGACCGGTGCCGGGGCGGGACGCGGACGTCGTCTGCGCCGCCGTGCCCAGGCGCTCGCCGACGTAGCTGTCGATCCCTTCGATGGTGGAATCGCCGGTGGCCAGCAGGACCGCGCCCGTCGTGCTCTTGACGGGCGCGGCGGTCCCGACCCCGACGTGCTGGAGCGTGCGATGGCCGTCCAGGCTGACGGCGACGCGCAGGACGCCGGACCGCCTGACAACCACGCGGCGCGTCACGCCGGCGTCCTCGCGGTTCAGGCGGACGAGGGCGCAGCGATGGCGCACGCCGGCGCCGCTGACGCAGACGCGTACGCGACGGTCTCCCAGGCGCCAGCGGTCCACGATGCGCACCGTGGCGGCGGCGCGCCGACCGACGTGACGCGGCACGGCGACCGTGAGGCGGCCCGCACACGAGGGGGTGCGGATCTCGAAGACCGCGTCCTTGACGGTGCCCTCGACCGTTGTCGTGCTCGCGCCGAACCGCCGCGACAGGCGGTCACAGCGCCACGTGGCGGCGCGCAGCAGCGGGGCGAAGCCGTTGGCGCCGGTCACGGTCGCGGCCAGCGGTCGCGGGGTGCCGGAGATCGTCTCGGTGAAGCGGACGGGGGCGTTGGGTGGGCCGACGAACCCCAGGTCGACGACCCCGGTGTGCTCGAGCGACGCGACGAGTCCGACGTCGGGGGAGAGTGCCGCCTGCGCGGCGGCGAGCGGCGTGACGCCGGCCAGCAGCACGGCCAGCGCGGCGCGACGCCGGCGCCGTGAGGGGTTCCGCCTCCCGATCATCGCGTGCTATTGCAGCAGTTCCACGTCGACGAGGACCCCGGCAGCAAGCTCGCCTTCGCCGGCCGGGATCCGCGCCAGGCCGTCGGCCCCGAGCATGGAGGTCAGGACGTGCGACCCCTGCGGCCCCGTCAGCGTCGCCGCGTCATCCACGAAGGTCACGCGCACGAGCTCGTCACGACCGGCGGTCTGCGGCACCGGCTGGGCCAGTGGCATCCGGACGCGCCGCGCGGCCGGGTCAGCACCCTGGAGTGCCCGCAGGGCGGGGCGGGCGAAGAGGAGGAAGGTGACCATCGAGCTCACCGGGTTGCCCGGGAGGCCGAAGACGAGCTGCTCGCCGCGGGTCCCGAACCACGTCGGCTTGCCCGGCCTGAGGGCGACGCGCCAGAAGTGCTCGACGACGCCGGACGCCTCCAAGGCCGCCTTGACGTGGTCGTGCGGCCCGACGGACACACCGCCCGAGAGCACGAGGACGTCCGCGTCGTCGAGCGCGGCGGCGATCGCGTCGCGCGTGGCCTCCGCACGGTCCGGCACGTGGTCGACGAGGACGACGTCGGCGCCCGCCTCGGTGGCCAGCGCCGCCAGCGTGAGCGAGTTGGAGTTGTGGATCTGGCCCGGCAGGAGCGGAGCCCCCGGGGGGACCAGCTCGTCGCCCGTGGCCAGCACGGCGACGCGGGGCCGGCGCGCACAGCTCAGCGAGCCCGCGTGCGCCCCCGCGGCGACGCCGACGGCAGCGGCGCGGATGACCGTCCCGGCGGGGAGGACGACGGAGCCTGCGCGCATGTCCTCGCCGGCGCCGCGCACGTTCTGACCGGGCGTCACCACGGCGTGCAGCCGCACGGTATGCGTGCTCGGGTCCTCCTCGGTGCGCTCGACCATGATGACCGCGTCGGCACCGTCGGGCAGCATCGCCCCGGTGGAGATGCGGATCGCGCTGTCGTCCGTGACGGCGGTGTCGGCGGGGGCCCCGGCCCGCGACTCGCCGACGATGCGCAGCACGCGGTCGGCGGGGCCGGAGCGGACGGCGAACCCGTCCATCGCGCTGTTGGTGAAGGGCGGGACGTCGCCACCGGCGTGCAGGTCTGCGGACAGCACGCGGCCCAGGGCGCCGGCCAGGGGCACCGCCTCCAGCGGCAGCCGGCGCACCGCGGCCAGCACGCGGTCACGGGCCGTCTGGACGTCCAGGAGAGCGGGCATCGGCGCATTCTGTCGCGGGACGCCCGTCGGCGGCGGCCGGGCCGGGGAATCACCGCAGGTTGCGGGCTGCTGACCGATCGCGTCGGGTTCTGGTGATATCCACCGCAGATGCCCGACGCGGGAAGACTCCTCGGTCGCCGTCCGCGACCCGTCGCCGGACTGCCGTCGCCCGCCGGCGCGGCGGTGGCCAAGGCTTGGCTGCTGGAGCTGCTCGCGCACACCGCGCTGGAGGACATCGCCACGGTCCCGACCGCGCTGCTGGCTCGTGAGGCGCCGGCGCTCTGCGAGG
>JAOPZJ010000106.1 GCA_025964155.1 Solirubrobacterales bacterium
AGGCGAAATTTATGGGTGCTAATTTTCGCGACCTCAAAAAAAAGGTTCCTTGAGCATTTGCGCGGAAAAGATCAACGTGTTGGTCCACTTTCGATGGACTTCATTGAAATATTCGTTGGGCTCCAAAGAGTCCAAAATTTTCTCGGGGGCCTGCGGCCCCGAACCCTACGAAGAAAAGGTGCCCTTTTGGGATCGCGCAGGTCGACCCGATCACGCTCGGGGTGCTGGCGCCTCCCGGGGACTGCGGCGTGGACGTCGCCGTCGGCGAGGGCCAGGCCCTGGGCAACCGCCTGGACTTCGGCGGTCCGTCGTTCGGCTTCTTCGCGGCCACGGAGGCGTACATGCGCCGCATGCCCGGCCGCATCGCCGGCGAGACGAAGGACGTCGACGGGCGCCGCGGCTTCGTGCTGACGCTCCAGACGCGAGAGCAGCACATCCGCCGCGAGAAGGCGACCTCCAACATCTGCACCGCCCAGGCGCTCAACGCGCTCGGCGGCGTTGTCTACCTCGCGTGGCTCGGCAAGCAGGGCTTCCAGGAGCTCGGGGAGCTGCTCGTCCAGCGCACGCACTACGCCCGCGAGGCCCTGTCGGGCCTCGACGGCGTGAGCAGGCTGCACGACCAGCCCGTCGTGCGCGAGTTCGCCCTCAGGCTCGACGTCCCCTCCGTGGCCGCAGTCATCGACCGCTGCCAGGACGCGGGCGTGCACCCCGGCGCGGACCTGGAGGCGCTCACGGGCGACGAGGCCCACGCCGGCGGCCTGCTCGTCGCGCTCACCGAGCAGCGCTCACGCCAGGACATCGACCGCCTCGTGACGGTGCTCGGCGAGGCCGTCGCCGTCGAGCGAGCCGCCACCACCGGATCGGAGGTCGCGGCATGACCACGCTCAACGACAACAGCCTGCACCGTGATCCGAGCATCGAGGGGCACGAGCCCCACCACGAGCTACCGATCGACGTGACCTCCGGGACGCCGATGCAGCGCAGCGAGGTCAAGACGATCTTCGAGAAGGGCTCGCCCGGACGCCGCGCGTTCTCCTGCCCGAAGCTCGACGTGCCCCAGGTCGACGGCCTGCTGCCCGACGCGTTCCGGCGCAAGCAGCCCGCACGCCTGCCGGAGGTGAGCGAGCCCGAGCTCGTGCGCCACTACGTCAACCTGTCCAAGCGCAACTTCGATCTGGACTCGGGCTTCTACCCGCTGGGCTCGTGCACGATGAAGCACAACCCGCGCCTGCACGAGCGTGTCGCCGGGCTCCCCGGCCATGCGCGCCTGCACCCGCTGCAGACGCCCAAGCGCGCCCAGGGCGCGCTGGAGCTCATGTACAACCTCGAGCGCGCGCTCAGCGCCGTCGCGGGCCTCCCGCACGTGGCGTTGCAGCCGTCCGCCGGTTCGCATGGCGAGCTGCTCGGCGTCCTGCTGACGCGCGCCTACCACGAGGACCGCGGCGAGGTCCGCCACAAGGTCCTCACCCCCGACACCGCCCACGGCACGAACCCCGCGACGGTCACGATGGCCGGCTATGAGGTCGTGAAGGTCGGCACGAACCCCGACGGCGGCGTGGACATCGAGGATCTGAGGGCCAAGGCCACCTCCGACGTGGCCTGCCTCATGCTCACGAACCCGAACACGCTCGGCGTCTTCGACTCGAACATCGAGGAGATCGCCCACATCGTCCACGATGTCGGCGCGACGCTCTACTACGACGGGGCCAACCTCAACGCCGTCATGGGCATCTCGCGCCCGGGCGACATGGGCTTCGACATCGTGCACTACAACCTGCACAAGTCGTTCACGCAGCCGCACGGCGGCGGCGGTCCGGGCTCCGGCCCGATCGCGGTGAGCGACCGCATCGCCCCGTACCTCACGGTGCCGGTGATCGAGAAGCAGGACGACGGCTCGTTCACGCTCGAGAGCAACCCGGCCGAGGGCCATCCGGGCTCCAAGTCGATCGGGCGCCTGCGCGGCTTCCAGGGCAACTACGGCTGCTTCGTGCGCTCCTACGCCTACATCTGCTCGCTCGGGGCCGAGGGCCTGAAGGATGCTTCCGAGACGGCGGTGCTGAACGCCAACTACCTCCTGGCCCGGCTCCGGGCGCTCGGGGTGGCCGACCAGTTGCCGCTGGCCTTCGGGGAGCTGTGCATGCACGAGTTCGTCCTCTCGGGGTCGCCGATGAAGAAGAACCTGGGCATCCGGACGCTCGACCTGGCCAAGCGCCTGCTCGACCACGGCTTCCACCCGCCGACGGTGTACTTCCCGCTGCTCGTCGACGAGGCGTTCCTCATCGAGCCGACCGAGACGGAGACGAAGGAGACCCTCGACGCGTTCGCCGACGCCATCGCCGCCATCCTCGCCGAGGCCAAGGACGACCCCACGATCGCTCAGAACGCGCCGTACACGACGCCGGTACGCCGGCTGGACGAGGCCGCCGCCGCCAAGCACCCGGTGCTCCGCCAACCGCTGTAGCCGGGCCGGCTGATCGCCCCGCTCGCGCGTCCGCCGGACCCGCGATGCTCGGCGCCATGTACGTCGACCTGACCCTGCGGGCGCTGCCCGTCACCGAGGTCGCCGCCGCGGCCGCACGCGCGGAGGCGCTCGGCTTCGACGCGGTCGCGGTGACCGAGTCCACCGGCAATCCGTTCGTGGCGCTGGCGCTCGCGGCACCGGCGACGTCCCGCGTGCGCCTGGCGACCGGGATCGCGCTGGCGCTGCCGCGCAGCCCGATGGACGTCGCGTACACCGCGTGGGACCTGCAGACGCTGAGCGGCGGGCGCTTCGCCCTGGGTCTGGGGTCCCAGATCCGGGCCCACGTCGAGCGCCGCTACGGCGCGGCATGGGACCGGCCGGCGGCGCGCATGCGCGAGCATGTGCTGGCACTGGGCGCGATCTTCGAGTGCTGGGAGCAGGGCACGCCCCTGGACTTCAGCGGCGAGTTCTGGACCCACACATTGATGCCGCCGAACTTCCGCCCGACGGCGCAGCCCCACGGTCGCCCGCCGGTGCTGCTGGCCGCGGTCCGCGAGCGGATGCTCGAGGTCGTCGGCGAGGTCGCGGACGGCCTGCTCGGCCACGCCTTGCAGACCGCCGACACGCTGCGCGAGGTCACCCTCCCGGCGCTCGAGCGCGGGCTCGAGCGCACCGGGCGGCGCCGTCAGGACGTCGAGATCACCGCGAGCGTCTTCGTGGCCACGAGCGACGCGGAATGGGAGGGCGTGCGGCGCCGCGTCGCGTTCTACGGCTCTACGCCCGGCTACCGGCACATCCTGGATCACCATGGGCTCGGCTCGCTGTTCGAGGGCCTGCACGCCCTGTCGCGCGAGGGCGCCTGGGACGCGATGCCCGGCCTCGTCGACGATGACGTCCTAGGGCTGTTCGCCGTCCGCGGTGAGGATTCCGCCGCCGTCGCCCGCGAGATCCAGGTTCGTGTGGGCGGCGTCGCCGACCGCGTCGCCCTCGTCGGGGAGGGGGACGCCGACCTCGAGGTCTGGGCCCAGATCGCGCGGCACCTGCGCGACCCGTGAGCGCCGACTGGCTGAGACGGCTTCTTAGGCGTGCTGCTCGTGGGCGACGGCCGCGGCGGTGGCTGCCGCCACCGTCGTGGGCGGGGTGGTGACACCCCACGAGGCCGCCAGCAGGACGGGGTCGTCCCCCGCGCCCGGCAGCATCGGCTGACGCCGGCGCCGCGCGCGCCACCGCGGATCGCGCCACGACCGCAGCGCGCCCGGCGCGCGCCGGGCGAGGTCGACGCCGACGAAGACGGCGGCCACGACGGCCATGAAGAGCGTGAACGCGGGTGCCCAGGCATGCTGGAGGTGGCAGAAGAACTGGCCCTCGCCCGCGGGCGGGCAACCGTCCGCCGCCGGCGACGGCACCGGCCAGGCCACCAGCCAGCCCAGGACCCCGCCGGTGGCGAGCGTCGCGGACCGGATCAGCCGCTCGCGCCGGCTCAGGCGCACGCCGCGCGCGGCACGCGTGGCGGGAGCAGTGCTGCGCACGACGCCCTCGGCCCACGCCAGCCACGCCCCGGCGGCGTCCGGCGGCAGCGGCTCGCAGAAGAGGTAGCCCTGGACGAGGTCGACGTCCTCGGCCTTCACGAAGTGGAGCTCCTCGATCGTCTCCACGCCTTCGGCGACGACCTCGAGGTTCAGCTGATGGGCGATCGTGACGATGCCGCGCAGGACCTCGGCCCCGTCGTGGTCGTCCGCGGCCCGGCGCACGAAGGCGCCGTCGATCTTGATGACGTCGACCGCGAAGCGCGTGAGGTACCCGAGCGACGAGTACCCGGTCCCGAAGTCGTCGATCGCCACCCGGACCCCGAGCGCCCGCAGGCGTCCCAGCATCCGTGACGTCTCCTCGGGCTCGGCGAACATGGACTCTGTCAGCTCGAGCTCCAGCCGGTCGGCGGGCAGGCCGCTCTCGGCCAGGGCGTCGGCGACGCGTGCCGGCAGCGCGGGGGAGCACAGCTCGCGGGCCGAGAGGTTCACGGCCACGCGGATCGGAGCCAGGCCCAGGTCGTCCCACCGGCGGAGCTGGCGGCAGGCCTCGCTGAGGGCGAAGGCGCCGATCTCCTCGATGGCCCCGGTCTCCTCGGCGAGCGGGATGAACTCCGACGGCGGCAGGAAGCGCGAGGTCCCTTCGTCGCCCGGCACGCACCAGCGCACCAGGGCCTCGACGACCTGAATCGTGTCGTCGCCCAGGCGGATGATCGGCTGGTAATGCAGGACGAGCTCGCCGTTGGCGATCGCGGCGCGCAGGCGCCGCGCGAAACCATGCCGCGGGCCCGGGCCCGCGGCCGCGACCGTGGCTGCCGGGTCCACGGTGCAGACGCTGCCCTGGACCTCGCTCGCGGGCGCGCTGTCGCGGACGACGACATCCGCGGTCGGTGCGTTCACCGGAGCGAGCACCCACCCGCAGGCGGCCTCGACGGCGACCGCCTCGCCGACCACGTCGATCGGCCGCTGAAGTGCCTGCATGAGCTCCAGGCCAAGGGCTCGCGCGTCGATCTCGGTCGCGGCGTCGGGGGCGATGACGCCGAAGCGGCCCTGGCCGAGATCCGTGAGCGTGTCGCTCGCGGGCAGGCGGCCGGCCAGGCGCTCGGTCACCGCGCGGCCGAAGACCGCGAGGTCGGCGGCCGACCAGCGGGCGGCCAGTCGCTCCCAATCGGGAAGCTGGACCTGCAGGACCGCGATGTCGCTCCCGTGGCGGCGAGCGGTGCGCAGCGCGTCCTTGACGGCGTTCTCGAAGGCGGCGGCCGCGACGACGGTGCGCACGGCGCCGACCGTGTGGTCGGCTGCCGCTGCGCCCGTGACGAGGACCGCCGTGGCCCCGTGGTGCAGCGCCTGCGCGCGCGCAGGCTCGTCCACATGCCGCGACAGCACGACGAGCGGAGCCCCGCCGGCGAGGATGCGCAGGGCGTCCAAGCCCTGGATGCCGTGGTCGTCTAAGTGGGTGGAGTCCACGAGCACGACGTCGAACCGCTCGCTCTGGAGTGCGCTCAGGGCCTCCTGGAGGCGATCGGCGCGAACCACGTCAAATGCGGGCGCCGCAGCGGTGAGCAGTGTGGCGAGCTCGCGCACTTGTATGGAGCCGGCATCCACGAGCAGGGTACGCGTCACCTGGGGCTTGCACATCGTCGTCGTCCTTGATTGAGGGCCTACCGCGCCGTCCGTGACGTCACCCACCTCATCGGCATGCGGCCCTCAGGCTGTAGCGCGGGGTCTGTCACGATGCGGACCGCGGGCCCGTGCCGCTACCGTCCCCCGCGGCATGACGAGGATCTTCAGCGGTATTCAGCCCACCGGCCGCAAGCATCTGGGCAATTACATCGGCGCCATCCGCCAGTACGTGGCCGGGCAGGATCGCGGCGAGGCGATCTACTGCATCGTGGATCTGCACGCCGTGACCGTCCGCTACGAGCCGGCGGAGCTCCGCGAGCGCGTCCTCGACACCGCGGCGATCCTGCTCGCGGCGGGCCTGGACCCCGACCGCTGCATCCTCTTCCGCCAGAGCGACGTGGAGGAGCACACCTACCTCACCTGGCTGCTGACGAGCGTCACCGCCGTCGGCGAGCTCGACCGCATGCACCAGTTCAAGTCCAAGTCGGCGGCGCAGCGTGAGCTCGTCAGCGCCGGCCTGCTCTTCTACCCGGTGCTGATGGCGTCGGACGTGCTCGTGTACCGGGCCGACGAGGTCCCGGTCGGGGAGGATCAGCGCGAGCACATCGAGCTGATGCGCGAGTCCGCGCGCCGCTACAACGCGCGCTTCGTCCCGGACGGCGGCCCGAAGAGCCTGGTCGTCCCCGAGCACCGCATCCCTCAGGTCGGCGCACGGATCATGGACCTGCAGGAGCCGACGCGGAAGATGTCGACGACGGTCGGGCCCGACGAGGGCCGCGTCTACGTCTTGGACGAGCCGGACGACATCCTCAAGAAGTTCAAGCGCGCGGTGACCGACTCGGAGAACGAGATCCGCATCGGGCCGGACAAGCCGGGCGTGACGAACCTCGTCGACATCCTCGCTGCCGCCCGCGACACCACCGTCGAGGAGGCGCTCGCCTCACTCGAGGGCGCCCGTGGCTACGGCGACCTCAAGGTCGCGGTCGCCGAGGCGGTCATCGACATGCTCGCCCCGGTGCGCGAGCGCTACGTGGCCCTGCGCGCGGACGAGGCAGCCCTTGAGGCGATCCTCGCCGCGGGCGCCGAGAAGGCCCGCGCGATCGCTCAGGACACCCTGCTTGACGTGCGCGACGCGATGGGTGTCGGGCCGGGTCGCACGGCCTGAAGCGGCGGATGCCGGAAGTCCGCACGATGCGGGAAAATCCAGGCGCCATCGGGGTCAGGCCGTCGCGAGTCGACCGACGCGGTCGCTAGCGTCATCGTCGATGGCCCGCATCATCGAAGAGCTCGAGCTGGATCTGGAGGTGTTCTCCGGCCCGTTCGACCTGCTGCTGACGCTCGTTCTGCGCGAGGAGGTCGACCTCCTCGAGGTCGAGCTCGCCGACGTGGTCGTCAGCTACATGGACTTCCTGCAGGAACGCGGCGAGCTGGACCTCGAGATCGCCACCGAGTTCCTTGTCCTCATCGCCGCGCTGCTGGAGCTGAAGTCGCGTCTCATGCTGCCGCGTGAGGAGGAGGAGCTGCTGGAGGACCTCGGACCCGGCGAGGCCGCGGAGGAGTTGCTGGCCCGGCTCATCGAGGCCAAGCGCTACCGCCAGGCCGCCGATCACCTCTCCGAGCGCCTGGCCGCCGAGCACGGGTACCGCTACCGCAGCGCCCCGCTGCCGGCGTTCCTGAAGAAGGTCACCTACGACGACGTGCCGGCCGGGGTCTATGACCCCGATCAGCTGGGCGAAGCCCTTGGCGGCCTGCTGCGGATGCCGGAGGCCGTGAGGCTCGACCACCTGACGATCGCGCGCGTGAGCGTCGCCGAGCGCCTGTCGCACCTGCGCTCGCTGCTGCTGCGCGGGGCGTGCACGTTCTCCGAGGCCGTCAAGGACGCCGACCGCGTCACGGTCTGCGTGACGCTGTTCGCGCTGCTGGAGCTGTACAAGCAGGGCGAGGCGACGTGGGTCCAGGACGAGCCGTTCGGGGAGATCGCGATCTCGCCCGCCACGCCGCGTCCTCCGGAGCGCTCACCGTTCGCGACGACCGAAGCGGTGGCAGGATGAGTGCGGTGGCAGACGTGCCCCAGACCCTGGACGAGCTGGCGCGGACGATCGAGGCGCTGCTCTTCGTCTCGCCCGAGCCCGTGGCCGGCGCCGACCTCATGGAGGCCTGCGCCTGCACGGGTGAGGAGCTCGACGTCGCTCTGGCCCAGTTGCGCGCCGCATACGCGCCGGGGAGCCGCGGGATGGAGCTCAAGGAGGTCGCCGGCGGGCTGACCTTCGCCACGTCCCCCGAAGCGGAGGACGCCGCGCGCAAGCTGCTCTCCAAGCCACGGACGCCGCCGCTGACGCCGGCCCAGGCCGAGACGCTCTCGATCATCGCCTACCTGCAGCCCGTCTCCCGCCCGGAGATCACCCGCATCCGTGGCGTCAGCGCCGACTCCGCCTCGGGGACCCTGCTCGAGCGCGGGCTCATCGAGGAGGCCGGCCGGTCCCCCTTCGGCGCGATCCTCTACCGCACGAGCGCGCTGTTCCTCAAGCTCTTCGGCCTCGCGTCCCTGAAGGACCTGCCGGACGTCACGCAGTGGGACCCGACACCGGAGGAGGCCGCCGATCTGCGCGAGCGCCTGCTCAGGGCGGGGGAGGCCCGGTCGGGCCTCCCGGCCGCTCCCGCACAGCCGGGCGTCACGGAGGCCGCGGACCCGGAGGACGCCGCGACCGTCGAGCAGGACGAGCTGCCGGCCCCGACACCGCTCACGCCGCGCGAGCGCGCACCGCTGCCGCCGGCCCCGGCGCCCTTCGGCGGCGGGCCGCGACTCGTGCCGGTCCCGCCGCCTGAGGGCACCTGACCTAACAGGTCGCCGGGCCCCGGGTGGGGACCACCGTGCCGACCGCCTCAAGGCGGTGCAGGCGGACACGATGATCGAGAGCGCCGACGTCGGGTTCGACGTGGCGCTGACGCGAGCGAGCCCGCGGGGTGCGAAGGGTTTGAACGGCGGGCATTGACGGCGGAGGGTGCCGGAGGGACGGTGCGCGCGTGGCGGATCGCTGTGGCTGGCGCGTTGCCGCTACTGAGTGAGTGGAGCCTCATGCCCCACAGAGGTGGTTGAAACTCCGTTCACATCCCCCCGCGTCCCGCGGCCAGGGTGCGTGGAGCCTCGAGCCCCACCGATGTGGTGGAAACTCCGTTCACATCCGCGGCCCGCCGCCTACGCCGCCGCCTTCGCCGCCAGCTGCCCGCAGGCCGCGTCGATGTCCTGACCACGCGTCAGCCTGATCGTCGCGCGCACCCCGTGGGCCTCGAGGGTGTCCCGGAACGCCGCGATCGTCTCGCGCTCGGACCCGTCGTAGACCGAGTCCGTCGGGTTGTACGGGATGAGGTTGACCTTGAAGATCTTGGGATCCAGGACCGCGGCGAGCTCGTCGGCGTGCTGCACCTGGTCGTTGACCCCCCCGAGCATCACGTACTCGACGAAGATCTGGCGCTTGCGGACGGCGTAGAAGCGCTCACAGGCGGCCAGCACGTCCGCGAGCGGGTAGCGATCGTTGACGGGCATGATCCGCGAGCGCAGGTCCTCGTCGGCGGCGTGGAGGGAGAGCGCCAGGCGGATCGGCATGTCGGTGGCGGCGAGGCGGTCGATGCCGGGGATCCAGCCCACCGTGGAGATGGCGGTGCGCCGGTGCGTCACGCCGAGGTCGGGCAGGCGCTCGCTGGCGGCCAGGACGTTGTCGAGGTTCATCATCGGCTCGCCCATGCCCATGAAGATGACGTTCGTGACCGTGGACCGGCGCTTGAAATAGAGCGCCTGGTCAAGGATCTCGCCGGCGGTGAGGTTGCGGGCGAACTTCATCTTGCCCGTCGCGCAGAAGGAGCACGTCAGCGGGCAGCCGACCTGCGACGAGAGGCAGACCGAGCCGCGGCCGTCCTTGTACCGCATGAGCACCGTCTCGATCTTGCGGTCGTCGTGGGTGCGCAGCAGCACCTTCAGCGTGCCGTCCTGCGACCGCGTCTCGCGCTCGACCTCGAGGGTGCTGAACGGCACGCGCTCGGTGAGGGCGTCGCGCAGCGAGGCGGGCAGATCGGTCATCTCGTGGTAGCCGGCGGCGCCGCGCGCCGCCCACGCCCAGACCTGGCGCGCGCGGAACGCCGGCTGCCCCAGATCGGCCAGGGTGCTGTCGAGCAAGGCGAGGTCCACACCCACATCGTGGCAGGCTGGTGGCATGCGTCTCGCCAAGCACCTTGCCCACGCCGGTGTCGCCTCCCGCCGCGCGTCGGAGGTCCTGATCCGCGACGGCCGCATCAGCGTGGACGGGAAGATCGTCACGGATCCCGCTCGGGACGTCGACGGGACCGAGCGCATCGCGGTCGACGACGAGCTCCTGAACCCGCCTTCGGGCAAGCGCCGCGTCGTCTACGCGGTCCACAAGCCGGCGGGCGTCGTGTCCACCGCGCACGACACCCACGGCCGTCCGACGGTCGTGTCCCTCGTCGACTCCGACGCCCGGCTGTACCCCGTGGGACGCCTGGACGCCGACAGCACGGGCCTGATCCTGCTCACAGACGACGGGGATCTCGCACACAAGCTCACGCACCCCTCCTTCGAGGTGCCCAAGACCTACCGCGTGAAGGTCCGCGAGCTGCCGGTGTCGGAGGGATCGCTGCGCCGCCTGCGCGAGGGACTCGTCCTCGAGGACGGCAAGACGGCCCCCGCCCAGGTCCGTCAGGCCCGCCCCGGGGTGCTGGAGATCACGATCCACGAAGGCCGCAAGCATCAGGTCAAGCGCATGTGCGAGGCAATCGGGCACCCCGTCGTGACGCTGACGCGCATCGCGATCGGCCCGCTGCGCCTCGGGGAGCTCGCCGTCGGCGGCGTCCGCCGGCTGTCGCCGGCCGAGGTCCAGCGCCTAAGAGACGCTGCCGAAGCACCCTGACGCGCCGGATTGACAAGCGACACGCACGCCGAGTACCTTGATTTTCGAGGCACGCGGAGGGGTGGGTACCCCGAGGGTCGCACCGGCTGGGCAGGCCGGGTCTCACGAGCAAGACAAGCAACGCCTGGTGGGGTACGCCGGGCAAGGGGGCATACGATGGCTGTCGCACGACGCGATCAGGCAACGACGGGGGCGCCCGCGCGGATCGGCGGGCAGACCGGTCCGGCGCTCCGCCCGCGAACCCGCCTGGAACTCGTCCCGGATCTGCAGCCCGCGCTGCGACCAGTGCACCGGACGGTGGCAGGCCCGGCAACGCCGTCCGTCCTGTCGCCGGCGCAGTCGCCCGCCCGGCCGGTCGCCCGGCGCGTGGTCCTGCGCGGTGGCCGCCGCGAGGGCAGCCTCACCGCCTACCTCATGTTCCTGCTGGCGGGCGCCGCGGTCGGCGCCTGGATCGTCGTCGAGTTCCTGGCGACAAGGGCAGCGACGTGCTCGGGCGCCGACGCCGCGGGCAACTGCGTCATGCAGCACGTCGCGGCACCGGCGCTCACGCGCTTTGCGATCGTCCTCGTCTGCGCCCACGGCCTCGCGACGCTCGTGCTGGATGTCCTCCCGGACGCGCGGCGCAAGCTGACGGCGGGCTACCGCCTGCGGCGCGAGTGCGCGTGCGCTCCGCCCGTCGCAGGCCCCGTCGGCGCGCCGATTCCGGCCATCGCCGCCGCGTGCTGGGCGCCCGTGCAGGCACCGCGGACCCCCGAGCCGGCGCGCAAGGCCATGGCACGCGCGGTCCCGCGCGCCGTCTGTCCGTCGTGCGTCACGGTCGTCGCCGTGCGCCAGGACAAGTGCCTGGAGTGCCACGGCCCCGTCGTGCAGCGACGCGGGTAGCGTCGATCCGGCCCGCCGCCGGGCCCGTCCTACGCGAAGCCGCCACGGGCCACGGCGTGCGAGAATGCCGCGGCCTATGCGTCTCTTCGCCCTTCGCGGTGCCTCGTCCGTCGACCGCAACGATCCGGACGCCATTCTCGGCGCGACCTCGTGGCTCATGCGGGAGATCATGAAGCGCAACCAGATCGGTCCCGCCGACGTGGTGAGCTGCATCTTCACGCTGACGGCGGACCTGGACGCGGAGTTCCCCGCCGTTGCCGCGCGCAACCTCGGCTTCGACAAGGTGCCGCTGCTGTGCGCCAAGGAGGTCGAGGTCCCCGGGGCGCTGCCGCGCGTCATCCGGGTCCTGATCCACTACTACGCGGACGAGGGACACGTCGCGCGGCATGTCTATCTCGGTGACGCGCGATCGCTGCGCATGGACCTGGAGTCCGCGCAATGAGATCCGGAACGAGGTTCTGATGTCGATCGAGTTCTCCGATCGCGTCACGCGCACGCCCCCCTACCCGATGGCACCGGCGTACGACCTGCCCGAGGACGTCGCGCTCATGGCGTCGAACGAGTCTCCGGACCCGCCGCTGCCCGCCGTCGTGGCGGCGGTCGCACGGGTCCTCGGCGCGGCGAACCGCTACCCGGACCCGACAAACGCGAAGCTGCGCGCGGCCCTCAGCACGCGCTTCGACGTCCCCGCCGAGCAGATCGCGATCGGCAGCGGCTCGTGCGACATCCTCATGGCCGCCGGCGACGTGCTGCTGGAGTCCGGCGCCGAGGTCGTCTACGCGTGGCCGTCGTTCAGCGTCTACCCGTACCTGGAGGCCGCCACCGGCGCGCGCGGGATTCGCGTCCCGCTCAACGACCGCCACGAGCACGACCTGGACGCGATGCTCGCGCAGATCACCGTCGCCACGCGGCTCGTGATCGTCTGCAATCCCAACAACCCGACGTCGACGGCGATCCCGCTGGACGCCATCGCCGCGTTCGTGCAGCAGGTGCCGCGCCACGTCTGCGTCCTGCTGGACGAGGCCTACTGCGAGTTCAACACGCTGGATGACCCTGACTCGTCCCTGGAGCTGCTCAAGCAGCACCCCAACCTCGTCCTGATGCGCACGTTCAGCAAGGTCTACGGCCTCTGCGGGCTCCGGGTCGGTTACGCGCTGTGCGCGGACCCCCGGTTCGTCACCGCCGTGAACCAGATCCGCCAGCCCTTCTTCTGCAACAGCGCGGCCCAGGCCGCCGCCATCGAGGCGCTCCGGCACCAGGACGTCGTGGCCGAGCGCGTCGAGCGCAATGTCGTGGCCCGTGTGGAGGTCGAGTCGGCGCTGCACGACCTCGGGATCGAGCCGGCGCAGTCGCAGGCCAACTTCTGCTGGTTCGACCTGCCCGAGGACTCACCGGGCGAGGCCGACGTCGTCGCGGGCCTGGCCGATCGCGGCGTGCTCGTCCGGGCCGGCACCGGGCTCGGCCGTGAGGGGGCGCTGCGCGTCACGTACGGCACCCCGCAGCAGAACGACCGGTTCATCGCGGCGCTGCGCGACGTGCTCGGCCGGTGACACGCCGGCACTGATGTGTCATCATGGCCGTCCGCATGGCGCACCCCGCTCACACCACGCGCAGCACCCTCGTCGGCCTCATGGCCGACCCGCGCGTCGCCGGTGCCTCCTATGCGTATGCCTGGTCCTGGCGATTTAGCTAGGCGCTCGGTCGGCGTGTCTTCGTCACGCCGTCCGCAACTCGGGCCCCGGGCCGAGCGCCACCCCGGCGGACGTGCGACACGTCCGCAGCAGGAGCAGACCGGCACCAATTCCAGGCAGACGAACTCGTAAAAGGATCCACCCATGATGATCGTGATGAAACCCTCGGCCACCCCCGAGGAAGTGCAGGCAGTGATCGCCCGCATCGAGAGCGCCGGCGCCAAGGCGCACCCCAGCGCGGGCGACGAGGTGACCGTCATCGGCGCCGTGGGCGACCGTGAGCACATCGCCCGCCTCGAGCTCGAGGGCCACGCGGGCGTCGACCGCGTCGTCCCGATCCTCAAGCCGTACAAGCTCGCCAGCGCCCAGCTGCGCGACCGCTCGGTCTTCGAGATCGGTGGGCGCCGGATCGGTGGCGAGCATTTCGCGATGATCGCCGGCCCGTGCACGGTCGAGTCGCGCGAGCAGCTCCTCACGAGCGCCGACGCGATGCTCGAGGCCGGCGCGACGATGTTCCGTGGCGGGGCCTACAAGCCGCGCACGAGCCCATACGCCTTCCACGGACTCGGCGACGACGGTCTCCGTCTGCTGGCCGAGGCCAAGGAGCGCACCGGACTGCCGATCGTCACCGAGCTCATGGACGTCCGCGACATCGAGCCGGTCATCGAGGTCGCCGACGTCATCCAGATCGGCGCCCGCAACATGCAGAACTACACGCTGCTGACCGAGGTCGGCCGCGCCGGCGTCCCGGTCCTGCTCAAGCGTGGTCTGTCGGCGACGCTCGACGAGCTGCTGAACGCGTCGGAGTACATCCTCAAGGAGGGGAACGAGAAGGTCATGCTGTGCGAGCGGGGCATCCGCACGTTCGAGACGGCCTACCGCTTCACCCTGGACCTCACCGCGATCCCGGTGCTGAAGGAGCTCACGCACCTGCCGATCGTCGTGGACCCCTCGCACGCCGCCGGCCGCCGTGCCCTCGTGGAGCCGCTGAGCCTCGCCGCCGCCGCCGCCGGCGCCGACGGCATCATCGTCGAGGTGCACCCGGATCCCGACAACGCCGTCTGCGACGGCCCCCAGCAGCTGCGCGTCGACGAGTTCGCCGAGTATCTGCGCAAGGTCGAGCAGGTTGCCGCCATCGCCGGCAAGGTCCTCAGCGGCGTCCCCGCCTAGCCGGGGCCGAGGACGACAGCGTGCGCGTCGCCGTCCTCGGCGTGGGTCTGATCGGCGGGTCGGTGGCGTTGGCCGCCCGCCGGCAGGACGGTGTCCATGTCACCGGCTGGGACCACGACCCGGCGGCGCTGGACCGGGCGACGAGCGCCGGCGTCCTCGACGCGGCGGTCGCAGCTATCGGCGACGCCCGGGACATCGACGTCTGGGTCGTCGCCGTACCGCTGGCGGCGCTGGCCGACACGGTGCTGGCCGCCTGCGCCGCCGCCGGGGAAGCGGCAATCGTCACTGATGTGGGCTCGACGAAGCACGCGCTCGTCAGCGCGTCACCGGCGGCGTGCTACATCGGGGGGCACCCGCTGGCGGGCGCGGAGACCGCGGGCGTCGAGCACGCACGCGCCGACCTCTTCGACGGCGCCACCTGGTACCTGACGCCGCAGACGGACTCTCCGGGCGTGCTCTACGAGCGCCTGCACCGCTTCGTCGCCTCGCTGGGGGCCACGCCGGTCGCGATCGACGCCGCCGCCCACGATCGCCTTATGG
Source organism: Solirubrobacterales bacterium (assembly GCA_025964155.1). Taxonomy (GTDB): domain Bacteria; phylum Actinomycetota; class Thermoleophilia; order Solirubrobacterales; family Solirubrobacteraceae; genus Paraconexibacter. The sequence continues at coordinate 14,813 of JAOPZJ010000106.1, forward strand.
CGGCGGTCAGCCACCTGCCGCACGTGCTGGCCAACGTCCTCGTCCAGCAGGCGGCCCTCGCGCTGGGCGGCGAGACGCTGCCGGCGACCGGTCCGTCCTTCCGCGACGCCACGCGCGTCGCCGGCGCCAATCCCGAGCTGTGGGCGCAGATCTACGCGGCGAACGGGGAGGCGCTCGGGGAGCAGTTGGACGCGACGATCCGCCGGCTGCAGGATGTCCGCGCCCGTCTGGACGACCTCCAGGACTGGCAGCAGGACGCCGCGCAGCGGCGCCGCGCGCTGCTGGAGGTGGGCCTGACGGGGGGGCCGGAGCAGGAGCTGCGGGTCGCCGTCCCGAACCGTCCGGGCGTCGTCGCCGACATCGCGCTCACCCTCGGGCACGCCGGCATCAACATCTCCGACATGTCGCTGGCCCCCTCGACCGACCGCCGCACCGGCGTCGTCGGCCTCTGGGTGGCGTCCGCCGATGCCGCACGCGCCCGTGACCTCATCACCGCGAAGGACCTGCTCGTCACATGACCGCGAAAAGCTTCGCCCACAGGGCTCGCTTTCCGTTCACCCGGTCGACACTCCGAAAGCCCGATCAATGACCACCGTCCGCTTCGACCCCGTCCGGCGCCTGAAGGGGTCACTCACCCCGCCGCCGGACAAGTCCATCAGCCACCGTGCCGCGCTCCTGGGCGCCATGGCCTCCGAGCCGGTACGCGTCCGCAACTACCTGGACGCGGCGGACACGAACTCGACCCTCGCGGCGATGCGGCAGCTCGGTGCTCTGGTGGACCAGCAGCCCGACCACCTCATCATCCGCGGGACCGGGCTGCGCGAGGCGGCGCCCGCGATCGGCACGATCGACGTGGGCAACGCGGGGACGCTCATGCGCCTGCTGCCGGGCTGGCTCGGCGCTCAGGAAGGTCGCGCATACACGTTGGACGGCGACGCGTCGATCCGTCGCCGGCCGGTGGACCGGATCGCCGATCCGCTGCGCCTCATGGGCGTCGGCATCGACGCCACGGACGAGCGGTTCCCGCCGTTCACCGTCCACGGCGGCCGCCTGCGCGGCATCGACTACACGCTGCCGGTGGCCAGCGCCCAGGTGAAGTCCTGCATCCTGCTCGCCGCGCTGACGGCCAACGGCCAGACGGTCGTCCACGAGCCCGAGCCATCGCGCGATCACACCGAGCGGATGCTGCTGGCGGCGGGTGTGAGCGTCATCCGTGCCGATGGCGCGGTGACCGTCGCCAACCAGGACGAGCTCGTCCTCGACGAGGAGATCGTCGTGCCCGCCGACCTGTCCTCCGCCGCCTTCGCGATGGCTGCGGGCATCCTCGTGCCCAAGTCGCGGCTCGTGCTGCGTGCGGTGAACACGAACTGGACGCGGACGGGTTTCGTGCGGATCGCCCAGCGGATGGGCGCGATCATCGTCGGCGACCTGGAGGAGCACGGGGCGCCGCTCACCGCCGGTGAGCCGACGAGCGACCTGGACATCACCGCGGGCACGCTGGTGGGAACGACGGTCGAGGCGGCCGAGGTCCCGCTGGCCATCGACGAGCTGCCGCTCGTGGCGCTGCTGGGCTGCTTCGCCGAGGGCGAGACCGTCGTCCGCGGCGCGGCGGAGCTGAAGGTGAAGGAGTCGGACCGCATCCAGACCGTCGTGGACGGCCTCAACGGCCTGGGGGGGCAGCTGGAGGCGACCGACGACGGGTTCGTCGTGCAGGGCACCGGGGGGCTGCGCGGCGGGACGATCCACAGCCACGGCGACCACCGCCTGGCGATGCTCGGCGCCGTCGCCGGGCTAGCTTCGCGGGAAGGGGTGGAGGTCGTGGGGATGGACGCCGCCGACGTCAGCTACCCCGGGTTCGCCGACGACATGGCGAGGTTGCTCTAGGAGCGCATCGGCCGTCACCGGCTGACGGAGTGCGCCGGCCTGCGCGTCGTCCTCATCGGGGAAGAGCTCGGCGTCGCGCCGCACGTCGCCGACCCCGTAGAACAGCGAGAGCGTGGCGATCGCGCCCAGCAGCCCGGCGCCCGCGAGGGTCGCGTCCTGGCCGGCGAGCGCGGCGACCGGTGCCGTCAGGGCAAAGGACACCGGCGTCAGGCCGATAGAGACGAGCCAGTCCAGGCTCGTCACGCGCCCGAGCATGTGCGACGGCACCCGGGTCTGCATGAGCGTCGCCCAGATGACCATCCCGCCGGACATCCCCGCGCCGAAGAGCGTGCTGCAGACCATGAGCTGCCAGGTGGCGGTCGCCACCGCATAGCCGCTGACCGGCAGCAGCCCGAATCCCCAGCACAGGTACATCGCGCGCAGCCGCCGCCGCGGCAGCCCACCGCGGGTCATGAGCGTGGCCCCGACGATGGCGCCCGCCCCCGCGGCCGCCAGGACGAGGCCGAAGTCGCCCGCGGGCCGGTGCAGGTCGTTGCGGATGAGGTACGGCAACAGCACCTCGACCGGCCCGAAGAAGCACAGGATCGAGACGCAGGCGGCGATGAGAGTGGCCCACAGCCACGGCTGTGAGCGGACGAAGCGCAGGCCTTCACCCACGTCCGCGCGGATCGAGGCGAAGGACATCGTGTCCGCGCCGGCCCCCGGCGTCGCCTGGCCGCTCGTGCGGATCGCCAGCACGCACGCGATCGAGACGAGGAAGGTGCCGGCGTCCACGAGCAGCGCGGTGCCCGCCCCGAACGCGCCGACGAGCACGCCGCCGACGGCGGGCCCGGCCAGGCGCATCGCCCCGGGCCGAATGACCTCCTGGAGCCCGTTGGCGGCGACAAGGTCCTCCTTCGGCACGAGCTGGGGCAGCAGGCCGCTGAAGGACGGACCGAAGAACGCCTCGCCCGCCCCGTACACGAGCGACAGCGCCACGATGTGCCACACCTCCACGCCGCCGGTGACCGCCAGCAGGCCGATCGCCAGCACCGCGGCCAGGCGCACGAGATCGGCGGCGACCATGACCGCGCGGCGGTCCAGCCGGTCGGACGCCACGCCGCCCGGCAGCAGGCAGAGCACCATCCCGAGGGACCACGCCACGCCCACGAGGCTGAGCGCGGTGGGGGAGTTGGACAGGTCGTAGACGAGCCACGCGATCGCGACGAGGTAGATGCCGTCGCCGAGCAGGCTGACGGTCATCCCGGCGCAGAGCAGGGCGAAGTCGCGATGGCGGACCAGGGTCGCGGCCATGAGCGCAGTATCGTCGGTGGGGATGCTCGTCGCCCTCGATGGACCTGCCGGCGCCGGGAAGTCGACGGTCGCGCGTGCGGTCGCTGACGCGCTCGGCTTCACGTACCTGGACACCGGTGCCATGTACCGCTGCGTCGGCCTGCGCGCGGGCGCGGGGTCCGATCCGGCCAATCACGCCGTCGACGTGGCTGCCCTGGACATCCGCTTCGACGGTGACCGCGTGCTCCTGGACGCCGAGGACGTGACCGACGCCATCCGGACCCCCGAGGCGGCCCAGGCCGCCTCCCGGGTCGCCACGGACCCCGCCGTCCGCACCGCGCTCGTCGCCCGTCAGCAGGCGCTCGTCGCCACCGGCGACTGGGTCGCCGAGGGCCGCGACATAGGCACCGTCGTCGCCCCCGACGCCGAGCTGAAGATCTGGCTGACGGCCGACCCGGTCGAGCGTGCACGGCGCCGCGAGCTCCCCGTGGAGGAGCTGCTGGAGCGCGATGAGCGCGACGCGTCACGGGACGTGGCCCCGATGCAGCCCGCCGACGACGCGGTGACGGTCGACACGACCGGTCTGTCCATCGACGAGGTCGTCGCCCGCATCACCGGCCTGGTCGGAGCGGTCCGATGAAGGTCGCGGTCGTCGGATACCCCAACGTCGGCAAGTCATCGCTCGTGAACCGCCTCACGCAGACGCGCGAGGCCGTGGTGCACGAGCGGCCGGGCATCACCCGCGATCGCAACGAGATCGCCTGCGAGTGGAACGGGCGGCGCTTCACGCTCATCGACACCGGCGGCATGGACTTCCAGGACGCGGACCCGATCTCCGGCTCGATCCGCGAGCAGGCGCAGGCCGGCCTCAACGACGCGCAGGTCGCGCTGTTCGTCGTCGACGCGCGCGCCGGCGTCCGGCCGGGCGACGAGGAGATGGCGGACCTCCTGCGCCGCAGCCATCTGCCGATCGTGCTCGCGGTCAACAAGGTCGACTCCGCCCAGGACATCCCCACGACCGCGGAGTTCTACCGGCTGGGCCTGGGCGACCCGATCGCCGTCAGTGCCGCGCAGGGGCTCGGGACCGGTGATCTCCTGGACGCCATCGTCGAGCTGTTGCCCGACGACGACGCGGCCGAGGACGACGACCTCATCCGCATGGCGCTCATCGGGCGACCGAACGTCGGCAAGTCCACGCTCGTCAACCAGTGGCTGGGCTCCGAGCGGGTGATCGTCTCCGAGGTGGCGGGCACGACCCGCGACGCGATCGACCTGCCGCTCGAGTTCGACGGGCGCAAGCTCATCGTGGTCGACACGGCGGGCATGCGCCGCCAGGCCAAGGTCCAGGAGTCGGTCGAGTACTTCACGACGCTCCGCTCGCAGCGGGCCGTCGAGCGCGCCGACGTGGCGCTCGTGGTCTGCAGCGCCGAGGACGGCGTCACCGCGCAGGATCTGCGGATCGCCGAACTGGCGATGCAGGAGGGCTGTGCCACGGCCCTCGTGCTCAACAAGTGGGACGAGTTCCCGCTGAGTGAGGACGATCTCATCCACGAGCGCGCCAAGGCGAACCGGAAGCTGCGCCTCAGGCCCAAAGTGCTCACTGCGTCCGCGCTCACCGGCCGCAACGTCACGCGCATCCTGCAGGAGGCGATCGTCCTCGGCGACCGCATGCTGGGGCGCATCCCGACGCCGGAGCTCAACCGCTTCCTCGCCGAGTGCGCGCAGGCCCGCCAGCCGCCGGCCAAGCAAGGGCATCGCCTGAAGCTGCTCTACATGGCCCAGATCGGCGAGCGCCCACCGCGCTTTGCCATCCAGGTCAACTCCCGCAGCCGCGTCACGCGCGACTACGCCTACTTCATCGAGAACCGGCTGCGTGCGCGGTACGGGCTGGACGGCGTGCCGGTCATCATCGACTTCAACGAGCGCGGGTCAGGCCGCCGGGCCCCCGGCGGCGACCACCGTGCCGACCGCCTCAAGGCGGTGCAGGAGGACACGATGATCGAGAGCGCCGACGTCGGGTTCGACGTCGACCTCGAGGACGAGATCGTGGTCCAAGTGCAGGACAGCCTCGCGGGCGACGACGCCGGGGCCGACGACGCCGAGGAGTGACCGCGCCGGGGCGACTGACCCGAGCCCCGTGGCGACTGGGTCCGAGCGCCGTGGCGCTGACGCGAGCGAGCCCGCGGGGTGCGAAGGCTTGAACGGCGGGCATTGACGGCGGAGGGTGCCGGCGGGACGGTGGGCGCGCGGCGGACCCGTGCGCTGGCGCGTTGCCGCTACTGAGTGAGTGGAGCCTCACGCCCCACAGAGGTGGATGAAACTCCGTTCACATCCGCGCGGGGCCCGCGGCGAGGGTGCGTGGAGCCTCAAGCCCCACAGAGGTGGGTGAAACTCCGTTCACATCCGCGGCGCCCGTGACCCGGGCGCGCGTGGGCCTCGCGGGCTGCATCGTTGCGTGGCGCTCTTCCGGACGCCCAAGCGGTCACCCGCGCCCCAAGACGCCGCGGACTTCGCACTCCGCCGTCAATGCGGCTGTTTCAAGGCCCCGCCCCCGGACCAGCCCGCCCGTGCCAGCGCCAAAAGCCTCCGCCCTAAACCAAGACGCCGGTAGCGTCGTCGCCCATTCAACCGCCACCCACCCCCGCTGACGCACCGCTCGCGCCGACCTGCTGGACTGAGGGCCACCGTGTCGTCACCCGAGTCACCCGAACCCCGTTCCCCCGCGTCCCGCCCGTCGTTCACGCTGCCGTCGCTGCGCCGCCGCAGCGCGCTGATTCTCGCAGCCATCGCAGTACTCGTCGTGGCGGCCGCCGCCGTCGCGCTCAGCGGCGGGTCCACATCGACACCGCCGGCGGCCGAGGCGACGCGCCTCGTTCCGGCAGACGCTCTCGTCTATCTGCATCTCTCGACCGACACCGGGCGCGACGGCACCGCCGCCGCGAAGCAGCTGGCCGAGCGCTTCCCGGGGTTCGAGCCGGCCCGCCGGTCGCTCGTCCGGCGTCTCTCGGCCCCGGGCTGTCAGGTCGACGCGGCTGCCCTGAACGGCGGTCGCGAGGCCGCGCTGGCACTGGTCGACGTCGGTCAGGGCAACGCCGGGTCGCTCGTCTACGTCGATACCGGCAACACGGCAAAGGTCCCCGAGCGCACCTGCGGCACCATCCAGACCGCCAAGTTCGGGCGCTTCCTTGTCATCGGCCAGCCCCAGACGATCGTCATAGCCCGCCAGTTGGCGGCCGGGAAGGGCAAGCCGCTGTCCGGCGATCCGGACTACCGCCGCGAACTGGCCCGGCTCCCCGCCGGTCGCGTCGCGGACGCGTGGGTGTCCAAGGCGGGGGTGCAGCGCCTGCTCGCGCCACAGGGCGGACTGCTGGGTGCCGCGGGCATTCTCCTGGATCAGCCGGGGCTGAAGGCGACCGCCGCGGCGCTGACGAGCAGCAAGGGCGGGGCCCGCCTCGTGCTGCGCTCCTTGCGCGATCCCAAGGCCGTCAAGGCGGCCGCCGGGTCGTCCAAGCTCTTCACGCCGTCCATCCAGGACGAGGTGCCTGACAGGGCGTTCGCGTTCCTGGGCCTCACCGGGCTTTCGGGAGCGGCCGGGCGTCTGCTCGGGCTCGCGGGGCCGCAGACGGCCCAGCTGGCACCGCTGCTGGCGCGCGCCGGCAAGGACCTGAATCCATTGCTGGGGCTCTTCTCCGGTGAGGTCGCGGTCACGATCACCGCCGACACCCCCACGCCGATCCTGACGCTCATCACGAAGACCAAGAACCCGGGCGCGGCGCGCGCCACGCTCGCCCGGGCACAGCAGCCGGTCGCGCGGCTGCTGGCGCCCAGCTCCGGCGCCGTCCCGGCATGGCGTGCCGTCGGCGGGGGATTCCAGCTGCGTCCGACCGCCGGGGTGGAGCTCGACTACGCGGTCGTGGGCGATCTGGTCGTCGTGTCGACCAGGGCCGCGGGGATCGCCGCCGTGCGGGACCGCAAGGCGACGCTCCCGCAGACCGACGCGTGGCGCGTGAGCATGGGAAATACCCAAAAGCCGGTCAGCTCGCTAGTCTTCCTCGACTTCAACCAGCTCCTGCGGCTGGGCGAGCAAACCGGACTGAATGACAGCAAGCAGTATCTGGCGGTGAAGGACGACCTCCAGCGGCTGAAGTCCGTGAGTGCCCGCTCGTCCTCCGACGGAGACGAATCCACCGTGGAGCTCTTCCTCTCTCTCCCATGAGCCAGTTTGCCGATAACGAGTACCTGTTCACCTCCGAGTCCGTGACCGAGGGTCATCCGGACAAGATCGCCGACCAGATCTCCGACACGATCCTGGACGCGATCCTGGCCGAGGAGCCTTACGCCCGGGTGGCCTGCGAGACCCTCGTCAACACGGGTCTGGTCGTGGTGTCCGGCGAGATCACGACGGATGCGTGGATCGACATCCCGCAACTCGTGCGCGACACCGTGTGCGAGATCGGTTACGACAAGGGCGAGTACGGCTTTGACGGCAAGGCCGTCGCCGTGATCACGACGATCGACAAGCAGTCGCCGGACATCGCCCAGGGTGTGGACAAGGCCCAGGAGGTGCGGGCTGAGGGCGGCACCGATGAGCTTGATATCGCCGGTGCGGGCGACCAGGGGATGATGTTCGGCTATGCGTCCAACGAGACGCCGGAGCTCATGCCGCTGCCGATCTCGCTGGCGCATCGTCTGGCCGAGCGGTTGGCGGCGGTCCGCAAGGACGGCACGCTGCCGTACCTGCGTCCGGACGGCAAGACGCAGGTCACGGTGCGCTACGTCGACAACAAGCCCGTGGAGGTCGTGAAGATCCTGATCTCCACGCAGCACGGGGAGGACACGACGCAGGCCACGATCCGCGAGGACCTGTGGCAGCACGTCGTGACCAAGGTCGTCCCGGCGGAGCTGTATGACGAGGCGACGCTGAAGACGAACCACAACTACCTCGTCAACCCGACCGGGATCTTCGTGATCGGCGGTCCGGTCGGTGACTGTGGCCTGACGGGTCGCAAGATCATCGTGGACACGTACGGCGGCATGGCCCGTCACGGCGGCGGCGCGTTCTCGGGCAAGGATCCTTCCAAGGTCGACCGCTCCGCCGCGTACGCCGCGCGCTGGGTGGCCAAGAACATCGTCGCGGCCGGTCTTGCCGACCGGGCCGAGGTCCAGGTCGCGTACGCGATCGGCGTCGCGCACCCGGTGTCGGTGATGGTCGAGACGTTCGGGACCGAGAACATCCCGCGCGCCCGGATCGCCGCGCTCGTCGACGAGCACTTCGACCTGCGTCCCGGTGCGTTCCGCGAGGAGCTGCAGCTGCACCGCCCGATCTACCGCAAGACCGCCGCCTACGGCCACTTCGGCCGCGAGCTGCCCGAGTTCACCTGGGAGCAGACGACCAAGGCCGACGCGCTGCGCGAGGCCGCGGGCCTTCTCGCGGGCGTCTAGCTCGCGTTCACGCCACCTGATTTCGAGCGGGCCGTCCACCGAGAGGTGGGCGGCCCGTTCGCGTTTAAAACGGTTGCGGGGCCTACGCCTGCGGCGACGCGCTCGCGCTGCGGGCTGCGCGTTGGGCGTTGTCGACGGCCGCGACGACCTCCTCGGGGTTCGCGACGCCGTCGAAGCTGAACTCGGAGTCGTCGGTGCCGGCGGTGTCGAAGTCGACGGTGCCCACCTGGAGGATGCGCTCGAAGAACGACTGCGAGGTGTTGACGTTCTGCACCCGCTCGAGGTTGGTCTGCTGCACCTTGCGCGAGAGCAGGCCGCGCCGGATGTGCAGGCGCTCGGACGTGATCGTGTAGCTCGTGCTGACGCGTTTGAGGAAGCCGACCACCACGACGATCGCCATGATGACGGCGAAGGCGGCCACCCCCGTGGCGTTCTTGTCCGCGAGCGCGACGATCCCGCCGACGACGAGCGCGATCACCAGACCGGCCAGGTAGAAGCTCAGGATCGACCGCCACGAGGGGCGTCCTTTGAAGATGACGGTCTCGCCGGCATGGAGGTCCATAGGGCCGGACAATATCCTCGCTCGCGTGTCCCGTGTGGTGCAGGTCGAGCCGATCACGACGGCTCGCGCGCTGCGCGGGCCGTTTGACTACCTGGCGCCCGAGGGCGCCCAGGTCGGCATGCGCCTCGTCGTCCCCTTCGGGCACCGCGACGTGCCGGCGGTCGTGACGGCGATCACGTCGTCCAGCGAGCACGAGCTGGCCGCCGTCCGGAAGGTCGTCCTGCCGTCCCTGCCCGCCGACCTCGTCGACCTCGCATTCTGGGTGGCCGACGAGTACTGCTCCACGCCGGCCCGTGCCCTCAGCCTCATGCTGCCGCCCGCCGGCGCGCGGGCAAAGACGGCGCTCTGGGCGGATCCCGTTGCGGGGGCGGCCACCGACGAGACCCGCCTGACGGAGCCTCAGCGGGCGCTTCTGGGCTCGCTGCCGCGCTTCACCGACGCCGACACCGCCGCTCTGCGGCGGCTGGAAGGGCGGGGCCTGGTCACGATCAGCCGGCGCGTCGTCCGGCGCGTCCCGCTGCAGGTGCCGGTCGGCGCGACGCGGGAGCGGCCACGGCTGACGGCCGACCAGCGGGCCGCCGTGGATCGCATCGTCGCCGCAGCTCCCGGTGAACGCCTCCTGCTGCACGGCGTCACCGGATCCGGCAAGACCGAGGTGTACCTCCGGGCGGCCGAGGATGCCCTGGCCCATGGGCGCAGCGTCATCGTCCTCGTCCCGGAGATCGGCCTGACCCCGCAGATCGTGGCGCGGTTCGCCGAGCGGTTCGGCGACACCGTGGCCGTCCTGCACTCTCAGCTCGGCGCCGGCGAGCGCTTCGACGAATGGATGCGCCTGCAGCGCGGGGAGGCACGGATCTGCGTGGGGCCACGCAGTGCGGTCTTCGCTCCGCTGCAGGACGTCGGCCTCGTCGTCGTCGACGAGGAGCACGACAGCTCCTACAAGCACGAAGGCGACCCGCGCTACGACGCCCGTGGCGTGGCGGAGCGGCGGGCGGCGCAGGCAGGTGCGGTCCTTGTCGTCGGCAGTGCGACCCCCCGGCCGGAGTCCATCCACGCGATCCCGCGTCTCCGGTTGCCCGCGCGGGTCGACGGCCTCAGGATGCCGCCGGTGCGGGTGGTCGACATGCGCACCGCCACGCATGCGCTGCACCCGGACACGCACGAGGCGCTGATGGCCTCCCGCAAGGCGATCGTCCTGCTCAACCGCCGTGGCTGGTCGAACTTCCTCACGTGCCGGACCTGCGGCCGCGCGTGGGAATGCCCGCAGTGCGACGTCACGCTCGTGCTGCACCGTGACCAGTCCACCGTCGCCTGCCACCACTGCGGCCACCGCGAGCGGGTGCCCA
>JAOPZJ010000112.1 GCA_025964155.1 Solirubrobacterales bacterium
GATGCCGTCCACGAGGGAGTGGCGGCAGCCGTAGAGGTTGTCGAACTTGGACTTCGTGACGGAGTCGTTGACGTTGATCGCCGGGAACAGCAGCTCGCCGCTCTGGGCCAGCTCGTACAGGCGGTGCACGCCCGTGGTGGTCTCCTCGGTGACGCCCTTGATCGCGGCGCCGACCTTGGTGTAGCGCTGCGGGTCCTCGACGATGGAGCGGTTCAGGAGCGTCAGGAAGACCTGGAACTCCTCGGACTCACCCGTCGACGGGTCCGGGACGGCGCCGGCCTTCTCGTACTCCGTGCCCTTGTGGATGAGCATCGTGGCGTCGCCGCCGTCGTCGAGGATCATGTTGGCCGGCTCACCGGGCCAATTGACGACCTGCTCGGTGCACCACCAGTACTCCTCCAGCGTCTCGCCCTTCCAGGCGAAGACGGGGACGCCCTGCGGGTTCTCGGGCGTGCCTTCGGGGCCTACGGCGATCGCGGCCGCGGCGTGGTCCTGGGTGGAGAAGATGTTGCACGAGCACCAGCGCACCTCGGCACCGAGCGCCGTCAGCGTCTCGATGAGCACCGCGGTCTGGATCGTCATGTGCAGCGAGCCGATGATGCGCGCGCCCTTCAGCGGCTGCGCGGCGGCGAACTCGGCGCGGATGGACATGAGCCCGGGCATCTCGTGCTCGGCAAGCTCGATCTCCTTGCGGCCGAACGCGGCCAGGGAGAGGTCGGCGACCTTGAAGTCCTGCTCGGTGCTGATGGCGGTGTCGGTCATACGGATCCTTTGGATCGTTTACGTGAGGGCGGCGAGGAGTCGCGAGTGCTTCTCCTGCTCCCAGCGCAGCCAGGCGCTGTCCGGGATGTCCGCGGGGCGGGTGACCTCTGCCTCGAACCACGCCTCCACCGCGTCACGGAGCTCCGTGTCGCGACGCAGGCGTAGCGCGAAGCCGACGTCACCGAGGCCGATCCCGTGATCCTCCAGCAGGACGCGCAGGGTGCGCAGGCGCTGGAGCTCCTCAGGACCGTACAGGCGGTATCCCGCAGCCGAGCGCGGCGGCTCGATGAGCCCTGCACTCTCCACGTACCGCAGCATGCGAGGAGACCACCCGGTGGTCTCAGCTGCCTCGTTGATGGTCAACCCAGCCATTGGACAGGCCCAACCTTATCACGACCGTGTCAAGGTTGGGTCGCGTGGTGGGACTGCGGTCGGGGGCGCTGTCTGGGGTCCTCGCGGTTCGCCGGCCGGGCCGAGACGCGACGCCGGCCGTCGATCCCGCCGCCGCGGCCCCGGCGTCGCACGTTCGTCGTCGTAGGGCCGACGGATGTGCGCCGCCGCCCCTCGATCCGGCCGCCGCGGCCGCGACCGTCGCCCTACCCCTAACTCGCCAGATCCGCCTTCAGCGTTTCCACCGGGGTCTCCGCCGCCGGATCCACCCCACGGAGCGCCGCCACGTAGTGCGCGACGAGATCCGCGAAGAGGACGAGCGAGAGCACACGCTCGACCGCCGTCTGGCCACGGGTCGCCACGACGTGGGTGCCGACGGCGTGCGGGGCGATGAGCTCCTTGCTCAGCGCCAGGCGCGCCTGCGTGCGCGGATGCGTGTCGCAGTCGTCCAGGAACACCGCGCTGAACCGTGCCAGCCGGTCGGCACCCAGCCAGCCGGCGAGCTCCGCGTGGTCGGCGTCCGGCAGCTCCGAGGCGAAGGCGGGCAGCTGGGCGACGTGGTTGAGCTGCTGCTTGAAGCGCACGGCCAGCGGCACGGTCAGGCCGGCGCCGGAGATGACCGGGACGCTGCCGTGCAGCGCCCGTGCCAGTGACTTGGCGGCCGAGTCCTCGGCCGACTCCGGACCCCACGCGACGACGAGGTCCTCCAGGTGCTCCGCGGCCACGTCGATCTCGCTCGTCATCCGCGTTCCGGCGCCACACTGGGTGGCGACCTCGAGCGCCGCGACGATGACGTACGCCACCGCGTTCGCCGGGGTCAGCCCTCCGGCGATCGGAATGACCGGAACGCCGTCCTCGCGGGCGAGCGTGGCCAGCTTTCCGCCGGTGGTCACGACGACCCGCGGTGCGCCGAGGGCACCGGCGGACTCATAACACGCCAGGGTCTCCTCGGTGTCACCGGAGTAGGAGGCGCAGAGCACCGTCGTCTCGGGCGTCGTCCACGGCGGCAGACCGTAGGCGCGGGCGGGGAGGATCGGGCGGGACGCCTGGTCACCCAGGGCGGCACGAGCCAGGAGCCCGGCGGTCGCGGTGGCGCCCATCCCGGCGAACACCATCCCGCCGGGGGAATCCGTCGGCTTCAGCCCCGCGGACTCGACCTTCCACAGCGCGTCGCGCAACAGCTCGGGGAGCGCCAGCACGTCGGTGATCTGGTCCGTCGAATCGGTGGCGACGAGGACCTCGCGGTTCAATGCGCTCGCAGCCGTCGTGTCGGTCGTGCTCATCCTGATCTCCTCTTGTGACACTCGCTTAAACCTTGATCGCGCCGTCTCCGAGCTGAGTGCCCGGGAAGAGCTTTACCGCCTTGCCGAGGACATTGTCCGCCCCGACGCTGACGCCCGCACCGAGAACCGCCAGGTCGCTCACGACCGTGCGCTCGCCAATGGTGACGCTGGAAGAAAGGATGGCATCCCGGACAAGCGCATCGGCACCGATGCGGCCACCGCCCAGGACGACGGAGCGCTCGACGGTCGCGCCGGCGGCGATCTGCGTCCCCGCGCCGATCACGGTGGGCCCCGTGACGGTCGCCCCGGCGGCAACGCGCGAACCGGCCTCGAGGATGACCGAGCCGGTGATCGTGGCGCCGTCGGCGACCTCACCGTCGAGCACCTGCTTGGCCCCATTCAGGCGGCTGGCGACCGCGGTGTCCACGTTGCCCTCGAGGATGTCCGCGGTACCCTGCAGATAGCGCTCGGGCGTCCCGATGTCCAGCCAGTAGGCGCCCCGCGCCGCGTAGCCGTAGAGGCCGTTGCCGACGAGCGCCGGCCAGATCTCGGTCTCGATAGAGACGTTGCGGTCGGGCTCGATCATGTCGAGCACCGAGCGCTCCAGCACGTAGATGCCCGCCGAGATGAGGTAGGTGTCGATGCCGGTGAGTTGATCGGGGCCGGGCTTCTCGAGGAAGCCCGAGACGCTCGCGTCCTCGTGACACAGGACCAGGCCGTAGGCCGAAGGGTCCTCCACCGGCACCAGGCCGAGCGTTCCCGTCGCCACCGTGGCCTCGTGCTGGGCGATCTGGGCGCCGACGTCGACGTCGGTCAGCACGTCGCCGTTGAGCATGAGGAAGCGATCCTGCAACAGGTGCTCGGCGAACTTCAGCGCACCGGCGGTCCCGCGCGGCTCGGGCTCCTCGACGTACTGCAGGTTGACCCCGAACGCCGAGCCGTCGCCGAGGATGTCCCTGACCTTGGTCGCCAGGAAGCCACAGCACATGACCACGTCCTCGATCCCGTGGCGCGCGAGCCACTGGAGCATGAAGCCCATGAACGGCCGGTCGACGAATGTCACGATGGGCTTCGGCGTGCCGCTGGTCAGCGGCCGCAGCCGCGTCCCCTCGCCACCCACCAGAATCACTGCCTGCACATCATCTCCCCCGCGTTGCACTGGCGACCGATAGCTGCGACCGGTCGGGAGGACGCCATCTCAGGCGGTTCCTCGCCCAATTCCCTCATAGGTCAGGCCGGCGGCGCCGATCGCCTTCGGATCCAGCGCGTTGCGACCGTCGACCAGGACGGTTCCGGCCATGGCCGCGGCGACCTCGCCCCAGTCCAGCTCACGAAACTCCTGCCACTCGGTGACGAGGACGATCGCGTCCGCGTCCGCGACCGCGTCCAGCGCGCTATCGGCGAATTGCACACCCTGGATGAGCTTGCGCGCCTCCTCCTCCGCGATCGGGTCGTAGGCGCTGACGTGGGCGCCGGCGGCCTGCAGGCGGGCTGAGAGGACAAGCGACGTCGCCTCGCGCATGTCGTCCGTATTCGGCTTGAACGCGAGGCCGAGCAGCGTGATGCGCTTGCCGATGAGCGAGCCGAGGTGCTTCTCGAGCTTGCCCATCACGCGCCGCTTCTGGAGCTCGTTGACTTCGATGACGGCGTTCAGCAGCTGGAAGTGGTAGCCGGAGTTGCCCGCGAGCTGCTTGAGCGCGTTGACGTCCTTGGGGAAGCAGGAGCCGCCGAAACCGACGCCGGCCTGCAGGAACTTCGGCCCGATGCGATCGTCCAGGCCCATGCCGAGAGCGACCTCGACGACGTCTGCGCCGGTCTCCTCGCAGACGTTGGCGATCTCGTTGATGAACGAGATCTTCGTGGCGAGGAACGCGTTGGAGGCGAGCTTGACCATCTCCGCGCTCGCGATGTCCGTGCGGACGAGCTCGCCGCTCTTCGCGCCGCCGTGCGCGCCGTTGAGCAGCGGGCGGTACAGGTCGACGACGGCGTCGCCGGCCCAGCCACTGTCGTCGCCGACGACGACGCGGTCCGGATGCAGGAAGTCGGCGACCGCCGACCCCTCCTTGAGGAACTCGGGGCAGGAGACGTAGCGGAAGCCGTCCTTGCCCTGCTCCGAGAAGACGCGCTTGATGTTGCGCCCGGTGCCGACGGGGACGGTCGACTTCATGACGAGCGCGTGGCGATCGGATGGCGGCATCGCGGCCACGACGGCGTTGACCGCCGAGAGGTCGGCGTCGCCGGAGTACGTCGGCGGCGTGCCGACGGCCACGAACAGCAGCCGCGCCTTGTCCAGGGCGGTGGTGATGTCGGTGGAGAAGTGCAGTCGCTCGCGGTTGCGATTGACCATCTCCTCCAGCCCGGGCTCGTAGATCGGGATCTCGCCGCGCTCCAGGCGCGCGATCTTGTCCGCATCGATGTCGATGCAGTACACGTCGCTGCCCAGTTCCGCGAACCCGGCCGCGGTGACAAGCCCTACGTACCCGGTTCCGATGACGCCGATCGGCTCTCGCTGCGTGCTCATGCGCGCCGGAGGGTATTGACTTGTCGGCGGGACCGCCGCGCCGGTTGGCGTCCGTCAGGAACCAACGCGAGTCAGGGACTCCGCAATACCAAGCATCTGCTTGTTGGTCAGCGACTGCAGCAGCGTGTTCGAGACCCAGTACACGGCCCGTGGGGTGCGCCAGGCGACGAGCCGCAGCCGGTCCCCGTCCCGGAAGAGCTCGAACTTGCGCCCGTTGATCCGCCGGGTCTGGGAGGGGTTGTCGAGGATCGGCGGCGCCTTCCAGGTCATGCCCTGGATGCCGTAGTACTGGCCGATGCCCGGAGCCGAGAGGACGATGCGGTACGCCTGGTAGCTGTTCTTGCCGCGGTCGCGGATGCGATAGCTCCGATTGTCGTCCGGACGGTAGGCCGAGCCGATCGCCGCGAGCTTCGGGTAGTACACGGGGAAGGTGGCCGGGTGCTTGGGGTCGGTCGCGAGGCGGATGCCCTGGTCCTCGCCCGCCTGCTTGGCCGCGAACAAGCCGGCAGGGACGGTCGAGTTGGACTTGCGCTTCTGCTGCGTCTGGCGCTTCACGCGCTGTTTGTCGCCCGCGCTCTTCTTCACCTTGCCGCGGGCGCCCTTGCTGCCCTTGGCGTCCATGAACTGCGCCCGCAGGCGGTCCAGTGTCGGCTGGGTCACGAGCAGGTCGCTGCCGCCGGGTGCGTCGGTCACCGGCTCGAACTGCACCTCCTGGACCGGGTTCTTGGCGGACTCGACGGCGAGCTTGAGCAGCCGCAGGATCGCGGACTCACCCCGGATGTCGGTCTGGGTGTACTTCGCGAAGATCCGCAGCAGCGTCTTGCGGTCGGTGAACACCCGGGACACGCCGATCTGGTCCTTGGCCTGGCGCAGGAAGTCCTGCTGGCGCGCGGCGCGCACGAGGTCAGAGTCCATGTGGCGGAAGCGGACGAACGACAGCGCGGCCTCGCCGCAGAGGCGCTGGTATCCGGCTTTGACGTCGATGACCGCGTACGGCGGGCCACCACCGGCCGGCGGGGCGTTGTCGTTGTAGTACTTGCGATCCACGTCGAGGAAGACGCAGCCCAGGCGGTCCACCGCCCGCTGGAAGCCGCCGAAGTTGATGTTGACCACGTGGTTGATCGGGATGCCGAGCAGCGCGCGGATCGTCTTGACCGACAGCTTCGGACCGCCGTCGGCGTACGCCTCGTTGATCTTCCGCGTGCCGACGCCTGGGATCGTCACGCGCAGGTCGCGCGGGATCGACATGACCGCCGTGGCGCCCTTGGATGGATCCAGGCGGATGAGGAGCATCGTGTCCGAGCGCGCCGGCGCGCCGGTCTTCTTGTCGACGAAGCGACGGTCGGAACCGAGGACGAGGATCGTCTGCGGGTCGCCCGCGTCCACATTGTCCAGGACGCCCTTCTCGTTGACGCCGGGGATCGGCACGGAGACCTTGTTGAAGACGTCGGCGACGCTCTTGACCTCGAGCAGCACGGTCGTCGCGACCGCTCCGGCCGTGGACAGCACGATGATCGCCATCGCCAGGGCGACGCGCTTGAGCAGCGAGAACCCCGGCCGCGGCGGGGCACCGTCGAACGCAGCCCCGGTCACGGGTCACCGAGCTTCGTGAGAGACCGTGCCAGGCCGCGCATCTGCATGTTGGAAAGCTTCAGGCTCAAGGTGTTGGAGACCCAGTAGGTGGCCTTTGAGGTGCGCCACGCGATAGTCCTCAGACGCTTGCCGTCGTAGCGCAACTCGTACGTGCGCCCGCGCATCCGCAGCGTCTGCGACCCACCGTCCAGGATGGGGGGATTCTTCCATGTCGTGCCCTGCACACCGTAGTACTGCCCCTCGGCCTCGTTGTGCGTCACGACGATCCTGTAGGCCTGGTGGGGCTTGTCGGCCCGATCGCGGATCGTGTAGACGCGCGGCATCGGGGCGTTCGGAGTGCTCGTCGGGTACCGCCCGCTGGGTGTCATCGCCTTGGCGAAGTACAGCGGGAAGCGCAGCTTGCCCTTCGCCTCCACCGGGGCGACGAGGTCCTCTCCGAGTCGCCGGTTCAGCACCAGGTCGTACTTCGCGTAGGAGGTCGGGGCCTTGCGGGCGCTCTTGCGGACCTGGCGCTTCGTCGCCGCGCTGACCGGCTTCTTGGGACCGGTGGCGCGGGGCTTGGACTCGGGCTTGGCGTGCAGGAACTCGTCCACCGCCCGCGCGATCTCGTCCGGCGTGGCGGTGATGTAGGACCCCAGACCTCGCGGGTCGCCGTCGACGAACGTGGCCGGGAACTGGATCTCGCGGACCGGATGGCCGGCGGAGTACGCCGCGAGCTTGAGGATCCGGAGGATGCCGGGGACGCTCGTGAGGTTGCGGTCGGACTCCGTGGACTGACCGAAGATCTTCGTGAGCGGGTTTAAGTCGTCCAGCAGGCGGCTGGTCCCGATCTGGTCCTTGGCCTGGCGCAGGAAATCCTGCTGACGCGCGGCGCGCACCAGGTCGGAGTCCGCGTGGCGGAAGCGCACGTAGTCCAGCGCCCGCTGCCCGCACAGACGCTGATAGCCCGGCTGGATGTCGATCTCCGCGTACTGCGCCGAGGGCGGCAATCCCGCGTTGGAGTGGTAGTAGCGGCGGTCCACGTCCGTGTACACGCAGTCCAGGAAGTTCACCACCTTGCGGAAGCCCTTGAAGCTCACGCCGATGGCGTGGTTGATCTTGAACGGCTCGCCTGCGCCCGCTGCGGTGAGCAACTGCTTGACCGTCTTCACGGTGAGGTTCAGGCCGCCGTGCGAGTACGCAGCGTTGATCTTCTCGGTGCCGTAGCCGGGGATCGCGGTGACGAGGTCGCGTGGGATCGACATGACGGCCGTGGCCGCCTGGTCGGGGTCCAGCCGCACGAGCATCATCGTGTCCGAGCGAGCGTCGCCCTTGCCGGCCCCGAAGCGCTTGTCCGAGCCGATGAGCAGGATCGTCTGCGGCTGCCCGGCGTCCGCCTTGGTGATGACGTCGGGTTCGAACTTCACCGGCGGGCCGATGGGCGTCAGGTTCTTCGCCAGCTGCTTGACCTCGAGCAGCGCCGCGGTGGCCACCGCTCCGGTCGTCAGAAAGAAGATCAGGGCGCCCGCGATGGCGAACCGCTTGTACAGCGGCGCCCCCGCGCGTGGCAACCGACCCTCCTCGTGCTCCGCCCCCGTCAAGCCAGACCCCCGTCGACGGCGCGCAACGTGAGTCCTTCATCGGGCCCCATGCGCTCCAGCCACGAGGGCAGTTGGTGCACGAAGTCGCCGAGCGCCTGGCGGTAGCGGCCCAGGCTGGCGATCGAGACCCACTCCGCCGGCCCGTGATGGCCGCCCCCGACGGGGCCGAACTCGACGGCGGGGATGCCGGCTTCCAGGAACGAGATGGCGTCCGACGCGCCGTCACGGCCGACGCTCAGCGGCTCGCCCTCGATCGAGCGCGAGATGCCGTCGCGCAACGCCAGGACGAAGGGGTTGGTCCGGGACACAATCGCCGGGGCGCGGGTGAAGGACTTGACGATCTCGAGGTCCTGGATCTGGCGGATCTCGGCGAGGATCTCGCCGATGTCCTGCCCCGGCAGGAAGCGGATGTCGACGTCCATCCAGCAGCGGTCGGGCACCTTGTTGAAGGCGTCCCCGCCCTCGATCCGCGCCAGGTTGATCGACGGGCGGTCAAAGAGGTCTGAAGACATCCGGCTGAACGGCAGCGTCTCGATGCGGCGGAAGGCGTCGTGGGCCTTGAGGATCGCGTTGTCGCCGAGCCACGGCGTGGATCCGTGGGCCGCCGTCCCGGTGACTTCGGCGCGAACCGCCAGGACGCCCTTGGCCTGGACGCCGATGTGCAGGTCGGTCGGCTCGCCGGTGATGGCGAAGTCCGCCGCGATGCCCTCCGCGACGAGCCGATCGGTGGAGCGGTCCTCGATGTCCTCGGACTCCTCGTCCGGAACGCAATAGAAGAGCAGCCGCACGGCGTCCTGGGCGCTTGAGTCCTGCAGTGCGCCCATCATGGCCGCCAGTGCGCCCTTCATGTCGTAGGCGCCGCGACCGATGAGCCGGTCCCCCTCGATGCGCGGGGCGAACTGGTGCTCGAACGCCGGCACCACGTCCAGATGCCCGTGGAAGATGACGGTCGGCTTGTCCGGGTGCGCGTCGGCGCCCGCTGACGCGACGATCACCGGCAGTCCGTTGTGCTCCCGCTCGGCCACGGCGACGTCACGCGACTCGAGCCAGCCCTTGACGAAGGCACTGGCCGCCTGCAACTGATCGGGCTTGGACGTGTCGTACGTCATCAGCCGCTCTGCGAGAGCGCGTTCGTCCACGGCTACAGGGTAGGGACTGGGGCAGCGGACCGCCCCGGGAGGCGGCAGCATGGGTCCGTACCTTCCCGCGATGGCGCACCGGTCTGGTTGGATAGCGCCATGTCCCCAGAAATCGTCGTGTTCGGCGCCACCGGCTACACCGGTGACCTGACCGCCCGGGCGTTGGTGGCACGCGGCGCGCGGCCCGTGCTCGCCGCGCGCAACCCCGAGCGGCTGCAGGCGCTGGCGGCGGAGCTCGGCGGGCTGCCGACGCGCGTGGCCGACGTCGAGGATCCGACGAGCGTCGCCGCCCTGGTGCAGCGCGGCGACGTCCTGCTATCGACCGTCGGCCCGTTCACGCGGTGGGGCGCCCCGGCGGTCGAGGCCGCGCTGGCCAAGGGCGCGCACTACCTCGACTCCACCGGCGAAGGGGCGTTCATCCGCCGGGTGTTCGAGGGATGGGGACCGCGGGCCGCGGCCGGCGGCAGCGCCCTCGTCACCGCCTTCGGCTACGACTGGGTCCCCGGCAACCTCGCGGGCGCCCTGGCCCTGCGCGAGGCCGGGGTGGCGGCCGCGCGCGTGGAGGTCGCTTACTTCATCACCGGCTCCGGTGGACCCGGTGACATGAGTGGCGGCACCCGGGCGTCCGCGGCCGGCGCCTTGATCGACCCGGCCTACAGCTGGCGCGGGGGCCGGCTCGTGACCGAGCGCGGAGCCGCGCGAGTCAAGCGGTTCACGCTACGTCCTGGCAAGACAGCGACCGGCATCAGCGTCGGGACCTCCGAGGCCTTCGCACTGCCCCGCCTGAAGCCCGGCCTCGTCGGGGTGGACGTCTACCTCGGGTGGTTCGGTCCCGCCTCGCACCCGATGTCCGCCATCAGCGCCGTCACGTCCACGGCGACGAAGCTCCCCGGCGTGCGTGGCCTCCTCACCGGGCTCATGGATCGGGCCGTGAAGGGGTCGACGGGCGGCCCCGACGCGCAGGCCCGCGCCAAGAGCGGCTCGCTCGTGCTGGCGAACGCCTACGACGCGGGCGGCGGCCTGCTGTCCGAGGTGCGCTTGGAGGGCGTCAACGGCTACACGTTCACTGCGGAGATCCTCGCGTGGGGTGCAATGGCCGCGGCCGCCGGCGGCCTGCAGGGCACCGGCGCCCTCGGCCCGGTCGACGCGTTCGGTCTGGCGGCCCTTCAGGAGGGTGCGGCGGGCGCGGGGATCGCGGTCGTCTGAGTCGGGCGGCCGCGCCGCAGCGGACCCTCTACGCGGCCGCCGTGCCCTCGGCGACGCGCAGGAACGTCTCCCAGCGGCGCTTGTCGCGCCGCGCCGCGGCCAGCGCCTCGGACCCCGCCTCGGCGGAGCTGATCTGCGACTCCGCCCGAGCGAGCTTCTCGCGCAGGTCCGCGACATCGAGGGCGTCCTTGGTGATCGCGTCCTCCACGAGCACCAGCACGTGGTTGTCGGCGACCTGGACGTAGCCCTCGCCCTGGGCGAGGGTCACGATGTCCGTCTCGGACTTGTAGAGCCGCAGCTCGCTCGGCGCGAGCATGCCGAGCAGCGGCGTGTGGTTGGCCAGGATGCCGATCGAGCCGGTCTCCGTGCGCGTCGAGACCATCTCGACCTCGTCGTTGAAGACCTCTCCCTCGGGGG
>JAOPZJ010000411.1 GCA_025964155.1 Solirubrobacterales bacterium
CGTCCGCTGGACCGCGCAACCGCCGTCGGCTCCGGGTGACCCAATCAGCGCCGCGCTGATCGAGCTGGCGCAGCAGGAGCTGGCGGCCGAGCGGCCGACGGGGGCCACGGCGGTTGCACGACTGGCCCGCGCGCACGCGCCGGCCGAGCACGAGCCCCAGCGGCTGCTCGCGATGCTGGCGCCGTGGATCCCGTTCGGTCGCCCCGCCGAGGAGCACTTCGCCGAGTGCCATCTGGCGCTTGGCCATGGTTACAGCATCCTCGGCGACACCACCCGGGCCCGCCACGAGTTCGAGGAGGCGCTGGCGCGTGATCACGACCTGCAGCCGGCCCATGTCGGGCTGTCCCACCTGCTGCTGCCCGGTGAGGGGTATCTGACCTGGCTTGAGCGCATCTACGCGTTTCTCAACCCGTCGTCGGTGCTGGAGATCGGTGTATCAAAGGGGCTGTCGCTCGCGACCGTGCGTCCGCCGGCGATCGCCATCGGCGTGGACCCCGTCCCGAGCTCGATTCTGCCGCTTCAGGCGAACTCGCATATCTTCCCCGAGACCAGCGACGCGTTCTTCGACGCCCATCGCCTCGACGGGCTGCTCGGCGGTCACCCGCTCGGAGCGGCGTTCATCGACGGCCTGCATCTGTACGAGCAGTCGTTGAAGGACTTCATCAACGTCGAGCGCTACTGCGGACCCGAGTCGGTCGTGATGTTCCACGACACCATCCCCCTCGACGAGCCGACGCAGAGCCGCGCCACCGACACCCAGTTCCACACAGGAGACGTGTGGAAGACCGTTCTGGCGCTGCGGCGCTACCGGCCCGAGCTGGACATCTTCACGATCGCCACGCCGTGGACCGGCCTCACGGTCGTCACCGGCTTCACCGACGAGGACTCCGGCTTCGCCGCGCGCTACGACGAGGCCGTCGGGCGATTCATCGACGAGCCGTTCGCCCCGTTCGCGCAGGCTATGGGCACTGAGCTCAACATCGTCGAAAACAACTGGGAGCTCGTGCGGCCGCGCCTGGAGCGCTTCCGCGCCCCCTAGCTCAGGTCATCGGCTCCGCGTCGCGCAGCGCGACGGTGCGGGCCCTACGCCGGTGCATCAGCTCGATTGCCAGCATCACGCGGGCGACGTACCAGACGCTGCCTAGGAACCCGGCGCTCGGCTCACCGTGCTGACGCTCGGCCATGCGTACGGGGATCTCGACGACGGTCGCGCCGAACTGCCCGGCAAGGATCAGCGCCTCGACGGTGTCGCCGAGGTACTCGACCGGATAGTCGTCGGCGAAGCGCTCCAGCAGCGGCCGGCGGATGGCCCGGAACCCGGAGGTCGCGTCGATGATGCGCGTGCCCGTCGCCGCGGCGGCCCGCCGCTCGAGCACCCGCATGCCCAGACGTCGCCCGCGGCTGACCGGGTACGCGCCGGACCCCGCGACGAACCGCGAGCCGACGGCCATGTCCGCGTCCTGCGCCAGCAGTCCGTCGACGAGCAACCGGACCTCGGACGGATCGTGCTGCCCGTCGGCGTCGACCTGGACCGCCACGTCGTATCCTGCCTCGACCGCCCAGCGGAACCCGCAGCGCAGCGCGCCGCCCACCCCAAGGTTGATCGGCAGGGACAGCACGGTCGCCCCGGCCTCCCGCGCCCGCCTGGCGGTCGCGTCCGAGGAGCCGTCGTCGATCACGCACGCGGGGATCCCTTCGCCGACCAGCCCACGCACGACGTCCCCCACCGATCCCTGCTCGTTGAACGCGGGCAGGACCGCAATCACCCTCACCGGGACACCTCGTCGTGACGCACGCCGGGCCTCGCGGCCGACCCCGGCGTCCCGTGGGGCGCGCTCTCGCCCTCCAGTTGCCGCACGCGCGCCTCCACATGGGCGGCGTGCTCGGCGATGTCTTGGATCGACCGCGAGAGCCCGGAGAGTGAGACCGACAGCTGCAGGCACACGAGGCCGAGAAACGCGATGAAGACGCCGAGGGAGAACCCGGTCGCCGTAAAGCCGAGGCTGTCCAGCCGCCCGGAGACCAGCGGCAACACGGGCGAGCCGAGGACACCGACCACCCCTACGACGAGCCATCCGATGCCGTACCGGATCGATAACAGCCGCAGTCGCACGAGGCGTAGCGTCGAGAGGATCAGCAGGAGCGCGCCCCCCATGACGATGAAGGTCTGACCGCTCATCCTTCGCCCTCCAGTGCCGCGGGCGAGAACCCGGCACGCACCAGCTCGACCGCCCCCGGCAGGGTCGCCAGGAACAGCACGAGCACCGATAGCAGCGAGATCAGCACGGCGTCGGTCCGCCCGATCCCGCCGCCGGCAAGGACGACGACGTACGACCCCTCCCGGACACCGAAGCCGCCGATCGAGATCGGGAGCAGTGTCGCCAGCGTGACGAGGGCAAGCGCGACGGCTGCCAGGCCGAAGGGCAGCTCCACGCCGATGATCTTGGCCAGGAGCACGAGCTGGATCGTAACCAGCGCCTGGAACACGGTGCTCAGCAGCAGCACGGGCCAGACCACCCCCGGTCGGCGGAACGCGCTCAGCACGGCCGCCACCTCGTCGAGGTGCCCCGCGAAGCGGGTCGGCACCGCAGCGCGGACCAGCCGCCGCACCGGGGAGGGCCCGATCGCGATCAGGAGCGCGACGACGACGAGCCCCGTCGAGACGACCGCCAGCGCCGTCAGTGCCCCGGTCGACACCGCGTCCGGCTCGAGCGCCGTCCCGGTCCACGCTAAAAGGAGCAGCGCCAGCAGCGCCGCCAGCCGCTCGAGCAGGACGGTGACCGCTGCGCGCACGAGCAGTGGCCCACGACGGCTGACCATCAGCGGGCGCGCGACGTCGCCCCCGACCGAGGTCGGCAAAAAGGCGTTGGCGAAGCACGTCGTGGCGTAGATGCGGTACAGCTCGCGCCGCGGCAGCGCGATCCCGCTAGCCCGCAGCAGGCGGTCCCAGCGCAGCGCACCGACAACGAGGGCCGCCGCCACCGCCACGACGGAGAGCAGTCCCCACGTGGGGTGGCCCGTCCGCACCTTCTCGTCGATCGAGGACCAGTCCAGGTGGCTGAACACGATGACGAGCAGCGCGAGCGTCACGATCCCACGGAAGGCAAGTGATCCGGCCGCCCGGCGTGCCATCCCGAGGAGCCCGGGGGTCAGCACGATCCAACGCGGTCTGCAGGGTGCAAGATGGACGTCATGGGCATGCGGAGCGTCCAGGAGGCAGCCCGGCGGCGTCTCGCTAGGGTACGGAAATGTCTGCGACGCCGTCCGGTCTGACCGCGCCGCCCCTGGCCGGCCGCCCCTGCCTCGTCTGCGGCACCCCGATCGAGGTGAAGGTCACGGAGTGGTCGGCACGATGCCCGTCGTGCGGCACGTGGCGATCGACGCTGGAGCCCGAGATCGAGTCCGAGGCGCTCCAGCAGGAGATCGATACCGACGCGCGCGCCGTCGGCCTCAAGAAGCTGCGTGAGGGCAACAACGAGCGGATCCTCGACGAGATCGCCACGCTGCGGCCGCTCGAAGCCGCGTCGCTCTTCGACGTCGGCTCCGCCCACGGGTGGTTCCTCGCCGCGGCCAGCGCCCGCGGGATGGAGGCCGAAGGCATCGAGCCGGAGGCCGGTATGGCCGACCATGCCCGGGCGCACGGCCTGTCGGTCCGCTCGGGCTACTTCCCGGCGGCCGTCAGCGCGGACGAACGCGCGGACGTCATCAGCTTCAACGACGTCCTCGAACACATTCCCGACGTCGACGCGACGCTCGAGGCCTGCGCGCAGACGCTCCGGCCAGGCGGCATCCTCAGCGTGAACATCCCGAACGCGACCGGGCTGGCCTACCGTATGGCCTCGTCGCTGGCGCGGATAGGCGTCCGCGGCCCCTACCTGCGCTGCTGGCAACACGGGCTCCCGAGTCCGCACACGCATTACTTTCCAGCGGAGGCGCTCATCCGCGTCATCCAGCGCCACGGCCTGGTGGTCCGCCGCACGGTGCCGCTGTCGTCGGTCCAGCGCGACGGCCTGTGGGCCCGATTGCACATGGTCGGCCGCCCCACCCCGCTCACCATCGTGTCCTTTGCCGTCCTGTGGCTCGCAGCCCCGCTCTTCAACCGCCCTGGCAACAGCGACATCGTCCTGGTGCTGGCGCAGGCGCCGGCGGAGACTCAGCCGCGGTAGCGCTTGGGCAGTTCGCGGTAGGCGGTGTCGACCGACGTCAGCTGGTTGTAGTGCACCATGTGCCACAGGGCGGCCACGCCGTCGCGCGAGTTAATCTTCTTGCCCGCCAGCCGCGTGCGTGGAAAGTAGGAGATCGGGAGCTCGACGATCCGGGCGTGGACCTTCGCGACGTTCGCCGTGAGCTCGATCTCGATCCCGAACCGCTGCGAGCGCAGGTTCATCGCCTGCACGAGGTCAGCGCGGAAGAGCTTGTAACACGTCTCCATGTCGCTCAGGTAGATGCCCGAGGCGAGGTTGCTCAACGCGGTAAGCACGCGGTTGATGAGGTAGTGGAAGGTGCGATGGACCTGGATGCCATCGGGCCGGAAGCGGCTGCCGAAGACCACGTCGGCCTGGTCGTCCAGCAGCGGCTGCAGCAGGCGGGGGATGTCGGCGGGGTCGTACTCCGCGTCCGCGTCCT
>JAOPZJ010000434.1 GCA_025964155.1 Solirubrobacterales bacterium
ATGCGTACGGACGGCGTCGCGGAGTTCGTGCGGCGCATGGAGCGCGCGCTCGTCACCGCGATCCGCGCCGAGGACCTGGACCCGATCACCCGCAACGACGAAGGCCGGGACTTCACCGGCGTGTGGATCCGCGACCGCAAGATCGCATCGATCGGCGTCCACGTCGCCAAGGGCGTCACGACGCACGGCTTCGCGGTCAACGTGTGCAACGACCTGGTGCCGTTCAGCTGGGTCGTGCCGTGCGGGTTGCCGGAGGTGCAGATGACCTCGGTCGTCAACGAGTCCGGCGGCTCCGCGGATGACGCACGCCTCGCCGGGTTCGCCGACCGGGTGGCGGAGGCCTTCGCCGCCGAGCACGGGCTGACGGCGGTCGCCGTGCCCGGGACGGTGCTGCTGGCCCCCGCCGGAACGCTCGTCTAGACGACGTGCGCGTCGTCCGCCTGCATGGCGGCGACGCCGAGTCCGGCCGCGGCGACGGCAGTGCCTCCAGCGGCGACCGCGGAGAACTTCGACAACGTGCCGTTGCGGACGCCGAGATACGCAGCGACGGCGTCGGCGAGGTCGCACGCGATGCCGATCTGCCACCACACGCGGCGTGACGGGCCGGTCGTCTGGGTCGTCCCGACGGCTAGGGCGACGTCGCGCACGCCGAACAGCCGCGCCATGTACGGCAGCTGCGGGTTGCCGGCCGGGTCCAGGCCGAAGATGCGCCCGGCGAGGTTCGGTGTCAGCCAGGCGCCGACGCCGACGCCGACGCGGACGGCCGAGAGGAGCTTTGCGGGTTCTGTGGGCATGCCTGCGAGCCTAACTGGATGCGGAGGATGGATCCCGCTGCCCGATACCCTGGTGGCGTGAGCTCCGACCAGGCCCCGTCCGACCCGCAGCAGCGCCGCCACCAGACCCGCTCGCGCGCCAATCCGGGCGGTATGGACGTCCTCACCGTCCTCGGCGCGGACGTGCGCCCGTTCCGCGAGCGCAAGCCGGCATGGTTCAAGGTCCCGGCGCCCGGCGGCGAGCGCTACCGGGAACTGTCCAAGCTCATCAAGGACGAAAACCTGAACACGGTCTGCCAGGAGGCCGCCTGCCCGAACGTCGGCGAGTGCTGGGAGCGCGGCACGGCGACCTTCATGATCCTCGGCGAGACGTGCACGCGCCGCTGCGGCTTCTGCAACGTGCAGACCGGCAAGCCGACGTGGCACGACCCGCTGGAGCCCGGGCGCGTCGCGCGCTCGATCGCCCGGATGGGGCTGCGCCACGCCGTCATCACGAGCGTCGACCGCGACGACCTGCCCGACTACGGCAGCGGCATCTGGGCGCAGACGATCCGCGCCGTCAGGCGCGCGGCGCCGCGCACGAAGGTCGAGGTGCTGACGCCGGACTTCCGCGGCCAGGAGATGCCGCTGGCGAAGGTCATCGCCGCGCAGCCGGACGTCTTCAACCACAACGTCGAGGTCGTTCCGCGGCTGTACGGCATCGCGCGCCGCGGCTCGACCTGGGAGCGCTCCAAGCGCGTCCTGGAGAACGCCAAGTACATGGGCGGCGACACCCTGTCCACGAAATCCGGGCTGATGGTGGGCTTCGGCGAGAGCCACGACGAGGTCGTCGACGCCCTGGGTGAGCTGCGCGAGAAGGGCGTGCAGATCATCACGGTCGGCCAGTACCTGCGCCCGACCGAGCGCCACCTGCCGGTCGTCCGCTACTGGGAGCCGGCCGAGTTCAAGGCCATCGAGATCGCCGGGTACGCGCTCGGCTTCGACCACATCGCCGCCGGGCCGCTCGTGCGCTCCAGCTACCACGCCGACCAGCACGTCGCCCAGGACGAACCGGGCGTTGGCCCTCTCGCGCTCCAGGTCGGCGTTGACGCTTAGCGCGCCGTTGCGAGCCGCAGAGGCATCCGAGCCGCAGGCGAGGATGGCAGCCGGCCGATGTTCCCGCTGAAGGACAACCTCCCCACGCAGAACCTCCCGGTCGTCACGATCCTGCTCATCGCGCTGAACGTGATCGCGTACCTGATCCTGCAGCCCAAGTCCGGCATCGACTTCTCGGGCGCCTCGCTGGATCAGAACGCGCTCTTCCACTATGGCGCCGTGCCGTACGAGCTCACGCACCTGGGCGCGCACTGCGAGGTGGTCCACAACGGCGCCGATGTCACCTGCGCCAAGGGTGTCCCCGACGGCGGCATCGCGACGGTCCTGACGCTCTTCACCGCGATGTTCACGCACGCCGGGCTCTTCCACCTCGGCGGCAACATGCTCTTCCTCTGGATCTTCGGCAACAACGTCGAGGACAGCATGGGCCGCGTGCGCTTCGTGATCTTCTACCTGCTCGGTGGGCTCGCCGCGACGGCCCTCCAGGTGGCGATGGGGCCGGACGACATCGTGCCGACGCTCGGCGCCTCCGGCGCCGTCGCAGGTGTCCTGGGCGGGTATATCCTGCTGCACCCGCGGGCCAAGATCCTCACGCTCGTGTTCGTCATCTTCTTCTTCACCATCCTCGAGCTGCCCGCCATCATCTTCCTCGGGGTCTGGTTCGCCCAGCAGGCGCTCTTCGGCGCCCTGAATCTCACCAATCCGACGGGCGATGGCGGCGGGGTCGCCTACTTCGCGCACATCGGCGGCTTCGCCTTCGGCCTGCTGGCCATCAAGCTCTTCGCCCGACGGCGGAACGCGCTGACCACCCCGCGGTCCCTCGCCTCCTGAACGACCGTCGCCGTGGAGAACCCCAAACCCATCCTCATCGTCGTGCTCGCGTTCATCCTGCTGTTCGCCGCCCTCACGCTGTCGGTCATCGTGCGCGAAGGGCTGGACATCCTGACCGTCATCTCGATCGTGATCCTCGGGATGTTCGGCTTCGGCGTCGTCGGCGCACTGCGCCAGCCACCGGAATGACCAGAGTGACCGCAGCCACCGCCCACCGCCGCGCCGTCAGGCGTCGCCGTGCCGTCG
>JAOPZJ010000438.1 GCA_025964155.1 Solirubrobacterales bacterium
GCCGGGCGCGCGGAGCGGGCGCGGCGTCTTCGTCGGGCGCGGCGGCCTCCTCGACGGGTGCGGTGTCGCCGCCCGTGGCCTCGAGGATCTTGTCGATGAGGTCGGCCTTGCGCAGGCGACGGAAGCCGTCAAGGCCCAGCTCCCCTGCGATCGTGTGCAGGTCGGCAAGCGGGCTGCCCTCCAGGGCGGCGCGGGTGAAAACGGACATCGGTGGTGGTTCTCCTGGTGGATCGTCGGTGAGCCCCCGGCCGCGTTGTCGTCAGCGGCCGGCGACGGATATGCCCTAAAACCTACCCGACCGCGCGTCAGGACGCGCGCTGCGGTGCGGCCCGGATCCACTTCAGGCGATCGTCGTCGCCGTCGAAGTCCGGCATCGTCTCGTCACCGTCGAGCACGCGCTTGACGGCCAGGAAGTCGGCGGCGGCCCGCACGTCGTGGACGCGCAGGATGCTCGCGCCGTGGTCGGCGCTCCACCCCACCGCGGCGAGCGTGCCGGCTCCGCGCTCCGCCGGAGGGCGTGCGGTGATGGCGCCGACGAAGTACTTGCGCGACACCGCGTGCAGCACGGGCCGGCGCAGGGCGTTGAGGGTGTCGATCGCGTGCAGCGACTGGACGGTCTCCGCCGGGGTCTTGGCGAAGTCCGGGCCCGGGTCGAGGATGAGCTGCTCTTCGTGGACGCCGGCGGCGCGTGCCACCGCGCAGCGCTCCCCCAGGAAGGCCTCGACGTCGTCGGCGACCGCCCCGCCGTAGTCGTGGAAGTGCTCCTGCTTGGGGGCCGCGCGGGTGTGCATCACCACGAGGGCGGCGCCGGTCCGCGCGCAGATCTGCGCCAGGCGCTCGTCGCGCAGGCCGCTGACGTCGTTGAGGATCGCCGCACCGGCGGCGATTGCCGCCTCGGCCACGCCGGGCTTCCAGGTGTCGACGGACACGATGATCCCCTCACCTGCGAGGCGCTCGACGAGCGGCACGACGCGGGCGATCTCGACCTGCTCGGTCGTGACGTCCGTGTAGGTGACCCCGGACTCCCCGCCGACGTCGATGATCGACGCGCCGTCCGCGACCAGCGCAAGTGCGTGCTGCACCTGCTGGTCCACGGCGGACAGGCGCACGCTGTCGGAGAACGAGTCCGGGTTCGCGTTGACGATCCCCATGAGCGCGGGCCGACCCGGTGTGAGCTCGAGGGTGCCGCCGGGGACGCGGACGGTGAAGGCGGTCGGGACGTCGGGCACGGTCTGCTCAGCGTACGACGCCGGTGCCCCGCGGGCTCACGACGCTGCGGCTCACCGCGGCGGACCCGGCGATTGCCGGTGCCGCGGTCGCTGCGTGGGGGCTCGTGTCCGCGCGGCGGCAGGCAGTGGCGGGGCAAGGACGGCACTTGGGGTCGGCGGGGTTCTGCTGGCAGTAGGTGGCGCCCGGCGTGGGGTCCACCGTCACCGCCGGGGGCGAAGCCGGCGTCGTCACCGGGTCTGGTGTGGTGGTCATGACCGTGGGAGTCGTGCCGGGCGGCGCGCTGCCCGTGCTACCGACGCCGCTGCTCGCGCTGATGCTGGAGCCGGTCGGCTTGGGTTTCGATGCCGGCTTCGGTGGCGTGACGGTCGCGCGCGGCGGGACATAGGGCGCGACGTACGGCGCGCCGTACGGCGCCGCGGGCGTCGGAGCGACGAACACGGCGACGGGCGTCGCGGAGCGCCGCGGCGTGGAGGCGCGCTGCCGCTTGGCGGGGGCCCGCTTTGCCTTCTTGGGGGCCGCCTTGGGCTTGGGCGCCGCCGGTGCCGGGGTCGTCGGCACGGGGGGCGTCGAGACCGTCGGCGGCAGGAGTTGTCCCGCCACGATGCCGGCCTCGAGCGTCGCGGGGACCTCTTCGCGGCCGAGGAACAGGAGCGCGGCGGCGAGGAGCACGAGCATCGCGCCGGCGAACGTCGTAGCCCGGCGACGCCGCCGGTGCTGGTGGCTCGCGGTCTCCGTGGCGCTCGCGAGCTCCGGGGTGCCGGCCGCGGAGACCGCCCCGGCGCCGGATGCCGCGCCCAGGCCGGAGCCGGAGCCTGAGCCTGAGCCGGACCCGGCGCCTCCGCTGTGCAGGTCCCGCTGCCGGTCCAGCAGGGCGTTCCAGTCGCTGCCGGTGAGGTCCATCGCCTTGGCGGCCGTCGCCTTCCACAACCAGGCCAACGGCAGCACCGGCGCCCAGGCGCGGTAGGACATGCCCGCCTCGGCCATCGCCTCGACGCTGACCCGGCACGTCGGGCAGTCCGCCACATGGTCCTCGAGCCACTGCCGGTCGCCGCCGTCGGAGAGCTGCCCGTCCTGGCGCAGCGAGATCAGCGGCAGCGCCTTTGCGCACGCCGGCGAGGCGGAGGGGATCGACGCCAGGGCGCTGCCCTGCACCTCGTCCCGCAGCCGGATGCGCGCACGTGAGATGAGCTGCGCGACCGAGTTGCGGTTCATGTCCATGATCTCGGCGATCTCGTCGTAGCTGAGCTCCTCCAGCTCACGCAACGCGAGGACCTCGCGCTGACGCTCGGGCAGGCGCGCGTTGGCCGCCTGCACCTGCGCCTGCAGCGCACCGAGCATCGTGGCCCGCTCGGGGTCCAGGTCCAAGGCACCGCGTTCATCGATATCGATCCCACCCACCCCACGCGCACCGGACTCGGGGATCAAGTCGACGGGATCGGCCCTCTTGCGCTTGCCGATCACGTCGTAGCTTGCGTTGCGCGCGGCGGTGAACAGGTAGGCGCCGAAGTTGAGCTCCCGGTCGGCCGGGAGCTTGGGCAGGCGTTGCAACACCTTGAGGAACGCGTCCTGCGTAGCGTCGGCGGCGTCCTCGGGAGCACCGACCAGGCGCACGCAGAAGTTGTAGATCCGGCCCTCGTACTCGTCGTACAGGCGTGCGAACGCCTGGCCGTCCCCTGCGGCGGCGGCGCGAGCGAGCTTGGCCTCGTCCAGAGTCGCCATGTCGCAGATGCTACGCGGCAGGCCACCCTGCCATCACTTCTTGTTGGGTTTCTTGACGGTCACGGCGCGCTTGACGACCGTCACGTTGCCGGCCTTGTCGGTCGCCGAGACACGGACGGTGTAGCTGCCGCGCTTGCGGAAGACGTGCTTGGCGGTGCTGCTCACCGAGCGCCCGCCGTCGCCGAAGGCGATGACGACCCGCTGGAGCCCGGAGCCGGGGGTCGGGTCTGACACCTTCGCGGCGACCGACAGCGTGCGGCCCGCGCGCTTGACCCCGGCGATCGAGAACGCCAGCGCCGGCGACGTGCTGTCGACCTTCAGCAGGCCTGCCTTGGAGACGGCGGTCTGCCCGCGGCGATCCGTGGCGGTGACCTTCCAACTGTGGACGCCGTCGGTGAGGTCGGTCGCCAGCGGCAGCCGGGTGGTCCGGCTCTCGCCGACGGCCACGCCGTCGATCTCCGCGCGGTACGTGATCGGACCCCAGAGGTCAAATGACGGCGACCACGCCAGCTGCGGGCGCCTGAGCTTGCGGTAGCGCGCGGTCGTGGACGTGCTGAGGATGCCCGGCTTGCGGTCGAAGCCCGC
Organism: Solirubrobacterales bacterium; assembly: GCA_025964155.1. Lineage (GTDB taxonomy): Bacteria > Actinomycetota > Thermoleophilia > Solirubrobacterales > Solirubrobacteraceae > Paraconexibacter. Next base: position 3,535 of record JAOPZJ010000438.1, read on the forward strand.
GGATACGAGGCGACGACCATCGCCGATCCCCTGCACGAAGACCACGATCGCGTCGCTGACGCGGTCGACGGCCGCCTCGAGGCCGGCGTCGACGTCCACGGGGCCGAAGTCCGGGTTGGAAAGCTCGGTGTCCTGGAGCGGGGCGGGCACCGTGCGCCTGGCGAGGTCGATGTCGTACCCGACCGCGTGCACGGTGGCCGTCTGGGGCGTCGTGCCCTGCATCCAGGCCGCGAGGCCTTCGTTGTTCTCGGCCAGATCGCCGGTCGGGACCGGGGCGACGTTGTTGGGCTGGTTGATGAGCGCGGGCGCGAAGAACGTGTCGTCGTGCAGCAGCGACACGTACGCGCCCTTCGCCGCCGTGCCCGAGGTCGCGAGCCCCTCCCCACGTCCGTTCATCTCGATGTTCGTGCTCGTCGCCTCGTCGCCGCCGAAGCCGACCCCGTCGACCTGCACCGGCGCCTCGAACTGCGACCCGACCAGCCGCCGCGCGACCGTGTGCGAGCGGCCGTCGTCGAAGCTCTGGCGGAACGTCACCCACGCGAAGCTCGAGTCGTCCTCGATGTCGATGTGGGGATCGGTGGCGCTGGCGGTGTTGCCGGCGTGGCCGTTGAGCTGGTCCACGGACAGGTCCTGGGGAGCGACGGAGATACGGCCGTCGAAGACCCTGCGACCGTAGACGTGCCCGGCCTCGCCCCAGACCACGACGGCGGTCCCGTCGGCGGAGACCGCGACCTCGGAGGCTCCCGAGCCGGTGCCCGCGTCGCGCGCTGGATCGATGTCGAGCACGTCCGGCAGCATGGCGTAGCTCGTCGTGTCGCGGTTCAGGCGGGCCACGCGGACATCGGCGGCCGACCCGCCCGGAGACGTGAACGACGTGTACGCCACGCCGTTGATCGACATGTCCACGGAGGGTGCGCTGCCGGAGGCGGCGATGAGCTGCGGCGCGGAGAACGCCGGTGCCCCGATCGGACGCACGACGGCGTAGACCTGACCACCGTTGACGAACACGACGGTGAGCTTGCCGCCGTCCGAGGCGGCGACCGCCGGGGCCGAACCCGCGGCCGAGAGGCCGGCATCGATCCGCTCCGGCGGCTGGAAGGTGCCGCTGACCAGGCGCGAGACGAAGACGTGATCCGTCCCGCCGTCGCTTTTGACGTACGCCACTGCACCGCTGCCGTCGCGGGCGACATCGAGCCCGCCGAGTTGCTTGATCTGCGCCCCGCTGTCAATTGCCTCGCCCTTGAAGTAGCCGGCCTGTGCCGGCGAGGCTGCCGCCGTGAGGGCGGTGATCGTGAGCGGGATGACGGTGTGGCGCAGGCGCATCGGGACGGTGACTCCTCGGGGTGTCGGTTGTTCAACCGGGTGCAACCCGGGAACTTACGCGGGGATGCGGCGAGTTCCTGCCGGGCCTGTGCCCTGGCAGCCCCTGGGCGGCCCGATCGTCCCCCCGGCGAGCGCTCAGCCGGTGACGATCCCCTCGGCCGCGGCCTCGTGCAGGAACGCCTGCGCCTCGGACTCGACGCGGGTGTCGTCCCACCCCATGTCGCCGGCCATGGCCTGGGCCACGCGCCGCGCGGTCTCCCCGGACGGGTCGGCTACGACGCGCGCGGCGGTCAGGCCGAGGCGCGTGCGCCGCAGGAGGGCGTCCCCGACGCTGCGGGCCTGCTGGTGGCGCGCGGCGTGGACGACCTCGGCGAGGATGTCGACGGGCGTGACCTGGCCGTCCACCGGCGGCACGACGGGCTGGGCGAGCTCGCCGCGCTCGGCGGCGACCGCGAGCACCTCGTGGGCGACGTGGCCGTAGCGGCCCGCCAGCTGCTGGTAGGCGCCCTCCGGGACACCCTCCACGCGCTCCAGGTCCTCCAGCGCCACGCCCTGCCCGAGCGGGATCTCGTGCGTGCGGCACGGGGCGTCGCGGGCGTCGCGCTCCACGAGACGGTCAACCGCCATCTTCGCCATCCGCCGCCACGTCGTGAGCTTGCCGCCCGTGATCGTGATCATGCCGCTGGAGGTCTCGTACAGCTCTGCCTTGCGGGAGATGTCCACCGACTTCTTCGGGTCGCCGGTCGAGATGAGCGGGCGCACCCCGGCGAAGGCGCCGGTGAGGTCGCTGGCCGTCAGGCTCGTGCCGAAGTAGGAGTTCGTGGCGTCCAGCAGATAGGCGATGTCGCCGGCGGCCGGCGCGATGTGGTCCAGGCCGTCCGGCGTCGCGCTCTCGTCGTAGTCGTTGTCGGTGGTGCCGATGAGCGTGCCGCCGAGCCACGGCAGCGCGAAGATCGTGCGGTTGTTGCCGGCCGGGACGATCGCGCCGCTGACGAGCGGCAGCTGGTCGTGGCGCAGCGTGATGTGCGTCCCGCGCGAGGGCGCGATGCGCGGCACCTCGGCCTCGTCGTGCAGCTCGTCCGGGCGCAGGCGGTCGGCCCACACGCCCGTGGCGTTGACGACGTTTGTCGCGCGGACGGTGAAGCGGTCGCCGGTCGCGACATCCTGGACGTGGACACCGCGGGTGCGGCCGGCCTCCTCGTGCAGTTCGGTGACGAGCAGGCCGTTGGCGCAGACCGCACCGAAGCGCTCGGCCTCCTGCAGCACCGTGAGCACGAGTCGCGCGTCGTCGGTCTGGCAGTCGTAGAAGAGGTACCCGGAGGTCGGCTCGCGACCGGCCAGGGCGGGCAGGCGCTCGACGACCTCCTCGCCGCTGATGATGCGATGGCGGTCCGGCGCCCAGTCGGCCAGGCCGTCCCCGTCGAGGTCGGTGGCCTGCTCGCCGCTGCTCGGCGCCCCCGAGCCACGGCGGCCCACGCGGCCGCGGATCTTGTCGACGCTCATGACGTCGTAGAGGTTCAGGCCGACGCCGACCAGCCGGTCGGGCCGGGCGCCCTCGAACGCGGGGACGACGAGCGGCAGCGGCTTGACGAGGTGCGGCGCGAGCTTGACGTTGAGCTGGCGCTCGAGCAAGGCCTCGCGGACGAGGCCGAGGTCGAAGTTCTGGAGGTAGCGCAGGCCGCCGTGCACGAGCTTGGACGACCGGCTGGAGGTCCCGCTGGCGAAATCCGCCTTCTCGACCAGGGCGACGGAGTAGCCGCGGGCCGCGGCATCCAGGGCCACGCCCGCCCCGGTGATGCCACCGCCGACGACGACGACGTCGAACTCCTCGGCGTCGAGGGCGGCGATGGCGTCAGGTCTGGCGATCACGACTCGCAGTCTGCCATGTGCGGGAACCGCGGTTGTTGCCGGGATACGCGCTCAGGCGATCGCCGTCGGGACCGGCTCGTGCTCAGGCGGCGCCTGGCCGAGCAGGTGGTAGGCCAGGCGGGTGGCCAGCGCCATGATCGTGATCTGCGGATTCACGCCGAGCGACGACGGGACGACGGAGCCGTCGCTGACGTACAGGCCGTCGATCCCGTGCACGCGCAGGTCTGCGTCGACGACGCTCTGCGCCGGGTCCGTGCCCGCGCGGGCCGTGCCGAGCGGGTGGAAGGCCATGGCGCTGACGTGGCGCGGACGGATGTGGGCCCCCGTCAGCGGGGCGGTGTCCCCGCCGGTCAGCGTCGGGACACCGGCCAGCGGGACGATGACCTCGCGGGCGCCCGCGGCGAAGAACACGTCGGCCAGCACCGCCATGCCGCGCTGGAAGCGCGCGGCGTCGTCCCGGTGCAGGTCGTAGCGGATCACCGTCTGCCCCAGGTGCCGCCGGACGGTGCCCCGACCCGTGTCGTGCACCATGACCCCGAACGACGCAGTGCGGCGTGCGGCGAGCATGAGCTCCCGGTGCCCGGCACCCGAGCGCGGCGTGCTGATCGCCGCCTGATCCGGCGGCCCCGAGATGCCCTCGAACATGATCCCCTCGTCCTGCAGGGCGTCGATATAGGCGGATTGCGGGACGCCGGTCCACGGATCCAGGTCCTCGTCGAAGACGGCGCGCGCGGCGCTGGCGGGGTGGATCGAGAGGTTGCGCCCGAGCTGCCCCGAGGCGCCCCCCGCGCCGCTGGCGGAGAGCAGGTGCGGGGTCAAGAGCGTCCCGCAGGCGACGATCGCGTGGGTGCAGCGCACGCGCAGGGTCCCGCCCGCCGCGCTCCGGGCGACGACGTCGGTCACCCGGCCGCCATGGTGGACGATGCGCTGCGCGCGCACGCCCGTGTACGTCGTCGCCCCAGCCGCCCACGCGCGCGGGATGTACGTCACGCCGGTGTGCTGCTTGGCCCCCGTGGGGCAGCCAAACGCACACACCCCGCTGCCGACGCAGCCCTTGGCGTTACGGAAGAGGTGGCCGCCGGACAGGCCGAGCTTCGCCGCCCCCTCGAGCACGAGCCGGGCGCTGGAGCCCGCCAGGTGCGCGGGCACGCGGCTGACGTTGACCTCCCGCTCGACGCGCCGGAAGAAGGGATCCATGGCCTGCGGGGTCAGCTCGTGCAGGCCGAACTCGTCGCGCCATCGGGCCAGGATCGCCGGAGGGGTGCGGAAGCACGTGCCCGAGTTGATGAGCGTCGTGCCGCCCACCGCGCGCCCGAGCGGCAGCGGGATCGGCGGGACCCCGACGGTGACGAGCTGGCCGGCATCGCGGTACAGGCGCGCCATCATGTCGCGCGGTCGGGCGGTGAATGTGGACGACTCGTGCCAATCACCGGCCTCGAGGATCGCGACGCTCATGCCCCCCTCGGCCAGCTCCTTGGCGACGGGGGCGCCGCCGGCGCCTGAGCCGATGACGCAGGCATCCACGCTGATGACGGTCTCCCCGGCGAGCGTGTGGCCCGCCACCAGCCGGCGCTCGAGCGGGTGGAACGTCCCGGTGCCGTCGGTATAGGCGGCGTCGCCCGTGTCGCGGGACGGCGGGGCGTGTGTCGCGGTTCCGGCGCTCATCGCCGCACCCCACGCGCGCGAGCGTGACCCCCGGGCCGACGGTGGGCGCTCACCACCGCACCTCCGTCGCCCGCAGCGCGGCGGCCCGTGCCACGACGACCTCCGCGTCGTAGCCGAGGAGCCGCATGACGGTCGGATCGCCGTAGTAGGACAGCTGCGCGAGCGTGCGCAGCCCCTTGACGACCCCGGTGAGCGGGCCGCGCTCGAGGCGCGCCATCACCGCGGTGCGCTGCGCCAGATCCAGGCGGCGCAGGCGCCGGCGGTGGCCGAGCGCCAGCGGCGCCAGTTCGAGCGCGAGAAGGACGGCGCGCAGGCCCAGGCGGTTCGCGCGCGGGGCGG
>JAOPZJ010000442.1 GCA_025964155.1 Solirubrobacterales bacterium
GGCGGGGCGGGCGGCGAGGTGGCGGGCCTTGGCGGCGCTGCGCGCCGTGCCGAAGTACCACTTGCCGTGCAGGAAATGCCCATCCACCCCGCTGATCCGCGGCTCGCCCTTCGCCGTCACGGTGGACAAGGCGAGCGTGCACATGCCGGTCAGGATCTGGGTGAGCTGCTCCGCGGTCAGGGTGCGCTCGGTGATGATCGAGCGAAGGTGGGTCGTGGAGCGGGACAGGGAGGCGTCGAGCAGGGCCTGGAGCTCGTTGAGTTCTTCGGGCGTCTCACGCATCGGGCCACTGTAGCCAGGGCCGGACCATCCTCGGCATCAGGGGCAACAGCGGCCCCAGCCGCGCCCCGACCGGTCGTCCCTCAGATCTCCACGAGCCGCCCCAAGGCCGTTTCACGACAAATGATCCACTTCTGAAACACCTCCTAGACTAGTCGCAGACGGAGACGCCCGGGATCGCAAGGGTCGTGACGATCTTCCCGGGGCCGAAGCCGCCGATGACCCGCCGGCTTGCCTTGCTCACGTCGACGAACGTCCCCCCGAAGACGTCCGAGTACGCGGACTTCGCCTTGTAGCCCGCGTTGCGGTACATGGACACCATCTGCGCGGTGGTCGTCGTGCCGAGGACGACGCCGGTCGCGGTGCGCACGCCCTTCGTGAACGACAGGTCGGTCAGCTTGCCGCCGTTGAACTCCGCAGAGCCGCTCACGCCCTTCGGCGCCGCGGCGCCCTTGAGGCGATAGCTGATCGGCAGTGGCGGGCCGCCGAGCGGGCAGCCCGTCCCCCGATTCGAGAGCCAGCCGGTTTTGACCGCGGCGGCGCGCGACATGCCGAGCTTCAACGGCCCGATGCCGTCCAGCCGCAACGTCACGGTCGACGCGGCACCCGCCTGGCCGGCCGGGCCACTGAGCGCGAAGACAGCCGCCACGGCGGCGAGGACGAGGACGGCGACGCGGATCATGGCGAGAACCTAACCGGCCTTCGCCGTGCGGTGCCGAATTGGGAGGCAGATTTCGGCCGACCCTGTCGTGAGCCTGGGTTTGACCCGGGCCGCGGACCCTCAGGCGTCCCGCCACTTGATCGAGCAGCCAACGGGTGGGGTCTGCGCCGGATCGGGGGTGCGGCCGTCGAGCATGGCGTCCAACGCGGACCTCAGCCAGGCAGCGTTCTGCGCCGGGTCGCTGTAGTCGGCGTCCAGTGCACCGCGGTAACGGAGCACGCCCGCGCTGTCCAGGACGAACACGTCCGGTGTTGTCTGAGCGCCGTAGCTGCGCGCCACCGATTGCGTCTCGTCCCGCAGATACGGCACGTCACCCAGTTCGCCGGCCTCGACGCGGTGGCGCATGTGCTCGATCGAGTCCTTGGGCTTGCGGGTGGCGTCGTTGGGGTTGATCGCCAGGACCTGGACCCCACGGTCGGCATAGTCGCGGGCGACGGCGAGCATCCGGTCGTGCCACGCCAGCGCGTACGGACAGTGGTTGCATGTGAACACGAGCACCGTGGCCGGCGCGTGCGCCGGGCCGTGCTGCTTGCCCAGGGTGTCAGGGAGTCCGAAGGCTGGTGCGATCTCTCCGATTGCGGTCATTGTCAGGGCCTTTCATCGCTTGACTCAGGGCGTCGTGCAAGTCCGCGGGGTCCGGCGTTGGCGAGAAGCGGCCGTCCCGCAAGCGGTAGACGCGGCAGGTCAGGCCGGCGGGCTCGGGCGTGGGCTGCACGTCCTCGCCGTCGATCCGGATCGTGGGGGAGCCGATGAAGCCCGCGGCATGCGCCGCCTCGTCCGTTTGCACCTCGGTGACCACGATCGCCGCCGGGTCCAGCCCAAGCGCTGCCATGGCGGCCTCCAGCTCGGCGCAGGCCCGCGGATACGAAGGGCATCCGTCCCAGAACAACAGCTCGACGCGCATGCCGCAGAGCGTAGCCCGGTCGCGTGGCGCCCCAGGCGGTGTGGCCCGGGCGCAAGGCACTGAGCGCAAAAAGAAAACCCCGCTTTTGCGGGGTTTTCTGAGATGCGCGATACTGGGCTCGAACCAGTGACCCCCGCCTTGTCGAGGCGGTGCTCTCCCAGCTGAGCTAATCGCGCTGGGGGTCGAAATAGTAGCAACGGCGTCCGGCGCGTGCACGCTCGATACGGTTGTGGCTCGCCCATCGAGACCCGGAGTCGTTGATGCCCGAACCGTTCAGACCACTCGTCACCCGGGTCAAGGTCCGCCCAGGACCCGATGACGCCTTTCCCCCGGGCCCGCCGCTCCCGGCGTTCCTGCAGACCCCGCTGATGTGGCTCATGCGGCCGCGCTGGATGAGCGCCGTGCACCATCGGTATGGAAAGACCTTCACCCTGAAGGACGTGATGGCCGGCCGGATCGTCGTCCTCGCCGATCCGGTGGATGTCAAGGCGGTGTTCACGGGCTCGCCCGACGTGTTCCTCGCCGGTGAGGGCAACGCGGTCCTCGGTCCGATCGTCGGCGATCACTCCGTACTCCTGCTGGATCGCGAGGAGCACCTGAAGGAGCGCAAGCTGCAGCTGCCGGCCTTCCACGGCGAACGGATCGCCAAGACGGTCGGGTTGATGCGAGAGGTCACGGAGGCCGAGGTCCGGACCTGGCCGGTGGGGGTCCCCTTCGCGCTGCACGAGCGCACCCAGGCGCTGACCCTGGACATCATCATCCGCGTCGTGCTCGGCGTCGAGGATCCGCTGCGCTCACGCCGCCTGCACGAGGCACTGCGCAAGGCGTTGGAGTTCGACCCGTCCTACTTCCTCATGTGGGTGTTCCCGCGGCTGCAGCACGTCGGGCGCTGGAAGCGCTTCCTGGCGTCCATCGAGGCGGCCGACCGCCTGCTCTTCGACGAGATCGCCCTGCGGCGGCAGGACCCCGATCTCGCGGCCCACGGCGACGTCCTGTCGATGCTGCTGCAGGCCCACGACGAGGCCGGCGACCCGGTCGACGACCGCTGGGTCCGCGACGAGCTCATGACGCTGCTCGTCGCGGGCCATGAGACGACGGCGACCGGCCTGGCGTGGACGTTCGAGCGCCTGCTCCGCCATCCCGAGCAGCTCGCACGCGTGCGCGCTGGTCTCGAGGACCCACGCGACCCGTACGTCGACGCCGTCGTCAAGGAGTCCTTGCGGCTGCGCCCGGTCATCTACAACGTCGCCCGCGTCCTGGCGCGTCGCACTCGCGTGGCCGGGTACGACCTGCCCGAGGGGACGCTGGTGCTGCCGTCGATCGGCCTAATGCACGCCGCCGACGAGCACTTCCCGGGTGCCGCGGAGTTCCGTCCCGAGCGCTGGCTGGACGGCGTCGCCGAGCCGTACACGTGGATCCCATTCGGGGGCGGCGTCCGCCGCTGCCTGGGCGCCACGTTCGCGCTGACCGAGATGGCCGAGGTCCTGCGCACCGTGCTGTGCCTGGTGGACATCGCGGCCGTCGGCGCCGAGGGCGAGGCCACGCGCGTGCACCACATCACGTTGGTGCCCGCCAAGGGAGCTCAGGTCGTGGTCCACCGACGCCTGGACTCCGCGGCGGCGGCGATGGAGCAGCGTGCTGACCCCGGGACGCTCGCGCCCGCCTGACGAGCGTCGGTCTGGAGGCCGGAAGCCTTACACTGCGCGGCTGCCCCCGGCGACGTGGCGGAGTGGCTACGCAGCGGCCTGCAAAGCCGTGTACCCGGGTTCGAATCCCGGCGTCGCCTTAGGAGAAGCCCCCGCGACCGCGGGGGTTTCTGCGTTTGCAGGTCCTTCCGAGGACCGGTGCCAAGGCGCCGGCCACCTTCGGCTTCATCGTTCATGGCGGCGCGCCTACGCGGTCCACAGCGGCCTGCTCTGGCCTGGGACGTCGCCGGCACACCTCCGGGGCGGACGCGTGTCGGCTGACGTTTCGGACCGAAAAGCAGGCCTTTCATGGCAATATGCGTCTAATTCCGTCCTATCGATGATCCCGCTCAACGATGCTGGCCGACATGCCGACACACCGCGATGAGCCCTGGACCCAAGACGCACGCGCAGCTTCATTACGCGCCGTGACAGCCTCCCAGCCGCGCACCGCGCGGCACAGTTCGTTCGCGCTGCGCTCCTGGCTCGAATCAGCGGGGCTGGTAGCGGGCACCGTCGGGATCGCGATGCTCCTGACCCGAGCCGGCGTGCTGTGACGAGCACCTCTGTTGGCGACCCCGATCGGATGAGTCGTGCCTCCTCCGATCGGATGGGGCAGGACTGGTCCGGCGTTCATTCGCTTCGACGATGGAGACCCAGGCGCAGAAGCTCGATATTCGACCTATCACCGGAGGCAACACCACCGGACAAGCATTCCCACGGATAGGGGTAAGGCCGATGTTCCTCGTACTCGGATTTGGACTGTTTCTGGCCTCGCCGCTGATTCTGCTGGCGGGCAGCGTTGGCAGGACGGCTGTGACCGCCTCGCGCGGCACGAACGCCAAGCCGCTCACCGCCGACACCACAGTTGTCGCCGGCCGTCTGATCACCTCCCCCGTCCACACCACCGTCAGGTCAGCCGTCTCCAAGCCGATCGGCGCGGCTTCGCTCGCGACGGCGCCCGGCACGCTCCTCGCCTTCCGCCCGCGCCAGGCCGACATGGTTCCCCAGGGCGCGCAGTACGGCATCGGCGCCTGAGTCGTCGTCCGCCATACCCCTTGCAGGCGATGCGCCCGCTGGCCTCCGGCGGGCGCATCGTCGTCGTGGCCCGCCCGCTCGTCGGGGCGTCCGGGGTCAGCGCGCAACGCGTCCGGGCCATGTCTATACTTCGTCGCCGCGCGGCTGTAGCTCAGTTGGCTAGAGCGTCTGCTTGCCATGC
>JAOPZJ010000063.1 GCA_025964155.1 Solirubrobacterales bacterium
TTCTCGTCCCACGCCTGCACGTCGCACCCGAGCGAGCGGCTCTGCAGCTCGCCCAGGTAGACCGGCTCGGTCGGGACCCCGCCGACGAACGCGGTGCACACGTCGGTCCCGCCGGAGGTCGAGAACAGCCACGTGTCGGCCCCGACGTGGTCGTAGACCCAGCGGAAGCCCTCGGGCGACAGCGGGGAGCCGGTGGCGCCCACCGCCGACAGCGCAATCAGCGAGCGGCCGCCGGCCTTCGGCTCGACGCCCGCCTTCATGCACGCCGCGATGAACGCGGCGCTCGTCCCGAATGTCGTCACCTGCGCGGTGTCGGCGAGCTCCCAGAGCGTATCGAGCGTCGGGTGGCCCGGATTGCCGTCGTAGAGGACGATCGACGCGTCGGTGAGCAGGACGCCGACAAGGAAGTTCCACATCATCCAGCCGGTGGTGGTGAACCACAGGACCCGGTCGCCCTCGTGGGCGTCCAGGTGCAGGTGCAGCTTCTTCAGCTGCTCGAGCAGGATGCCGCCCTGGGACTGGACGATCGGCTTCGGCAGGCCGGTCGTGCCGGAGCTGTACAGCACCCACAGCGCAGCGTCGAAGGGCACGGGCGTGAACGCCAGCGGCCGGCCCGCCACGACGAAGTCGTCCCAGAGCACGGCGTCGCGCAGCGCCGACAGGTCGGGCGCGGGGCTCAGGTACGGCAGCACCACGGTCTGCGTGACCGTCGGCAGCTGCTCCTGCAGCCCGACCAGGACGGCGGTGCGGTCGAAGTCCTTGCCACCGTAGCGATAGCCGTCGACGCACAGCAGGATCGTCGGCTCGATCTGGGCGAAGCGGTCCACGACGGTGCGCGCTCCGAAGTCCGGCGAGCACGAGGACCAGATCGCGCCGATCGACGCGCACGCCAGGAACGCGGCGATGGCCTCCGGGATGTTCGGCAGATAGGCGACGACCCGGTCGCCCTCGCCGACGCCGGCCGCGCGCAGGCCGGCGGCCATTGCGGCGGTCTGCGCCCGCAGTTCGCCCCAGGTCACCGACTGCAGCTCGCGTAGCTCGGAGGCGTGCTGCAGCGCCAGTGCGGCGTCGTCGCGACCGCGGAAGATGTGCTCGGCGTAGTTCAGGCGTGAGCCGGTGAACCACTGCGCCCCGGGCATCGCGCGGTCGCCGAGGACCTGCTCGTACGGCGTCGCCGCCTGGACGTCGTAGTACTCCCAGATCGAGGCCCAGAACGCGTCGAGCTCGTCGACGGACCAGCGCCAGAGCGCGCTGTACCCGTCGGTGGGAACCCCCTTGGTGTCAGCGAGCCAGGCCGCGTAGGCGGTGATGTTGGCGCCGGCGACGCGCTCCTCCGAGGGCTCCCAGAGGATGACCGGGTCGGTGGTTTCACTCATCCCGGCACTTTCGCACGTCGCCGGGAAGGGGGGCGATGCCGGTGGTTACCCCAGACGGCTGCTAGTCGTACGAGGGGCCGAAGGGGCCGCGCGAGGACGGTTCCTCGTCCGAGCGCGGTGGTGGCGTCGGGGGGACCGGCGGTGAGAAGCCGCCGAGGTCCGGCGGCGGAGGCGGCGCGGTCGGCTCGCCGTTGGTCTCGGGCTCATCGGCGGGCGCCGGCGGAGGTGCAGACGGCGGGGGCGGGGCGACGGGCTGCGACGGTGCCGACCACGACTCGTGCGGCGTGGGCGCGGCGAAGCTCTCCTGCGAGCGTTCCGTCACGACCGGCACCTGGTGCGCGTCCACGACGTAGGTCGATCCGACCTTGTCGTGGATGGCCTGGTTGTGCGCGTCGAGGAGCGGCAGCAGCACATCCGCGATGGTGTACAGCGGGATGATCCCGAGCAGGGCCTTGCCGACGCCATCGCGTAGCAGCCCGCGCGAGAGCGTCATCGGGTGCCCGTCGGCGTGCACGACGCGGATCCCCATCGCCCGCTTGCCGATCGTCTGGCCATTGGCGTCGCCCTCACGCGCCATCAGCATCGGGCTGTAGATCAGGGATGCCAGGAACACCACTGCGTACATGGCATACGTCGTGTCCCTGGGAATCGCGCCGCCGCCGGACAGCGCGATGCCGACGACGAGCGCGCCGGCCACCAGGATCAGACCGTCGATCAACGTCGCGCCCACGCGCTGCCACCAGCCGGCCTTGGGAGCGCTCTTCACCGGTGTGGTCCCCCGCAGGCCCGCACGCTTACTCGCCGAACGGGTTCGCCGGCGGTGGTGTGGGCGGCGAGGCCGAGAAGGAGGAGGAGGTCGCCGGCGGCGGTGGCGGCGGGGGTGCCGGAGCCTCGAACGAGTCGTTCGTGAAGCCGCCGGCCTTGACGGCCGCAAGGGCCGACTCGTCCTGGGAGATCTGCGGCCACTCCTCGGTGAGGAGCGCGACGTACGCGGTGGAGCGGGCGCCGTAGGAGAGGCAGAACCGCTGGACCGTCATGAGCCCTTCGGGGGTCTTCCCGGTGATCACGGCGACGATCCAGACGATGAGCGCGAACAGTTCCGAGACGATGTTCAGGGCGTAGTTGATGATGTACACCGGGATGAACAGGATGATCCGGAAGAGCACCTTCACGCGGCTGTAGCTCTCCTTCGGCGGACCGATGTACAGGCGGACCGGGTACTCCGGATGCTCGCCGAGGTCGAACGGCGGGTAGGCGTCGACGGCGAGGAACATGTAAGCGGAGACCCGGGCGACGTACCGGACCACGTTCGCGACGAAGTTGTACAGCCCTTCGGGATATTTGCCGGTGAACACCAGGGCGAACCAGGCGATCACGACCGCGACGAAGGCCGCGATCCCGTAGAACGCCATCAGGATGAGTTGCGGGATGACGAGCAGCCAGCGGAAGAAGACCGTGAGTCGATTTCGCGTCTCGGGGGCTTCGAGGTCGTAGACGACGGTGTTGGCAGGCGTGGACATGAGGCCCTCTCGGGTTGGGGCAGCGGGCACCAGCGACCAAGTTCTAGAGCAAGTGTCGGACGTCTGACAAGAAAGATCGGTCCTGTCGGTGACGCGCCGTGCGGTTCAGGCTACGGCGGCCGACAGCTCGGCGTCCAGCCCGGCGACGATCGCAAGCGCGAACTCGAGGGTCGCCGCCATGGCGGCGGGGTCGGCAACGGCGACGGTGTCTGCGTCCTGACCGGCGAGCGGGACGACACCGGCGGCGTCCACACAGCCAACAGCGATCGCCGGCCAACGGACGGCTCGGGCGGCGCGGGCGGCGGTTGCCCGGCGCGATTCGTGCGGGCGGGCGCCCAGGTGCGCCTCGCCGGCCGCCACGCGCTCGGCCACGGCGACCAGTTGGGGGTGGCTGCGCAGGGCTAGCACCAGCCCGTCGCGCGTCCACCACACGGGCGTGCCGTGCGCGCAGGGCGCGATGTGCAGAACGGCGACGTCCTGCTGGCGCACACCGGCACGGCGCTGTTCGCCGATCCAGCGGCGCATGCCCAGCGCGCCGGCCTCCCCCGCACCGCCGAGGACAAGGTCGACGGCCAGCGAGCGCGGGCGCCGGCGGTCCAGCGCGGCCACCAGCGCCAGCGCCAC
>JAOPZJ010000067.1 GCA_025964155.1 Solirubrobacterales bacterium
GTAACCGACCCACAGCAGCATCAGGCCGACCCAGAACTGCGGCATCGCCATGAACCCAATCGCGACGAAGCGGCCGGCGCGATCGGCGAGGCGCTCGTGCCGGACGGCCGCCACGACGCCGCCGACGATGCCGACCAGCAGCCCCAGTGCCAGCGAGTACACCGCCAGCTCGGCCGTCGCCGGAAGCTTGTCGAGGAGGTCGCTGGTGACCGGGCGGCCGGTCTGGAAGGACGTGCCGAGATCCCCGTGGAGCATCTGGCTCAGGAAGCGGCCGTACTGATGGAGGAGCGAGCCGTCGAGCCCAAGGTCCGCGCGCACCTTGGCGCGCGCGGCGGCAGCCTCCTCGGGGCTACCGAAGCCGTTGCCCGCGGCGCCGAGAAACAGGTTCGTGGGGTCCGGGGCGAACACGCGCGTGACCAGGAACGACACCGTCAGCACGCTGAGGATCACGCCGAGGGTCCCCCCCAGGCGGCGCACGGCACGCAGCGGGCGCAGCAGCGTGGCGGCGCCGCGCGGCAGGCCGGCGAACGCTTGAGTCAGCGGGCCGCGGGCGGCGACCCGCGGGTTCACGCCCACGGGATGGGCTCCTCGACGGCGACGGCGGCGGCCACACGGGCGTCGACCAGCTCGTCGAACGCGGCGTGCTTCATGGCCAGACCGCGTTCGTGGAGGAAGCCGACCCAGCGAGCCAGCGCGTCCGGTTCGACGGCGACGCCGGACCAGGTGCCGTCGGCGGCCATCATGGCGGCGGCCTCGCCGAGGGCCCCGTGGTCGCCGTCCGGCCACTCGTGGGCGATCACGGCGGTCGGGTCGGCGCCGCCGGACAGCGCCTGCATCGCCTCGGCGATTCCGCCCATCAGGGCGACGGCACGCACGTGCAGCTCGTCCAGGCGGCTGCGGTCGGTGTAGAAGACGCTGTTGGCCATCGGGCCCGCGGTGGCGAGCAGGTGGGCGATGTGGCCGGTGCCGGCGAGGCTCATCGACGCGGCGGTCCCCGGGTCGGCGATGAGCGCGTCGCCGAGCCCGTGCTCGAACAGCTCGCTGAGCATCGGCCCGGAGAGGTCGCGGACGAACTTCGTCCCGGCCGGGTCCACGCCGCTCTCGCGCATCAGGCCCGCGACGAACTCGTACGGTGCGGTGCCGCCCTGACCGGGCGCGAGGACGGTCTGGCCGATCATCCAGCTCCACGTGAAGTCGGTGACCGGATCACGCGTAACGATCGCCATCGGGAAGCGCGCGTTCAGCTGGCCGATCGCGACGAGGTCGCGCCCCGTCCCGGAGTACATGGCGGGCGCCCAGATCCCGCCGAGGGCGAGGTCGGCGTCATCGGAGGCCAGGTCGGCGATGACGCGGTCCCACGGGAGGGGAAAGGTGGACTCGACCTCCAGACCGCGGCGCGCGAAGCCGCCGGTGGCGGCCGCGTAATACTGCGGCAGGTAGTTGATGCCGTGGGCGGTGGCTGAGATGCGGAGCAGGTTCATGAGAAGGTCGGTGGTTCGACCACGGACGGAAGGATTGGGGAGAGTGGTCGGTCCACCTATGGACATGTAGTCCTAACATGGACCTGTGTCGGTCGACCGGATGTCCAAGCGCTCAGGTTTCGCGTGTGTTCAGTATTCATCGGCAGTGACGCATCGCACCGAGTGCGCCTGAGTAGCGCGCATCTCCGCGGGGCCAGCGCGCGGCGGGGGCGGTCGATCGAGCGCGATGCGTGTGGTGGTTGACAACGTGGTCGGACCACTTGCTATGCTCGCGCCGTGTCCCCTGCCAGTCCTCTTCAGTCCGGCGATTCGGTCTACTCGAGCATCCGCAACGACATCCGCGAGCTCATCCGCAGCGAACGTCTGCAGCCCGGCGATCGGCTGCCGCCCGAGCGCGGTCTCGCGGAGCAACTCGGCGTTAGCCGCACCTCGGTGCGCCAGGCGTTGACCGCGTTGCGGGTGGAGGGGCTCATCGAGGTCCGCCATGGCCATGGTATGCGGTTGCTCCGCTCGATCGACGACGTCGTGCCGCCGATCGCCGCCGAGATCCTCCGCGCGCACCCTCAGGTCGCCGCCGCCGGCGAGGTGCGCAATGCGCTCGAGGCGCTGGCGGCGAAGCTCGCCGCGCTGCGCCGCGACGCGGACGACCTCGAGGCGATGGTCGCCGGCATCCGTGAGATGGACGCCGAGATCCGCCGTGGTGAGTCCGGCATCAACGGCGACCGCATGTTCCACGCAGCGATCCTCGCGGCCGCTCGCAACGACGTCCTCACCGACCTGCTCGGCGCCGTGGCCGAGCACTCGGTGCGCATCGCGCAGGCCTCGCTCGAGCGACCCGGGCAGCCGGTGCGATCACTGGCCGCGCACCGCCTGATCTTCGAGGCCATCAGCGCGCGGGACGCCGAGGAGGCGCGCCAGCTGATCGACGAGCACCTCGAGATCACGGGCCAGATCTCCAACGACGCGGCATGGCCGCCTGCTTCCCACCGCGAGCCAAGAGAGGCCTCATGACCGTTTCCGCCCTGCCGATGCGCTCCGTCGGCGAGCAGCTCGAGCGCCTGTCGGGCCTCAACGACGACCCGCTGGCTGGCGGCATCACCCGCGAGGTCTTCACCCCCACGTACATGCGCGCCAACGACTACGTCATGGAGCTCATGGCGGGGGCCGGCCTCGCCGCACGCGTCGACGCGTTCGGCAACCTCTTCGGGCGCGTCGAGGGCAGCAGGCCCGGGGCGGCCGCGATCCTCACCGGGTCGCACATCGACACGACGCTCAACGCCGGCGCCTACGACGGCGTGCTCGGTGTCCTGGGAGCGATCGAGGCCCTGCGCGCCCTCCTGGAAACCGGCTGGCGGCCGGCGCGCCCGGTCGAGGTCGTCTGCTTCGCCGGCGAGGAGCCCCGGTTCGGGTCGGGCTGCCTGGGCAGCCGGGCGCTCGTCGGCAGCCTCACGCGCGGCGAGCTCGACACGATGCGCGACCGCGACGAGGTGAGCATCGCCGACGCGATGCGCGGCGTCGGCCTCGACGCGGACCGCATCGGGGAGGCGCGCCTGGACCTCTCGGCGGTCCACGCCTTCGTGGAGCTGCACATCGAGCAAGCGGGCGTCCTCGAGGCCGCGGGCGTGTCGGTCGGGGCGGTGACCCACATCGCGGCGCCGCACGACCTTCTCGTCACCTTCACCGGCGCGGCCGCCCACGCCGGCGCGACGCCCATGGCGCTGCGCCGCGACGCGTTCGCCGGC
>JAOPZJ010000123.1 GCA_025964155.1 Solirubrobacterales bacterium
AGCGACAGCAGCGGCGCGGGGCGCTCCCGCCAGACCGCGCTGGCCATCTGGCCCTCGGCCGGGCCGTGGTAGCCGTGGCGCAACAGGTACGAGGGCAGGTCCATCCGGTCGTGGGCGAGCTCCCACAGGTCGCTCACCAGACCGGTCTCCAGCATCCCGGTGTAGCCCGTGGTCAGCTCGTGCTGCAGGTCCTGGCGGCCCGCGCGCTCGGCGAGGGCGACGACCTGGTCGTACAGGGCCTGGGCGAGCATCGAGGTGACGGTGGCCAGCTCGAAGGCGCGCGTGTACCGCGCGCGGGCCTCGACGAGCAGCGCTCGGGCGCCGTCCAGGTCCTGCGGCGGCGCCAGCACGGCGGCGCGCCACCAGGCCACGAGGTCCGTGCGGAAGCGCAGCTGCGTGGCGCGCAGCGTGAGCACGGTCCGCGGCAGGCGCAGCGCCACGAAGGGCACCCGGCGCAGCGTCGGCCGGTCCTCGGCGCCGGGACGCAGGTCGCCGAAGAGCTGCTCCTCGATCGCGTTCGCCGACGCGCCCGGCATGCGGTCGCCGATCATCCGCATCGCCTCGATGTTCGCGCAGGTGCGCCCGTAGAAGGCGATCATGAAGCGCGCCTCGGCGTCCCCGCCGGGGGCCAGCTCGCTGCGCTTCAGCACGCCCATCGCGTAGAACGCGCGCCGCCCCGCCCGCTCCACGGCATCGTCGACGAAGGACCAGTTCAGCGCGGTCGAGACGCCCGGGATCGCCTCGGAGACGTTGCCCGCCGACCACAGCACGTCCGGGTCGGTCGCGGTCCAGTGCAACGGGTTGGCCATGCCGCTCATCGCGCCGGCACCCGGGCCGCGATGCCGTCGATGATCAGCCGCAGCCCGTCGGCGAAGTCCCGGGCGGGGTCGCGGCTGACAAGCGCGCGGGTGAGGCTCACGACGTGGGGGAACTCGTCCGGCGGCAGGGCGGCCAGCGCGGGCAGGACGGCGCCCGCCTCGGGGCTCACGCCGGCCTCGCGCTGCACGCAGCCGATGGTGAACGCGGTCAGCGCGCTGAACGCCGCGAGCACGTCGCCGTCGGGCACGCCCTCCGCGTACAGCGCCGCGAAGACGACCTCCGCCCCGCGGTAGGCTGCGGCGCCGTCGATCCGCTGCGTGGCGACGATCGGGATCAGCGCCGGATGGGCCAGCATCACCTCCCTGACGGAGCCGAACAGGACGGCCAGCTGCTCCGCCCACGGAGCATCAGGTGGCGGCAGCCGGATCTCGGCGAGAAAGCGATCGGCCAGCGCGCCGAGCAGCTCCTCCTTCGTGCGCACGTAGCCGTAGAGCGTCATGACCCCGACGCCGCAGCGCTCGGCCAGCCGGCGCATGCTGACCGCCTCCACGCCCTCCGCCACCGCGATCCGCGCCGCGGCGTCCACCAGCACTTCCAGGCTGAGCTTCGCCGCGACCGGACGGGCGACTGGGCGCGCGGCCGGACGGCTCACGCCGGCACGCCCTTGGCCGCACGCCAGGCCCCGACGAGCGCCGCGTTCTCGGCGACGGTGCTGCCGTAGAAGGAGATCTCGTCGGCGCCGGCGTCCTTGTACTGCTGCATCTTCGCCACGCAGCTCTCGAGCGAGCCGGTCAGCGAGGTGGCGTACATCCACTCGTCCGGGACGAGGTTCGCGACCTCCAGCAGCTGCGAGCGGTGGAAGTTGTGGTCGATGCGCTCCGGGTCCTGGGCGAACATCGGGTGCTGCCGGACCGGGTCCATGCGCGCGATCTCCCAGCCGTTCAGGCGCTCGTAGTTCTCCGGCATGCCGGGCTGCCCGATGTAGGTGACCATACGGGCGTGCATGTAGGCGCGGGCCTGCTCGTCCGGCAGCTCCGGCGCGCTGATCATGGGCGCGCAGATCGTCATCGTCGCGGGGTCGCGGCCGATCCGCTCGGCCTCCTCACGGATCCAGGCGACCGACTGCGCGACCGCCTCCACGGTCATGAACGGCTGCAGGTAGACGCCGTCGAAGAGGGGGGAGGCCGCGACCTTGCAGGCCTTGGGGCCGCCGAGCATCACCGAGTAGATCTGCGGTGCGGGGCCGTCGTAGGTGTCGGCCATGTGCAGCTGGGTGAACGTCCCGATCGGGCCGTCGTAGTCGACGGTCTCCCCGCGCCACAGGCGGCGGAAGATGTCCGCGTAGTCCTGCAGCTCCTGGAAGGAGATCGCGCGCATGTTCGCGTTGCGGATGTAGGCGCCCATGCTGCGCCCGAGGCCGAGCGTGAACCGCGGCCCGAACGCCGAGTGCATCGTCGCGCCGAGGGCTGCGGTGAGGATCGGGGGTCGCGAGCCGGGAAACAGGGCAGCGGTGCCGAGCCGCAGCCGTGAGGTCCGCGCGGCCATCCCGCCGAGCAGAGTCCCGGCCTCCTTGAGGTCGTAGCGCTCGGACAGCCAGAGGCGCCCGAGGCCCACGCGCTCGGCGGCCTCCGCCTCGTCCAGGGCGGCAGCCGCACTCTTCACCCGCCCTCCGATGACGTACAGGCTCAGGTCGTCGCAGGCAGGCTCCATGGGGCTACCGTACGCGTACGGTACGCGTACGGTCAAGTTGACTTCTCGCGGCGGCCTCCGCGCCGCCTCGCTCGCTAACGGTTGCCGGTGATCCAGCCGGACTCGGCCTGCGGCGCGGGCAGTTCCAGCATCGAGGCCAGGGCGTAGCCGGCCGGGTTGGCCAGCGGCAGCGCCGCGTCCGGCGGCAGCGCGCCGAGGTCGATCATCAGCGTGCCGACGCGCATCAGCAGGATCGCGCCGCGGACGCCGGCGAAGGCCTCGTACCAGTCGATGTCGTGCACCGGCAGGCCGCTGAGCTCCTCGTAGCGGGCGATCATCGCCGCGCGGTCCGGGAAGCCCGCCGGCGACGGGATCCCGAGCCCGTCGGTGTAGGTGCGGTGCAGGAACAGGAAGTAGCCGAGGTCGAGCTCGTGCGGGCCGAAGGCTGCCATCTCCCAGTCGAAGACGCCCGTCACCTGCTGGTCCGGTCCGAACATCAGGTTGCCCGGGCGCGCGTCGCCCCAGACGATGACCGGGTCGCTCTCGCTTGCCGGCCGGTGCTCGCGCAGCCAGGCCCAGGCGGCGTCGATCGTCGGGCTCGGCGTGCCCCGCGCGGTCCAGGCGTAGAAGTCCTCCCAGTGCCGCAGCTGCTGATCCAGCGGCGAGCCGCCGAGGTCGGGCCGGGCGAGGACGTCCAGGCCGAGGGCCCGCCAGTCGGCCCGCGCGATGCCGGCGATGACGCGCAGGGCGTTGTCGTACAGGGCGGCGCGCCCGGCGTCGGACAGCTCGAGCACCCAGCCGGCCATCGTGAACGGCGGATCGTCGGCGGGCACCTCGCCGTAGACGCGCTCGACGAGCAGAAACGGCGCGCCGAGGACCTCCCCGGTCTGCTCGTGCGCGACGACCTGTGGAGCCGGGACGTCGGTGTGCTCGGCGAGCGCGCCCATGACGAGGCCCTCGCGGGCGAGGTCGTAGGTGGGGAAGAGGCCGCCCTCGGCGGGGGCGACGCGGACGACGAGACCCCGCTCGACCCGGACGCCGTCCTGGGTCCAGGCGGCCTTGAGCAGCACCGACTCGCTCGACATGCCGTTGCTGGCTGAGACCTGCACGTCGGTGACCGCGACCTTGCCGGCCCCGTCGAGCACCGACGGCAGCCAGACTGCCAGGCTGTCGCCGACGGTCGCGGGGTCCAGCTGGTTGATCAAGGCCATCGCGTTGCTCTCCGGTCTGGTCGAGGGGTGCTGCGGACGCTACCAGACATGGTGTCTATACAGAAAGACCAGAGGAGTCCGTACAGCATGACCGTTCATCATGTACGGTCGCCCCATGGATGTTCTGGACGGTGACTGGGACCTGGATGCCTGGTGGAGCACGACGAACTTTGGCGAGGCCATACCGGGCGTCCTCACGCCGCTGAACTGGGCGTTCTGGGGTGAGCCCGGCGAGCGCGCGGCCCGGCGCGCCTTCGTCGCCATCGGTGCGATGACGGACGCCGAGGCCCACGTCCCCGTCCATCCGCACGAGCACGCGTTCGCGATCTTCCACGGCCGCTTCGCCTGCAAGGTCGAGTTCCTCAGCGACCTCGGCGACCGGCTGCCCGGCACGAGCGGGGCGGCCGTCGCCGAGCAGATCCTGGGGGACCTGCCCGCGGGCTTCCGCTCCCACGGCACGCTGCGCCGCCTCCCGGCGGTGGCGCGCCGCCTGCCCGTGCTGTTCGCGGGCCTGCCGCGGCGCATGCCCGAGCTCGCCGCGACGACAGGCGCCTGGTGGGCCGCGGAGATCGCCCGCACGCCGGTGCTCGAGCTGGACGCGGCGCGCGCGCAGTGGCGCGGCGCCTCGGCGCGCTTCGAGGACGTGATGGCGGCGCACGTCGCCTGCCTGTTCGCGGGCGTGCAGTCGGTCTTCGACCAGATGCAGGGGCTGGCGCTGGCGGCTGGGGACGCCGGCCTGGCCGCCCGCGCGATGGCCGGCCAGGGCTCGCACGCGGAGCTGGCGCTCGTGGAGGACCTGTGGCAGCTCTCCCGCGAGCAGCTCACGCTCGAGACCTTTCTGGCCCGCCACGGCTACCACGGACCGGCGGAGGGCGAGCTCGCGAGCCGGATGTGGCGGGAGGATCCCGGGCCGATCGTCGCGATGGCGCGGCAGTACGCGGCCAAGCCGGAGGGCGAGAGCCCGGCCGCCGTGGCGCGCATGCGCGCGCAGGAGCGGCGGGAGGCGCAGGCGCAGATCCTCGCCGGCGTCCGGCGCGCGCAGCGGGTCAAGGCCCGGCTCGTGCTGCGCCTGGCCGACCGCTACCTGCCGCTGCGCGGGGTCGGCAAGGCGGCGTTCCTGCAGACCGTGGACGTCGCGAGGGCCGCGAGCCGCCGGATCGGCGAGCACCTGATGCAGGGCGGCAGCATCGACGCGGTCGACGACGTCTTCTATCTCCTGTCGGGCGAGCTGCTCGGCGCCGCCGCCGGCAGCCGCCTGCAGCCACTGGTGACCGAGCGCCGGGCGCAGCGGGCCGCGCACCTGGCCGTGCGCATCCCGTCCTCGTGGCACGGTCGCCCCGAGGTCGTGGACGCTGCCGGCGCAGCTGCGGCGCAGGCCGGCCCGCTGCAGGGCATCGGCGCCAGCCCGGGCGTGGTCGAGGGCCGCGTCCGGGTGATCATGGACCCGGACTTCGACGACGTCGAGTCCGGTGAGATCCTCGTCGCGCCGACGACCGATCCCAGCTGGGCGTCGATCATGTTCACCGCGCGTGCGCTCGTGGTCGACCTCGGCGGGCAACTGAGCCACGCCGCCGTCGTCGCCCGCGAGCTGGGGATCCCGTGCGTCATGGGCACCGGCCACGGCACCCGGACGCTGCGCACCGGCGACCTGTGCCGCGTGGACGGTGCCGCCGGGACCGTCGAGGTCCTGGAGCCAGCCCTCGCCGCAGACGTGTAAGGCGGCGGGGGAGGATCCCCCGCCGCCGCCCGCCTAGACCCTATGAGCCGGTCGCCCCGGGCTGGGGTTGACTGGCGAAGCTAGTGGCCGGACGCTCCTCGCGGGGGTTTGTCTGGCCGGAGAGTGGCTCCGGCTGACCCCAGGACTAGTGAGGAGGTCCGGCCATGACCGGAACGATGACGTGGGTGGGGCTTGATGTCCA
>JAOPZJ010000088.1 GCA_025964155.1 Solirubrobacterales bacterium
ACGCCCCAGGCCAGCAGGCGCTCGAGCGTGGCCCGCGCGTTGAGGTAGTGCGTGCGCGCCATGAGGTCGAAGAAGGTCAGCAGGACCTGTGCGCTGCGCACCTGGCGCTCAGCGAGAAGGTCGTCCCACACGTGGTAGAGCTTGCCCTGGCCGACCGCGCTGGCCGCCTGCAGGTCCTCGATGCTCGTCGGGCGCGTGCCGCGTCCCATCACCTGGAGGCCATGGGCGATGGCGCCCGAGGACACGATGATCACGTCGTCCCCCGCCGCGCGCCGCGCGGCCACGGCGTCGCAGACCCGGCCCAGGACATCCAGGCGCGGGTGCCCGGTCGCCTCCGCGACGGTGCTGGAGCCCAGCTTGATGACGGTGCGCGGCATGGCGCGGACCCTAAGGGCTAGTCGAGCTCGAAGACCACGCCGTCGATCTCGACGTCGTCGCCGGACTGGAAGCCCGCGTCCGCCAGCGCCTGCAGGACGCCCATCTTGCCGAGGCGGTGCTCGACGTGCGCGAGGGCGTCCTCGTTCTCGAGATCGTGGCGCGCGAGCAGGCGCTCGACCTCGGGGCCGATGACGCGCCACACGCCCTCGGACACGCCCTCGACCTCCCAGGACTTGCGGGCCGTCGGCTTGTAGGTCTGGTGCGCGGGAAGCTCGTCCAGCTCCGTGCCGGCCACGTCGCCGGCGCCCGCGTAGACCCCGTGAAGGTCCCCGGCGGCCAGGACCGGCACGCGCCGGAAGAGCGTGAGCGCCAGCTCGTCCAGGCCGAGACCGGTGGCGGCGGAGGTCACGAGCACCGGCGTGGCGGCGAACGGGTCCTCGGGCTCCCACGCCTCGCGCGGCGGGGTCTCGGCGTCGAACCGCGCCTGCCAGCGGGCGCGGGCCTCCTCGGCCTTCTCGTCGCTCACGAGGTCGGCCTTGGAGAGCACGAGGATCCGCGGCAGCGAGGCCAACCGCGGATCATGGAGCTCGAGCTCCCGCTCGATGACGGTGTAGTTCTCCTCCGGGTCGCTGCCGTCCAGCGGCTCGAGGTCGAGCACGTGCACGAGCAAGCGCGTGCGCTCGACGTGCGCGAGGAACTCGTGCCCCAGTCCGTGGCCCTCGGAGGCGCCCTCGATGAGCCCGGGAATGTCCGCGATGATGAGCTGGCGCTCGGCACCGTCGAGGGTCCCGAGGATCGGCTCCAGTGTCGTGAACGGGTAGTTGGCGACCTTCGGTGCCGCGCGCGTGAGGCGCGCCAGCAGCGATGATTTGCCCGCGTTGGGCACGCCGACCAGGCCCACGTCGGCCAGGAGCTTCAGGCGCAGGTCGACCCAGCCCTCCTCGCCGACGATCCCACGCTCGGCGAAGCGCGGGGCCTGACGCGTGGAGGACACGAAGCAGCGGTTGCCCCGACCACCGGAGCCCCCGCGCGCGACGACGACCCGGCGCCCGGGAACGACGAGATCGTGAACGGTGCCCTCCAGATCGGTGATCTCCGTGCCCGGTGGCACCGCGACGATCAGCGGCTCGCCGCTGGCGCCATGCCGCTGCGCGCCCTCACCGTGGCGACCACGAGGGGCCTTGTAGTGCGCACGCCGCTTGAATGCCTGCAGGTCGCGGAACGAGTCGTCGCAGACGAAGACGACGTCCGCTCCGTGGCCCCCGTCGCCACCGTCGGGCCCACCCATCGGCACGTGCGCCTCGCGGCGGAAGCTCATGCAGCCGTCGCCGCCACCTCCGCCCTGCACAAAGATGCGGGCCTTGTCGTAAAGCATTTCGTCGTCCATGGTAGGCGCGTGGGCGTGTTGGCGGCGGGTCGGTCCGGGGGTGTACGTCCCCCTCCGCTTCGACACCCTCGACTCCGTCGGTAGCGTCGGACGTCGCTCCGGGGGACGTACACCGCCCTGCCCGACCGCCTGCCGGCGTTTTCCGCGGCCCGAATGGCGCGACTGCTTGAGACTGCGTGGGTGCGTGTGTGTCAGCGTCTGCCGGGCCCCTCCCGCCTGATGGCGGGCCGCAAAACCCACTCAGCCGCCTCGTCCGTCTTGCGTAGGGTCAGTCGCATGTCCAACGACAAGGTCTTTCTCATCACCGGTGCGAGCACCGGGATCGGCGCGGCTACGGCGCGGCAGGCGGCTGCCGCGGGCTATCGCGTGGTGCTGGCGGCGCGGTCGGTCGACAAGCTCGAGGCGCTGGCCGGCGAGCTCGGTGGTCAGGAGCGGGCGCTGGCGGTCGCCTGTGACGTGACCGAATGGGATCAGGTGCAGGCCCTGGTCGCACGCGCCCTCGACGCGTACGGGCAGTTGGACGTCGCGTTCGGCAACGCGGGCTTCGGTGCCTCCCGCGGGTTCCTGAACGAGACCCCCGAGCACTGGAAGTCGATGGTCCTGACCAACGTGTACGGCGCCGCCCTCACGATCCGCGCGACGATCCCGGCGCTGAAGGAGTCCAAGGGCCATCTGCTGCTGACGGGCTCGGTCGCCGGCCGGCGCGCGCTGCCCGGCTCGCTGTACTCGGCGACGAAATGGGCGATCACCGGGATGGGCGAGTCCGCACGACAGGAGCTCAACGACACGGGCGTGCGCGTGACGGTCATCGAGCCTGGCATGGTGGACACGCCGTTCTTCGACAAGGGCGCCGGTGAGGGCGCGCTGGCGCCCGAGGACATCGCGAGGGCGGTCATGTACGCGGTCAGCCAGCCACCGCACGTGGACGTCAACGAGATCCTCATCCGCCCCACCGCCCAAGGGTCCTGAGCCTCCCTGCGCGGCGTCATGAGCACGACGCTGCAGGACATCGACACGCCGCACGGCCCGGCGCGTGTGCACCTGCACCACGCCGATGCGCCGGTTGCCGCGCTGGTGCTCGGCCACGGTGCCGGCGGGTCGGTGACGGCTCCAGACCTCGTCGCCGTCACCGCGGTCGCGCTCGGGGCGCGCGTCAGCGTTGCGCTCGTCGAGCAGCCCTACCGCGTGGCCGGACGGCGCTCGCCCGCTCCGGCGCGGCAGCTGGACGCGGCCTGGACCGCCGTGCGCGAGCAGTTGGCCGCCGGGCCGCTCGCGGGTCTGGACCACATCGCCGGCGGCCGCTCGTCCGGGGCACGGGTCGCCTGCCGGACCGCGACCATCACCGGCGCGGTGGCCGTGCTCTGCCTCGCCTTCCCGCTCCACCCGCCGGGCCGCAAGCCGGACGCCGAGCAAAAGACGCGACTGCCCGAGCTCGAAGCCGTCACCGTGCCGACGCTCATCGTCCAGGGCGACCGTGACCCGTTCGGCATGCCACCACCGTCGGCGACCCGCACCGTCGTGGCGGTGCCCGGCGACCACCGCCTCGCCAAGGACCTGGCCGCAGTGAGCCGTGCCGTCGGCGAGTGGCTGGCGGTCGTCCTGCCGCCGTGACCCGAGCGTGACGGCCGCGGGTCCCGGGTATCCGGGCGCATGGCCCCGCAGGCTTCCCTGCGCCCGGTGCGCATCGGGTGCTCCGGCTGGAACTACCGCTCCTGGCGGGATGGGTTCTACCCGTCACGGCTCCCGGCGAGCCGGTGGCTCGAGCACTACGCGACGCGCTTTGACACGGTCGAGGTCAACGCGACCTTCTACCGCCTGCCATCGCGTGAGGCCGTCGCCCGCTGGGTCACCCAGACCCCGGAGGGCTTCGTCTTCACCGTCAAGGCCAGCCGCTACCTGACGCACGTCAGACGGCTCACCGATCTGGAGGATGGGATCCATCGCTTCTATGAGCGGATCGAGCCCTTGGTGGCGACGCCGAAGCTCGGGCCGCTGCTGTGGCAGCTCCCTGAGACCTTCCACCGTGACGATGACCGCCTCGCCGGTGCGCTGGCCGCGCTGCCCGCCGGACGTCACGCCTTCGAGTTCCGGCATCCGAGCTGGTTTACCCCGGAGGTCTACGCCGTCCTGCGGGAGCACGGTGCGGCGCTCGTGATCGGGGACCACCCCGCGCGCCCCTTCCAGACCCACGAGCTCACCGCCGACTGGACGCTCGTGCGCTTTCACTACGGGCGTCGCGGGCGCCGCGGCAACTACTCCGCCCGCGAGCTTGACACGTGGGCAAGGCGCATCACCGCGTGGCGCCGCGCAGTCGAGGTCTTCGCCTACTTCAACAACGATTGGGAGACGTTCGCGCCACGCAACGCCGCCACGCTGCGCCACGCGGTGGCGCGCCTGGAGCGGGCGGGTGTCGATGACCCCATGCTCAGTGAGGTCACCGCATCACCTCCTACCCTCTCCTGATGCGCGTGATCCTCGATCGCATCCGCGGCAACCAGCTCTTCGAGCTCGTGTTCATCGTCGCCATCGCGATCGGTCTGGCGCTGTCGGTGCAGGCCTATGCCGTGAAGCCCTACCGGATCCCCAGCGCGTCGATGCTGCCGACGCTGAAGGTGGGCGACCGCGTGCTCGTCAACCGCTTCTCGCATCGCCTCGGAGCTGAGCCGAAGGTCGGCCAAGTCGTCGTCTTCACGCCACCGAAGGGTGCCGACACAATGCCGGCCCAGTGCGGCGTGCCCAACCGGTCCGGACGGGCCTGCCCACGTCCCACGCCCGCGAAATCCTCCACGACGTTCGTCAAGCGCGTGGTCGCCGTCGGTGGTGACACCATCTCGATCTCCGGGGGCCACGTCATCCGCAACGGCGTCCGGGAGCAGGACGGCTACACGCTGCCCTGTGGGAGTGCCGCCGCCTGCAATCTGCCGACGCCGATCAGGATCCCCGCCGGTGAGGTCTTCATGATGGGCGACAACCGCGGCAACTCGGACGACAGCCGCTTCTGGGGCCCGATCCCCGTGGACTGGGTCATCGGCCAGGCCACGGTGCGCTACTGGCCCCCGACGCGCCTCGGCACGCCGTGAGGCGCGCCGACGCCGGACCCGGCTCCACCGAGTGCCGGCTCGTGTCCGCTGGGCGGACACTGACCGGCCCTCGGTGGACGAGATCCACCCATATGGCCGATGAAACTCCGTTCACAGCCCTGAGGGCCGCGACCCCTACCGCGACAGGCCGCCAGCCCAGACCTCCTCGCCGCAGCGCGGCTGAGCGGTCCGGATCGTCATTCCTGGCCAGGAGCGCGAGGCCGGTGCGGGGCGCCGTGCCAATCGAGCGTCACGTTCCTGCGACTGGGTGACGGATACGTGACCACCGATCGGCCAGGCACCTTCCCGCGACAGGCTCGGCCGGCGGTCCCCACGTCCACCACACCACGCCACGCCACCCCACGCCACCCCACGCCACCGCACGCCAATCGAGCGTCACGTTCCTGCTACTGGGTGACGGATACGTGACCACCGATCGGTCAGGGCAGACCTCCTCGCCGCAGCGCGACTGAGCGGTCCGGATCGTCGTTCCTGGCCAGGAGCGCGAGGAGGGACAGGCCGCCAGGCCAGACCTCCTCGCAGCGACGCCGCCAGGGACGGCGAGGCGCACCGCTCAGACGGGCTGCAGCGACGCCGCCAGGGACGGCGAGGCGCACCGCTCAGCAGCGCTGCAAGCGACGCCGCCAGGGACGGCGAGGCGCACCGCTCAGCCGCGCTGCAGCTTGGCGGCCACGAGCAGGCCGTCGACCGCACCGACGGTGGCCATCGCGATCGTGCCCCAGGCGCCGGCCGTCGGCAGCTCGTCGCGGGCGGCGTATGTCGCGACGGCGTCGACGGTGTCGGCGACGGCGCAGGCCTGTAGCCAGCGCGCGCCGACCTGCGGGTGCGAGAGCGTGTGCAGCGTGATGGCGCCGAGCAGCACGTCCCGGATGCCCAGGGCGCGGACGGCGACCTGGGCGCCGGCGGTGGCGGACACGTCACCCAGCCAAGGGCGCGACGACTGCTCGGGAAGGACGACGAGCGCAACCCCGATCAGCACACGTCCGCCCGCGAGTATGCGGGCCGACGCGAGCGGGGAGAGCGCCACGGGACTACTCGGCGGCTTCGACCGGCTCGACGCTCACGACGCGGCCACGACGACCGGTCCTGAACGCGAGGGTCCCCTCGGCCTTGGCGAAGAGCGTGTCGTCCTTGCCGATGCCGACGCCGGCGCCGGGCTTGAAGACGGTACCGCGCTGACGGACGATGATCTCGCCGCCGGTGACGACCTCACCGGCGAACTTCTTGACCCCGAGGCGCTGTGCGTTGGAGTCACGGCCGTTACGGGATGAGCCGAGGCCCTTCTTGTGTGCCATATCCGGTCAGCTCCCGAGGGCGATGTTGGTGATCTCGATGCGGGTCAGCTCTTGGCGGTGACCCGTCTTGCGCTTGTAGCCGCGCTTGGGCTTGAACTTGAAGACGGTGAGCTTCGGGCCGCGCAGGTGCTCGACCACGGTCGCGTCGACCTTGACCTTGGACAGGCCGTCAGCGTCGAAGACGGTGTCGTCCCCGCAGTACAGCAGCGGCTCCAGCGCCAGGCTGTCGCCGGCGTCGACGGCCAGCCGCTCAACCAGCAGCTTCTGGCCCTGTTCGACGCGGTATTGCTTACCGCCGGTCTTCACGATCGCGTACATGGGTTCTACGACTCCGGAGAAGTTGGGTCAGGCGCCGCACCGTTCGCGGCAGCCGAACGGCGCCGTCCGCCTCTGCGGCCACGGCGCCGAGGCTTGGATTCTACGTCATCGCCCGTCAAGGTGCGCTCCGGCAACTCGATGACCTCTCCGTCCTCGCCCACAAGCAGCGCTGTGGCCGCCGTGCGCCCGGCGTCCGAGATGCGGACCAGGCGCTTCTCGCCGACGAACGTCCCGCCGCCGACGACGCTGATGATGTAGCCGTCGACCTTGGCCACGGCGTCGTCGACGTTGTACATGTGGGGCTCGACGATCTGCACGAGCACCTCGTCCCCGACCTCGAAGGGGATGGCCGCCTCGGACACCTCGTCCTTCGTGCCCTCCATGACCACGTCGAAGTGGTCGAGCTTCAGGCCCTCGCTCCCGGTGAAGTGGAAGAGCTTGCCGGTCTCGGCCTCCAGCGCGTGCAGGACGCGTGCGCCGTGACCGGTGAACTGGGCGCTGACGCCCGGGTGCACGCGGACGAGGAACGCCTCGACCGGGCGCGGCGCACGGAGGGCGACCTCGCGCAGCTTGCGCTCGACGTCGATCGCGATCGTCTCCTCGGAGCGGATCACGCCTTCACCGTCACAGGTCGGGCAGGTACGGGACATGATCTCGCGGACGCCCTCGGTGACGTTCTGGCGCGTCATCTCGACGAGCCCCAGGCGCGAGATCTCGGCGGTGAACGTCTTCGTGCGGTCGTCGTCGAGCGACTTGCGCAGCGTCTTGAGGACGGCGTCGCGGTTCCGGGCGCGCGCCATGTCGATGAAGTCGATGACGATGATGCCGCCGATGTCCCGCAGGCGCAGCTGGTTGACGACCTCTTCGGCCGCCTCCAGGTTCGTCTTCGTGATGACGTCCTCCAGCCGGGCCTGCTTGCCGCGCCCGACGTACGAGCCGGAGTTCACGTCGATGACGGTGCCGGCCTCGGCGTAGTCGATGAGGAGGTAGCCGCCGGACGGCAGGTCCACGCGCTTGGACATCAGGCCGTCGATGACCTCGTCCACCCCGGTGGACTCGAAGAGCGGCTTTGACTCCTGCCACAGCTCGACGCGCTCGACGAGCTCGGGGGCGGTGCGCGTGAAGAACGACACGAGCCGCTGGTACTGCTGCTCGTCGTCGACGATCGCCCGCTCGAAGTCGGCGGCGAAGATGTCGCGCACGACACGGACCGACAGGTCGGCCTCCTGGAAGACGAGACCCGGCGCGGGCGTGGAGTCCACCCGCGACTGCAGCACCTCGTGGAGCTTGAAGAGGTATTGCAGCTCGCGTTCGAAGTCCGCGCGGGTGGCGCCGTGGGCCGCGGTGCGGACGATCGCGCCACCGCCCTGCAGGTCCAGGCCCTTGGCCTCCTTGCGCAGGCGCTCGCGCTCCTTGTCGTCCAGGCGCTTGGAGACGCCGATGCCCTCACCCGTCGGGGTGTAGACCATGTAGCGCCCGGCGACGGTCAGATCCATGCTCAGCCGAGCGCCCTTGGACTTCAGCGGGTCCTTGACGACCTGCACGACGATCTCCTGCCCCGGCTTGAGCAGATCGGAGATCTTCTTGCCGCCGTCGTCCTTGCCACGACCGCGGCGGACGGTCTCTACGCCCGGCAGCACGATCTCGTCGACGTGCAGGAACCCGTTCTTCTCGAGGCCGATGTCGACGAACGCGGCTTCCAGGCCGGGCAGGACGTTGTCGACCTTGCCCTTGTAGATGTTGCCCACGATGGACCGGTTGCCGCGGCGCTCGAAGTACAGCTCCGCAACGCGGTAGCCGTCCATCCCGTTCGCAGTCGGCTTGGCGGCCGCGGCCCGGCCACGGCCGCGTCCGGCTGCGGGTTTGGCGACCTGTCCGGTCGCCTCCAACAATGCGATGCGGGTTTCGGCCCGATCAACGCTGACCAGCACTTGCTTTCTCACGTCTATCTCACTCTCTAAAGGCTAAAAACCCAGCACGCGGCCCTTGCCGGCGGTCGATGCGCGCCCTTGCGCGTAGATCGACTGGAGCAGGCCGATGGCCAGGAAGGTGGTGATCACCGAGGAGCCCCCGTAGCTCATGAGCGGCAGGGGGATGCCGGTGATCGGCATGATTCCCACGGTCATGCCGACGTTGATGAAGACCTGGAAGAGCAGCATCGCGGTGATGCCGCCGGCGAGCAGCGCGCCGTAGAGGTTCTTCGCCATCGTCAGCGCCCGTAGGCCCCGCCAGATCAGCAGGGAGTACAGCGAGAGCACCAGCGCGGCGCCCATGAAGCCCCAGCGCTCACCGACCACGG
>JAOPZJ010000133.1 GCA_025964155.1 Solirubrobacterales bacterium
TTGGCGCGGTAATACCCGTAGTTGAAGTACTGGCGCGCGAGCCCGCGCAACGTGCCACGAGGGAAGTCCCGCGCGCTCATCCCAGGCAGACACACGATGCGACCCCCCCGCTCGAGGATGCGGGCCGCCTGCTCGGCGTCCTGGTTCTGCGCGA
The DNA here is from genome assembly GCA_025964155.1 of Solirubrobacterales bacterium. Lineage (GTDB taxonomy): Bacteria > Actinomycetota > Thermoleophilia > Solirubrobacterales > Solirubrobacteraceae > Paraconexibacter. Next base: position 155 of record JAOPZJ010000133.1, read on the forward strand.
AGCCCTCGTCCCACCCACCGACCTCCAGCAGCGTGGCGCGGCGCCAGACGCCGCCGAACACCCCCGTGTCGAGCTCGATCTCGTCATGGCCCGGGGCCGGGCGGGCGCCAGTCCCCTGCGGGAGCCATCTCCGTGACGCGCCGGTGCCGAGCTTGGTCCCGAGTGCCAGCGCGGTGCGCCGGGTGCCGGCGCCATTGGCGAGGGGCACCTGGAAGCCCGCCACCCACGCGACGTCGCCGGCCTGCAGCCGCGCAACCCCCCGTGCGATGTAGTCAGGCGGATACAGCGTGTGCGCGTCCATTCGCACGATGTACGCGCCTTGCGCGCTGCACAGCCCGATGTTCAGGGCTTGCGGCGTCGCACGGGCAGGGTTGTCCAACACGCGGATGCGCGGGTCCTCCGCTTCGAGCTCACGCAGGATCGCGAGCGTGCGGTCCGAGGAGCGACCGTCGATCAAGAGGAACTCGAGGCGGCCGTCGAAGCGCTGCCGACGCATGGCGTCCACCGCGGCGCGGAGGTGGGCTTCCTCGTTCAGCACGGGGACGAGCACACTCGCGCGAACAGCTTCCATGTCTTATGCCCTGCTCAGGAGTTGCCCGAGCGCGCCGCGGAACTCGGGGCGCAGCTGTGATGTCGCGAGGGCCGCCCTTGCGGCGAGCCGCCCGCGGACACCGGCCGGCACGAGGATCGTGTCAAGCCCGGGGTCGTCGTCGGCGAAGCGGCCCTTGTAGGTCTCATCGCCGCGCAGCAGGCGGTATTCGCGCCTCCCGGCGTCGGCGGCGTCGCGGATCGTGTGCAGCAGCAGGACGAAGCCGACGGAGCTTGTGTTGTGCGCCGGATCCCTGCCGGCCTGGTAGTAGTAGTCGCTCTCTCCGAAGCGGAAGCCGTAGAAGACCGCGGCCGGACGACCGTCGAGCTCGAGCGTCCACAGACGCAACCAGCCGCGTGCCAGGGCAACCGAGGCCCACTCACGATGGAAGCGCCGACGGGCGTCGCTGAACGCGCCCGAGCCGTCATCGCCCCATCTCGCGTCGTGCAGCGCGAACAGGATTTCCAGGTCGCGCGGGAGCTCTGCATCGCTGCTGCACAGCCGAAGCCGCAGCTCGTGCTCGCGGGCGAGCTTGCGCTCGTACCGGCGCATCTGCTGGCGTGCGTTGGCGCTGCGGGTCGCCAGCCAGCCTTCCCAGGTCCGGCCGTCGAGCCTGACCACCGGGGTCGCCTCCCGCTGGACGTAGTGGGCGCCGGGCATCGCGGCCCAGTGCTCGGACGCCGGCATCCGCTCACCGAGGAACAGGTCCCAGCGCTCCTGCACGGTGCTGACGGCAAGCTCCAGGGCGTCGGCGGCAAGGTGTCGATCCTGGACCGCGCAGATGGGGCCGAGCTGGTCGGAAAGGCCGTGACCGACGAACCGCAGCAGGCGCAGTGGCCCCAGCGACGCGACGTACAGCGGGACGACGGCCTGCACGGTCCCCGTCGCGTCGCGGCAGACGACGACGCAGAGGCGGCCCGCACCTCCGAAGTGTCGCCACCAGACGTCCGCCCATTCCCATGTGGCAAAGATGTTGTCGCTGCGCATCGCCAACGTCGACCACTCGCGGCGCACCGACGCGACATCGGTCACGACGGCCGCCTGCAGCGGCTCGCCTCCCCGGATGAGCGTCGCCGGCTCGCACGGCGGATCCGCCTGGGTGCGAGGGGTCATCGAGACCACCCTCCGGCGCGGGCGCGACGGCCTAGCATCGCCGCATGTCGCCTGGGAGCCCGGCCGACGCGCTGGTCCTGTGCTACCACGCCGTGAGCCCCACGTGGCCGGCGGCGCTCTCCGTGACGCCCGAGCAGTTCGGTCGCCAGGTGGGGCGCGTCCTGTCGTCGGGCTACGACCCCGTAACGTTCGCCGCCGCGGTGCAGGCACGGCCGGGGGAGAAGGTCGTGGCGTTCACCTTCGATGACGCCTATCGCTCCGTCCTCGAGCAGGCGCATCCCGTCCTGGACCGCGCGGGCGCCCCGGCGACCGTCTTCGTCCCGACCGCTCACGCAGGGACGCCTCGCCCGATGGCGTGGCCCGGCATCGAGCACTGGTTGGGTGGGCGGCACGAGCGAGAGCTCGTCCCCCTTCAGTGGCCGGAGCTGTCGGATCTCGCCGCGGCGGGATGGGAGATCGGCTCGCACACGCAGACGCACCCGAGGCTCACCACCCTGGACGACGAGGGCCTGCGGCAGGAGCTCGTCGCCTCCAGGGAGACGTGCGAGCAGCGCCTCGGTCAAGCGTGCCCGTCGATCGCGTACCCCTACGGCGACGTCGACGACCGCGTCGCCCATGCTGCCGAGCAGGCGGGCTACCGGTTCGGGGCGGCACTGCCCGGGTCGCCGCGGGCCCACGACCCGCTGCGCTACCCCCGAGTCGGCATCTACCACCGCGACCGCAGGTGGCGGTTCGAGGCAAAGGTCTCGCGGCCGCTGCGCCGCGCCCGTTCGTCTGCCTGGACCGGGCCGGCCCTGGAGGCGGCCATCAGCCGATCGAAGTTTCCCCTTTGACCGTGAGCTCATACCGGACGCCGTCGGGGTCGTGCCCAGGGCGGACGGCGGCGTCGGGAGCGCTCGAAAAGCTCCACGTAGAGCTCCTCGAGCCGACGGACGGTCTGATCGATGTCGAATTCGCGGCGGCGCCGCTCCCGCGCTCGGTGCGCCATCACGGCGGCGCGCGAGGGGTCGTCGAGCAAGGCGGAGATCGCTCGGGCCAGGGCCTCCGGGTCTCCGGGGTCGACGAGCAGTCCGTGCACCCCATCCTCGATGAGGTCTGGCACCCCGCCGACGCGCGTGGCGACCACCGGCGTTCCTGCCTCCATGTACTCCATGACCGCGAGCGGACTCCCCTCGAAGCTCGAGCAGCTCACCGCGACGTCGGCGGCCGCGAGGAGGTCGAAGACATCGGTCCTCGCGCCGAGCAGGGTGACGCAGTCCCCGACGCCGAGCTCGGACACCAGGCGGCGGAGGCGGTCGGGCTCGTCGTGCTCCACCGCGTCTGGGCCACCGAGCGCGGACACGAGGCGGCGGAGGCGGTCGGGCTCGTCGGGCTCCACCGTGGTGACCGCACCGCCGACGATGAGCGTCCTCACCTCCGGATGATCGCGACGGAGCAGCGAGGTCGCGCGAATGAGGACGTCGAACGCCTTCTGGCGTCGCAGCACGCCGACGGCGATGATGACGGGAACGCGGGGACCGGGCTCCGGTCTGGGCCGCCGCGCGCCCGACGGCGTCGGGGTGGCGATTGCGTTGGGGACCACGACCAGCGACTCGGCGGGAATCCCCGAGACGTCGATCATCTTCCGCCGGTCCGCCTCCGTCACGGCCACGAACAGGTCAACGCCGCGCGCTGTGACATGACGGTCCAGGAGGCGCCGGAGCCGTTGACCCTCGAACGACCACGTCTGCTCGTGGGCGATGATCACCGGGACTCCAAACGCCCTCCCGAACACCGCTCCCCAGAGATTCGAACCGAACTTGTGGGCGTGGAGCACGTCTATGGGCCCGTCACGGAGCATCCGGACCATCGGGCCCCATGCCGACAAGTCCAGCGCGGACCGCCGGTGCAGCGGCACGACCCGGACGCCTGCCGCTCGCAGCCGTTCCAGGGCCTCGTGCACATCCGGCGGGGCCCCGTCCTCCGGCGGCATGCGCGTCACGCAGATGACGCTCGCAAAGCGCACAGGATCAAGCCGCCGCGCGATTTCCTCGGCCACGTGCTCGGCTCCCCCAATCCCAAGGTGGTCGACGAGGGTGAGCACGGAGATGCGGCCCCGGGCGCCATCGGCGCACCCGTGGACGGGGCTGGGCGCGACCTCGCCATGCCAGTGCAGCGGACCACCGGAGGCCTGCCACCACCCGCCGACGCGATGTATGAGGACGGCCGCCCGGTCCCCGAGCCCGCGCGGCCGGCTGAACCTCCGCAGGCCCAGCCGTGCGATCGACAGCTGCTCCTCCACCGCCCCGCGCTGGCGCTCCGTCAGCGGGAGGCGATCGCGCGCCGCCCGCATCACCTCCTCGGTGGCGGCGTACATCTTGACCGTGTCCCGCGACGCCTGACCGCCATGGCTGCGGTAAAAGCCCAGACGCCCCGGCACGCATGCCGCCGCGTAGCCGTGGGCGGCCAGGCGGAGCCACACCTCGTAGTCCTCGGAGGCGCGGGGGGACTCGTCGAAGAGGCCCACGCACTCCAGCGCCGTTCGGCGGACGGTCGTCGAGATCCACATGAAGGTGCGCTGCAGGAGCTCGTCGAGCAGCGGGTCAGAGTCAAGAGAGCCGTTGCGGGGCGGCCGCTGCCGCGCCATCGCCGACCGGCGGCGCAGCCGCCGGGTCCTGGAGTCGAAGACCCATGCGTCGGTGAAGGCGACCGCCGCGTCCGGATGGCGCTGGAGCGCGGGCACGATGTTCGCCAGAGAGTCGGGGACGGTCATGTCGCCACCTCGCTCCGGCCTGCGTCCGCCTTGATCGAGCGGGGCACGATTGCCCGCAGTCGTGCGGCCGACGTCGGGTCGAGGATCCGCAGCAGCACCGCGTAGGTCGCGAACCCGGCGGTGAGCATGACGAGCACCGCAGCGCCCGCCGTGAGGCTGTCCGCGGACCCGGGCTCAAGGAGGCGGCCGACGCCAAACGAGGCGGCCGCCGCGCCCGCGGCGGCCAGGTAAGGGTGGACCGCAGCCCGGCCGATCGCCCGGCACGGAATGCCGGCGGCGACCCGCACCATACGCGCGGCGTAGACGGCGGTCAGCACGGTACTCACGGACACGCCGAGGGCTGCGCCGACGGGGCCCAGCCACACGAGCGCCGGGATGCAGACGCATGTCGTCACCAGCGTCACGACGTGGGTACGGGTGAGCAGCCGCGGCCGGCCGGCGGCCTTGAGCACCTCGGTGGCCAGCGAGATGAATGTCCCTCCGGCGACGAGGCCGGCGAGCGCCATGACGACGTAACCGGCCTCGCTCCACTCGCGTCCGAGCGCCAGCATCGTCGCGGGATGGCCGACCGCCACGAGCATCGCAGCCAGCGGCGCCACGACCATGAACATCGTCGCCATCGTCCGTTCGATCGCCGCCCGGAACCGGGCGGGCTCGTCGGCCATCCGGGCGAAGGTGGGCAGCAGCACGTAGGCAGCCACCTGCACCCAGCCGTCGTGGGGCTGGCTCGCCAGGCGCAGCCCGTTGCGGTACTGGCCGACGGCGCCGGCCGAGCCCACGCTGCCCAGCGCGAGAACGTCGACCTGCCACGCCGCTCGCCGTAGCAGCTCCGAGGCGAAGACGAACCGCGCGTACCCGGCGAGCTCCCGCCACATCGCGGTGGAGGCCAGGCGGACCCTCGGCCGCCACCGGACGAACAGCCAGGAGGACACGACCTGGACGAGCATCGAGGCGTACGTTCCCGCAACCAGCGCCCAGGCACCGTGGCCGTGCGACGCGAGCACGATCGACGTGACGGCGAACGCCGCGACCCCGAGCGGCTCGACGACGACGCGGCGCAGGAACGAGAACCGCCGTTGGAGCAGTGCGTCGGGGACCACGGTCAGCGCGCGGAGCAGCAGCCAGCCTGACAGCGCCAGCGCGAGCGCCGTCACCTCGCTGCTGTGGAACAGCAGCCCCAGGAGTGGTGCCGTCGCCGCGGCCAGGGGCCACAGCAGCAACCCCGTCAGCAGCGTCGCCACGGCGGCGGTCGAGGCGGCCTCCTCCAAGCGGTCGTTCCTGTGGATCAGCGCGGCCATCATCCCCGCCTCAGCAAAGAGCGTCCCGACGCCCAGGATGACTGATGCCTCGGCGAACTGGCCGAAGGAGGCGGGGCTGATGAGCCTCGTGAGCACGAGATACGCCGCGAAGTTCATAACCTGCGTCGCGGTCCAGCCGGCGGAGGCCAGGTGTGCGCCGCGGAGGGCCTTTTCGCGGAAGGACGGGGTCATGGGGGTGGAGGGCGTGGATCCGCCTCATCGCGGGAGCGACGCGTCGCGTTCCATCCGGCGCGCCAGTCCGTAGACGACAACGAGGAGCGCCATGACGACCCATACGACGCGGCCCTGGATCGCGTAGGTGATGAACCAGATCGCCACGGCCGTTCCCGCTAGCGCTAGCACGAGCCCTCTGGCCGCAAGCTCCAGCGCCTCCTGGCCGAGGCGGCGGAAGATGCGGGCCGCGCGGAGGCCGCAGGCGACCGCCGCCGTCGCCACCGCGAGGTAGAGGGCGAGGCCGACCGCGCCGAGCTCAGTCAGGACCTGCAGATACGAGTTGTGCGCCACCAACGGCGTTGCCAGTTGACGCTCCGTCGTGCGCGCATCCTCGTAGCGACCAGGACGGATGAGGTAGTGGATGGACTCCTGTCGGAAGTTGCCCGGCCCGACACCGCGCAGCGGATGGTCTTCCACCATCCGCCAGCCGATGACCCATACGTCGGTTCGGCCGGAGCTCCCCGATTTGGAAAGGTGCTGCCGGGCATCCGGCGCGATGACCGTCACAAGCGTTGCGAACCCCAGGACAGCACCGACCGTCAGCACGCCGAGGACGGCCCGGCGCCAGCGCCAGAAGATCAGCGGGGCCAGCAGGGTGATCGCGGCCAACGCGACGACAGCGCCGCGCGAGGCCGTGCCGATCGTTGCCACGAGGCTGACCGCAGCGCATGCGAGCGCGAGCACCCGCCAGCCGGTCTGCGGTCTGGGAATGCCCTTCATAGCGAAGACTGGGCCGAGCACGATGGCCGGGAGCAGGTCGACGCCGAGCGTGTTCGGATCCACGATCAGGCTCTCCACGCGCCCTCCGTACTGGTTGGTCGGGCTCGACGGGATCGCGAGCGCGGCGGCTGCGGCCAAGCCGCCGCCGACGACGATCGCAAAGAGCGCCCAGCGCACGCGTCGCTCGTCGTCGAGCGCCGCGTAGAAGATCCCGAA
>JAOPZJ010000138.1 GCA_025964155.1 Solirubrobacterales bacterium
GCGGGCGGGCCGGCGACGTCGGGCAGCACCTGGAGCACGACGCGGTCTGCGCCGGATTCCGCGACCTGCAGGCGCAGGCGCGCGCCGGCCTCCACGCCCTCGGGCAAGTGCGCGACCAGCGGCACACCATGCAGCAGGAGCAGGCCGTGGGCGCCCACGCGCTCGGTGACCCGCCCGGACAGGACCATCCCCGGGCGCAGGACGGTGTCCATCTGTGCCGTGCGCAGGACGGCGAGGTCGACGGTGATGACCGGGACGGGCACGCCCGGGTCATCGACCGCGGACGCCGCACCTCAAGCGCCCCCGCCGCGCGCCGACCACTCCGACCATGAACCGTGGTCTCTACATCGCCGCCTCCGGGATGCTCGCCCAGCTCACCCGGCAGGACCAGCTCGCCAACGACCTGGCGAACGTCTCGACCGCGGGCTACAAGGCCGACCGCGTCAGCCAGCGGTCATTCGGCGAGCTGCTGCTCACGAACACCGCCACCGGCCAGACCATCGGAGCGCTCGGCCTGGGCAGCCAGATCACGAAGTACACCACGGACCTGCGCCCGCAGCCGCTGCGGCAGACCGACGAACCGCTGGACCTCGCCGTCAGCGGCGAGGGCTTCTTCGCCGTCCAGACCGACAAGGGCGTGCGCTTCACGCGCAACGGCGCGTTCCGGTCCGGGCCCGGCGGAATCCTCACCGACCAACTCGGCCACCCTGTCCTGGGTCCCGGGCGACAGCCCGTGGAGCTGACGGCCGACGGCACCGTCACCGCGGCTGCCGTCGGCGTCTTCGCCGTCCCGGATGCCGTCAAGCAGGGGGACGCGCTCTTCTCCGGCACCGCGAGCGGCACCGCGAGCGGCACCGTGCAGACCGGCGAGCTCGAGGGCTCGGGCGTGGACTCGGCGCACACGATGATCGACATGCTCGCCTCGCTGCGGGCCTTCGAGGCGTCGCAGCGCGCGATCACGACGATCGACTCCACGCTGCGTGCGGCCGTCACGCAGGTCGGCTCGCTCAACGGCTGAGAAGTCATCTCATCACCCCCTCCAACCCACTGAACATGGTGCGCTCCACTGGCTCAAGACGCCCGCGCACCGTCCGATCACCGGTGTGAGACGAGGAGCCTCCCGACTGGACCGCCCATTGGCGGGGGCCGGAGCTCCACCCATACAAGCTCCCGACTGGACCGCCCATGCTTCAAGGGATGTACAGCGCAGCCGCCGGCATGGCGGCACAGCAGCAGCGCATCGACGCCGCCGCGAACGACCTGGCGAACACCAGCACGACCGGCTACAAGCACGTGCGGGTGGCCTTCCGCGATCTCGCCTACACGGCCTCAGGCACCGGCGGGACGCGGGACGTGCTCATCGGTGGCGGCAGCGCCGCCGGCCTCATGGGCCGCAGCCTGGAGCAGGGTGCGCTGCAGCTGACCGGCGAGCCACTGGACGTCTCGCTGCAGGGCCACGGCTTCCTCGCGGTCAAGGGCCGCGACGGGCAGGTCGCGATGACGCGCGACGGGCAACTGGGGACCGACGAGCGCGGCCGGCTCGTGACGTCGGGCGGGCTGCTGCTGGACCCGCCGATCACCGTTCCGGCGGGCAGCGACAAGGCCCAGCTGAAGATCGCCCGTGACGGCACCGTCACCGCCAAGGGCGTCCGGATCGGCGCGCTGCGCCTCGTCACCGTCCCGAACCCGAGCGCCCTGGAGGGCGGCGCGGACAACACGTTCAAGACGAACGCCGCCTCCGGTCCGGCCGCCGCCGCGCCGCGTACGACCACCGTGACCCAGGGCTCGCTGGAAAGCTCCAACGTCGATCTGGGCGACGCGATGGTCGGCATGATGGAGGCCCAGCGCGGCTTTGAGCTCGCGAGCAAGGCGATCCAGTACCAGGACCAGCTCATGGAGATCGCGAACGGCATCAAACGATGACCGGCGCCGCTCCCATCGATCCTGCCGTTCAGCGCCTGCTCGCCGGTGAGCTGGCCAAGTCGCTATGGGCGACCGCCAAGCCCCAGGACGACGGGAATGGCCAAGGCGCGCCGCCCGCCGGCGCGGCCGACACCTTCGCCACGCTGTTCACCGACGCGCTGGCCGACGCGATCGCCGGGACGGACGGGCGATGACCACCGCTGTCGCGGCCCGCACCGGATCCCCGCTCGGCGACGCGGTGCTCGCGCACCTGCAGGTCCAGCTCGAGTCCGCCGGCAGCCTGCTGCAGGCCGTGATCGCGCAGGGCCGCGCCGTGCGCCTGCGCGAGGTGGAGACCGTCCTGGCGCGGATGGCGGACATGCAGGCCGAGAGCGAGCGGCGCGGGCGCCTGGAGCGCGAGCGCACCGTGCTGCTCACGCAGGCCGCCGGCATCCTCGGGATCCCACCCCACACCGTCACGCTCGACGCGCTCTGCACGCTGCTGGACCCGGGGACCGTGGCGCTCGCGCGCGAGCGGTCGGCCCAGCTCCGCGGCACCCTGGACGAGCTGCAGCAGCAGCACGCGATCAACCGGGCGCTCATGAAGCAGGAGCTCGCCTTCGTCGAGCACCTCACCCGCCTGCTCGCCGGCGGCGCCGGCCACGACGATCCGGACACCTACGGCCGACCGGGCGACGCCGCCAGCGCGGCGGACGGGCGGGGTGGGCGGGCGGGCATCGCGTCACGGCCGCCGGCCCTGCGCGCCCTGAACCTCGAGGCCTGACGATGAGCATCGCGAGCTTCAGCGGACTGCAGACCTCCCTCCGGGCCCTCATGGCCCAGCAGGCGGCACTCGACACGACCGCGCACAACATCGCGAACGTCAACACCAAGGGCTACACGCGGCAGACCGTCGAGCTCGGCGCGTCGCTCCCCTACAGCCTGTCGGCGGGCGTCACGCAGTCCGGCGCGGGCGCCCAGATCGGGCAGGGCGTGGACGTCCTGGCCTTCAGTCGCGCCCGAGACGTCTTCGGCGACCTGCAGTACCGCGCGCAGCAGATGCTCGGCGGCCAGGCGTCCACGCAGGCCCAGGCGCTGGACCAGGCGCAGGACCTTGCCGGCGAGCCGTCGGACACCTCGATCAACGCCCTGCTGTCAAACCTCCATGCGGCCTGGCAGGACGTCGCCGACCAGCCCCAGTCCACGGCCGCCAAGGCCGCGCTCATCGGGCACGCCACGTCGCTGGCGGCGGCGATCAACCAGCTGGACGCCGGCCTGGCGCAGATCCAGAGCACCGCGGGCGCGCAGTACACGGCGCTGACCGGCTCCCAGGGCCCGGTACAGACGGCCGCGACCGAGATCGCGACGCTCAACCGCTCGATCACCGACGCCGTCGCCCGTGGCCAGCAGCCCAACGACCTGCTGGACCGGCGCGACCTCCTGCTGGACCAGCTCTCCGCGCTCGGGCAGGTCTCCGTCACGGATCTGGGCAACGGCTCGATCCGGCTTGCGTTCGGGGACGCCGCCACACCGCTCGTGGACGACACGACCGTCACCTGGCCGCAGACGCTGACCACCGCCACCGGCGGCAAGCTCGGCGCGCTGCTGGACCTCGGCAGCGCCGGCGGCACGATCGGCGCCTACCGCGCGGACCTGGACGCCATGGCCGCCGGCCTCACCGCGGCGACGAACGCGCTCCAGCCCACAGCCTTCTTCTCCGGGACGACGGCCGCCACGTTGGGCGTCGTCGCCACCGCGACGACCGTGACGCCCGGGTCCACCGCCACCGCGGGCGCGAACGACCTCGCCCTGCAGCTGGCCGCGCTGCGGGGCGGCGCAGCCGACACGACGTACGCCGGGCTCGTGCGCGACATGGGGGCCGGGGCCGCCGATGCCCAGCGCCGTGCGGACACGAGCGCCACGCTCGCCGCCTCGGCGGAGGAGCGCCGCCAGAGCGTCGGCGGCGTCGCGCTCGACGAGGAGCTCACGGACATGCTCCGCTTCCAGCGCGGCTACCAGGCCGCGTCGCGCGCGCTGTCGACGATGGACGAGATGCTCGACGTGCTCATCAACCGCACGGGACGGGTCGGGCTGTAGCCATGGCGATGCGCATCACCTCGCAGACGATGAGCACCCGCGTCATGGACGACCTGCGCGCCGCCCAGGCCAGGGTCGCCCGCCAGCAGCAGGAGGTGGCCTCCGGCCGCCGCATCGTGCAAGCCTCCGACGACGCGCTCGGCACCCACGACGCCCTGCTGCTGCGCGGCTCGCTCGACGGCCTGACCAAGGACCGCGAGTCGGTCGCCGACGCGACCGCTTGGGTCTCGGCCACGGACTCCGCCCTGTCGCAGATCACCGACGTCGTGCACCGCGCGCGCGAGCTGACCCTCCAGGGGGCCAACGGAGCCACGACGAACGCCGGACGCGCGGCGATCGCCGCCGAGCTCACCCAGCTCATCGACGTGGTCAAGGACGCCGCCAACGCGAAGGTCGGCGACGCCTACATCTTCGGCGGCACCGCGACGAGCACGCCGCCCTACGCCGCCGGCGCCGTCGACTCGTACGCCGGCGACACCGCCGTCGTGGCCCGCTCGATCGGCCCGGGCGTCGCGGTCCAGGTGAACACGACCGGCATGCAGGTGCTGGGCGCCGGTGGCGGCGACGGCCAGCTGCTGGACACGCTGCGCACGATCCAGGCCCATCTGACCGCCAACGCCACCGCGTCCCTCCAGGGCACCGACCTGCAGGCGCTGTCGGCGAACCTCGACACGATCACCGCCCAGCAGGCCACGGTCGGCGCGACGCAGAACCGCCTGGACGCCGCCGACGCGCGGCTCACCGACGCGCAGCTCGTCGCGACGACGCTGCTCGGCACGACGCAGGACGCCGATCCCGTCGAGGCGCTCATGCAGCTCAACGCCCAGTCCGCGGCCTACCAGGGCGCCCTGAAGACCGCCGCCAACGTCCTGCAACCGTCGCTCCTGGACTTCCTGCGCTGATGGCCGATCACACAGACGACACCCTGCCCGCCCGTCGACCGGAGGACCGCACCATCCCATGTCCGTGACCCTGCACAGCACCCGCTTCGGGCCTCTGGAGATCCCAGACGAGGCCGTCCTGGACTTCCCGGCCGGCCTCATCGGTCTCGGTGGCCGCCGCTACGCGCTGCTGGCTCGCGAGGACGACGCCGCCTTCGTGTGGCTGCACTCGCTCGACGACCCGCAGCTCGCGATCCCCGTCACCAACCCGTGGCGGTTCTTCGGCGGCTACGAGGTCGAGCTCTCCGACGAGGAGGCCGCGCGCATCGGCATCGAGGACGCAACCGCGACCTCGGTCTACGTGACGGTCCGTGCCGCCGAGTCCCTCCAGGACTTCTGCGCGAACCTCGCGGCGCCCATCCTCATCGCCGGTGGCCGCGGTCACCAGATCATCAACCAGGCGCCCGACGCGCCCGTCCGGGCTCCGCTCTTCGCAGACCTCGCCGGCACCGGCGATCCAAAGGCCCGGGCCGCCTAGGGCGACCCCCGGTACCCTCGCGCGATGCTCATCATCACCCGCCGTCCCGGAGAGAAGCTCATGATCGGTGACGACGTGGTCATCGAGGTCATCGAGGTGAGCGGATCGAGTGTCCGCATCGGGATCGCCGCGCCGAAGTCGATCCCCGTGTACCGGGAAGAGATCTACAGCGCGGTCAAGGCCGAGAACACCGCGGCAGCCGCCGCGGACCCCGGCCAGGTCCCGCAGGAGCTGACCAGCGCCGAGCCGTCCGCCCGACCCAGCAGTTAGCCGTCAACGGGACCCGATCCGTCCCCCCTCAACGAATCCACGGAAGGAGACACGATGTCTCTGCGCATCAACAACAACACGGAAGCGTTCAACACCCATCGCCAGCTCATGCAGACGAGCGACCGTCTGACGAAGGCGATGGAGAAGCTGTCATCCGGGTCCCGCATCAACCACGCCTCCGACGACGCCGCCGGCCTGGGCATCAGCGAGAAGATGCGCGGTCAGATCCGCGGCCTGGCGCAGGCCCAGCGCAACATCCAGGACGGCGTCGGCCTCGTGCAGACCGCCGAGGGCAACCTCGACGAGGTCCACTCGATGCTGCAGCGCGTACGTGAGCTCGCGGTCCAGTACAAGAACGGCGCGATGAGCGCCGCGGGTCAGGCCGCGATCCAGACCGAGGTCAACCAGCTCGCGTCGGAGATCGACCGCATCGGCCAGGCCGCCAAGTTCAACGGCATCGCGCTGTTGAACGCGGCGGGGACCGTCACCTTCCAGGTCGGCGCGAACGACGGCGAGCAGATCACCGTCCCGACGATCAGCCTCGGCTCGACCCTCGGCACTGCGGCGTTCTCCCTGACCGCCTCCGGCACGACCGACCTCACCGAGATCGACGCCGCCCTGGACGCCATCAGCGCCGCGCGGGCCACGTTCGGCGCGGTCCAGAACCGCCTCGAGCACACGCTCGCGGTGCAGGCGACGTCGCAGGAGAACCTCGTCGCCGCCGAGTCCCGCATCCGCGACGTGGACATGGCCTCGGAGATGACGAACCTCACGAAGGAGCAGATCCTGACCCAGGCGGGCACGGCGATGCTCGCGCAGGCCAACCAGGCACCGAACGCGGTGCTCAGCCTCCTGCGCGGATAACCCGGGATCAGCGGCGGCGCTCAGCGAGCCGGCGGGCGCCAGCACTGCATCACGGAGTCCAGTTGCTCGTCCTCCAGGTGCACCACCGGCAGCGCCGTCGGTGTCGTGGGCTGGGCTCGCAGGCCGTCGAGGACGATCGCGAGGTAGCGCCGCCACAGATCCGGCTGCACGTCGCGGGCGGCGTCCGCGATCGTAATGAGCATCATGTTGATCATCGGCAGGTCCTGATGGCCGATGTCGGCGCGGAGCGCGCCGCTCTCCTGGGCGCGCGCCACCACCTCGTTGACGAGCGGCGTGATCCGGTCGCGGACGCTGGTGATCCGCTGGCGCCCGTGGGGCGAGTTGATGAGCAGCTCCTTCAGCCCCCGGTCGGACGCCTGCATGCCGGCCGCCTGCTCGAGGAACGCGGTGAGCCCCTCCCAGGGGTCGGGGTTGTCCAGCGCCGCGAGCGCCATGGCGGTGAACTCCTCGAGCCGCTGCTCGAAGAGCGCGTCGATGAGTGCGTCCTTGTCCGGGAAGCGGCGGTAGACCGTCCCCACGCCGACGCCGGCGTGGTGTGCGATGTCGTCGAGCGACGCACCCAGCCCCCGGTCGGCGAAGACCTCCTGGGCCGCCTCGAGGATCCGCAACCGGTTGCGCTCGGCGTCCTTGCGAAGGGGTCGTGTTACAACGGTCACACCCTGAGGATACACAAATGGAGTCTGCTTCTCCGGTTTTCTGGCGGCCCGACGGCCGGGCCGCGCGACGCGGGTCAGGCGCGCGCCGTCCCACGGCCGCGCAGCGCGCCACCCATGGCCCCGAAGAGCGCGCCCAGCGCCGTCGTGATGACGACGAGCACCCATTGCGGGTCCGCAAGCTCGGCCTGGGCCCGGTCGCCCGTCGCCGCCGCGGCGAGCAGGATGAACGTCCCGAAGAGCAGGCCGCCGCAGATCCCGCGCCGGGCCCCCTCCCCCGCCCCCGGGTGTTCATAGCCCGCTCCGATGCCACCGGCCACCCCGAGGATCGACAGGGCGAGGTACGCGGCCTCGTCGCGACCGAGGAGCAGGCCGGTCATCGCACCGAAGAGCGCGGGGACGACGACGGCGATGAGGACCTGGGTCTGCGGGGTCCGCTCCAGGAGCAACGGCGGGGGACGCATCGGGCGACACTACCTCCTGCGGAGGTCTGTCACTCCACGTTATGGTCGGTCGACCATGGGTCGCCTGCTCGCCATCGCCGTCACGGTCGCCGCGGTCGCTGGTGCCATCACGATCGCGCTCGGTGGCGTGAACACCGGGGACGGCGATACGGCCACCTCGCCGCCCGCGGTGGTCCCGGCGCGGGACGCCGTGGCCGCCGTGCCACCGGAGCGCTCGGGATCACCCGCGTCGCGGACCGCGTCGAGCGCCCGGTCCGCCGCGAGCGCGGGCGCGACCGTGCGTATGCGGCGCCTGCGGTTCGTGGACGGCGACGTGACGATCCGCCGCGGGACCGGCGTGCGCTTCGTCAACGACGACGACGTCGCCCACCGCGTCGTCGCGCGGGGCTCGGGCGGCTACGGGGCCACGGACTTCGACACCGCCACCATCGCGCCGGGGCGGGCCGTGACGACCGTCGCGCTGCACGCGCCCGGCCGCTACACGTACGTCTGCACGCTGCACCCCACCGTGATGCTCGGCGCCGTCACCGTCCCGTAGCGCTACGCGCCACGTCGAGCGCGAGGCGGTCTGGGATCTCCCGTGCAAGGCCGGCCATGACGTAGGTGTCACGCACCTGGGCGTCGAACTCGGACAGCACGCGAACCATCGCCGGCTGGGCCGCCCAGGAGCGCGGGCATGCCGGATCGGTGTACGTCGTGACACTGATGACCGCCATACCCGCACAATACGAGTGGTGACCGCCCCGGTCGGCACGCTTCTCTCTGGTAGGTATCGCCTCGACGCCAAGATCGGCGCCGGGGGGATGTCGACGGTCTATCGCGCCTTCGACACGACCCTCGAGCGCCAGGTGGCGATCAAGGTGATGCACGGGGACATCGCCAGCGACGCCGACCAGTTGGAGCGCTTCCGCCGTGAGGCGCGTGCCGTCGCCCAGCTGAACCACCCGCACGTCGTCGGCGTCATCGACGCGGGCGAGGACGACAACACGCAGTACATCGTCTTCGAGCACATCCAGGGCGAGACGCTGAAGGACCGCATCCGGCGCCTTGGCAAGCTCCCGATCAGCGAGGCCGTCGCCTACGCGATCGAGATCGCGCGCGCGCTCGGCGCCGCGCACGAGCGCGGCATCGTCCACCGCGACGTCAAGCCCCAGAACGTCCTGTTGGACGAGGAGGGGTCGGCGAAGGTCACCGACTTCGGGATCGCGCGAACGCTGGACCAGGCCGGCCTGACGCAGGACGGCCGCGTGCTGGGCACGACCGATTACGTCTCCCCCGAGCAGGCACTCGGCCACGCCGTCACCGGGCAGAGCGACCTGTACTCGCTGGGCATCGTGCTGTTCGAGATGCTCACCGGGGACGTCCCGTTCAAGGGCGAGGGCCAGGTCGCCGTCGCGATGAAGCACGTTCGCGAGGACCTCCCGGACGTCCAGATCCGCCGTCCCGAGGTCTCCAGCGCCCTGGCCGCCGTCGTCGACCGCGCGACGGCGAAGGACCTGGACGAGCGCTACCCCGACGACGCGACCTTCATCGGCGACCTCGAGGACGTGCTGTCGATCGAGCTCGCGCGCTCCGGCCACCTGACGAGCGAGGCGACCGCCGTCTTCAAGTCGCTCCCCCCGCAGAAGCGCCGCCGCGTGCCCGCCGGCGTGCTGCACCCGGCCCGGATCTTCGTGTTCGTGGCGCTGATCGCCGCGATCGCGGTCGCCCTCGCCTTCGCGCTGAAGGGCAGCACGACACGTGGCACCCGCAACGCGGCCGACCCGCCGCGCCGCGCCCTGCCGGGCATCACCGGCGTCTCGCTGGCCCAGGACGCCGCGCACGACTACGACCCCAACGGCACACCGAGCCAGGAAGAGCATCCGGAGCTGGCCAAGAACGTCCTCGACGACAACCCGAACACCTCGTGGAAGACGGAGAACTACACCGGCGGCACGCTCGGCAGCAAGCCCGGGGTCGGCCTCTACCTGGACGCCAAGCCCTCAGCCAACGGCGCGCGCTTGGAGATCGACTCACCCACCCCAGGATGGCGCGGGACGATCTACGCCTCGAAGTCCGCGGTCCCCAAGACGATCACCGACCCGCGCTGGGTCGCGGTCGCCGACATCGGCCAGGCGACGAGGAAGACGACCGTGCCCCTCAGCGGCAAGCCCTACCGCTACTACCTGATCTGGATCCAGGCGCTGCCGCCTGGCAAGGACAGCGTCGAGCTCAGCGAGGTCCGGCTGTACCAGCGGAAGTAGTGGGTGCGTCAGCGTCCGTCGGTCGCGATCACCGGCTTGACGTCGATGACCG
Source organism: Solirubrobacterales bacterium (assembly GCA_025964155.1). Classification (GTDB taxonomy): domain Bacteria; phylum Actinomycetota; class Thermoleophilia; order Solirubrobacterales; family Solirubrobacteraceae; genus Paraconexibacter. The sequence goes on from JAOPZJ010000138.1 coordinate 9,986, forward strand.
GCGTGCTGTCCAGCGCCTCGAGGTCGGCGACCTTCAGGCGCAGGCCGTGCAGCGCGAGGACCCGCACGCGATGCAGCCCGATCGGGTTCGGGCGGTCCGGCGAGCGCGTGCTGAAGACGCCCTGCTCGCGCTTGGCCGGGTCGCCGCGCGGATGCACGCGCAGCACGTCGCGGCGCGCGCGGTCCAGCCACGTCAGGACGATGAGCTCGTCGCCTTCACGGATCCCGTCGAGCCCGTCGGCCACCGCGGACTCGAAGACGACCCACGCGTCGGGTGCGCCTTCGTGGCCCTGCTTCGGCGCCGCCGCACGGTCGGTGAGCGGCGAGTGCACCACGCCGATCGGGATGAGCTCGCCCGCTGCCATGCTCCCAACGTTACGCGGGAGGTGCGGTCACCGTCGCGTGCAGTGCCTGGCGCAGGTCGGCCACGAGATCGGCCGCCGCCTCGATGCCGACCGAGAGGCGCACGAGGTCGGACGGGACAGCGGCGTCGGAGCCCTCGACGGACTGGTGGGTCATCGCCTGCGGTACCTCGACGAGCGACTCCACGCCCCCGAGCGACTCGGCCAGCGTGAACAGCCGCGTCCGCTCGGCGACGCGCGTCGCGTCGGGGTGGCGGAAGCTCACCATGCCGCTGAAGCCCGGCCAGCGGACCTCGTGGACGCCTTCGGCGTCCTGCAGGAAGGCGACGACCGCCGCGGCGTTCTCGGCGTGCGCGCGCATCCGCAGCGCGAGCGTCCGCAGCCCACGGTGCACGAGGAAGGCGTCGAAGGGCCCGGGCACCGCGCCGATCGCGTTCTGCACGAACCGCACGGCGTCGTGGACCTCCGCGCCCGCGGTGATGACCGCGCCACCGACCGTGTCGGAGTGGCCCGCGAGGTACTTCGTGGTGGAGTGCACGACGGCGTCGGCGCCGAGCTCGAGCGGCCGCTGGTTGATCGGCGTGGCGAACGTGTTGTCCACCGCGACGAAGGCGCCGCGAGCCCGCTCCACCACGCCGGCGATGTCCACGACGTTCAGCATCGGGTTGGTCGGGGTCTCCACCCAGATCAGGCGCGTGTCGCCCCGGACCGCGCCGGCAAGGGCATCGAGATCGGTCTGGTCGACCATCGTGTACTCCAGGCCCCACCGGGTCAGCACCTTGTCGACGAGCCGGAAGGTGCCGCCGTACAGGTCGGACGGGATGACGACGTGGTCGCCGGCCGAGCAGACCGCCGTGAGCAGCGCGTGGGTGGCGGCCATCCCCGAGGAGAACGCGGTTCCGTGGCCGCCCTCCAGGAGGCCGAGGGCGCGCTCGAGCGCCGCCCGGGTCGGGTTGGCGCTGCGCGCGTAGTCGAAGTCTTCGACGAACTCGCCGACGCTCGGCTGGCGGAAGGTGGATGTCTGGTGGATGGCGGGGATGACCGAGCCGTACGTCGGGTCCGGGTCCAGCCCCGCGTGCACGACCCGGGTCGCCAGGTCATGCCCGGCGTCGACGGCGCTCATCGGGCGAGCGCTTCAAGCAGGTCGGCGCGCGTGACGATGCCCGTGGGCCGGCCGTCGAGCGTGACGAGCAGGGCCTGGCGGTCGCCCGACAGCAGCTCGACGGCGTCACGCACCGGATCGCCCGCGGAGACGGCCGGGAACGGCGGCTCCATCACGTCGACGATGGCGGCGTCGAGCACATCCGGGTCGGACACCGCGTGCTTGAGGACACCGCGCTCGCCGATCGAGCCGACGACGGCCTGGTCGTCGTGCGCAGAGACGACCGGCAGTTGGGAGACGCGGTGCTCGTGCAGCAGCGCGACGGCGTTGCGAACGGGCTGATCGGTCCGGACGGTGACGAGGGCCGGGATCGTGTCGTCGTGCTTGCGCAGCAGGACATCGCCGACGGACTCCTCGCCCGAGCGCTCCAGGAAGCCGTACTCGGTCATCCAGGCATCGGAGTAGATCTTGCTGAGGTAGGAGCGACCGCCGTCGGGGAGGATCACGGCGACGAGCGCCTTCGGGTCGTCGATGCCCGCGGCCACCTCGAGGGCGGCGTGGAGCGCCATGCCGCCCGAGCCACCGGCCAGGATGCCCTCCGTCATCGCCAGGCGGCGCGTGGTGAGGAACGAGTCACGGTCGCTGACGCGCACCCAGCGGTCGACGACCGACGGGTCGAAGGTCGCGGGCCAGAAGTCCTCGCCGACGCCCTCGACGAGGTATCCCTTGACGTCCTCGGCGGTCGGGGCTGCGTAGATCGAGCCGACGGGGTCCGCGCCCACGACGACGAGCTCCGGATTGCGCTGCTTGAGGTAGCGCGCGGTGCCGGTGATCGTGCCGCCCGTGCCGACGCCGATGACGAGGTGGGTGATCCGCCCGCCGCTCTGCGTCCACAGCTCGGGGCCCGTCGTGGCGTAGTGGGCGGCCGGGTTGGCCGGGTTGCGGTACTGGTTGGGCTTGAACGCACCGGGGATCTCGGCGGCCAGCCGGTCAGAGACCGAGTAGTAGGACTCGGGCGACTCCGGCTCGACGTTGGTCGGGCACACGACGACCTTGGCGCCGTAGGCGCGCAGCAGGTCGATCTTCTCGCGCGACATCTTGTCCGGCATGACGGCGATGACCTGGTAGCCCTTCAGGCGCGCCGCGATGGCCAGACCCGTGCCGGTGTTGCCGGAGGTGGGCTCGACGATCGTGCCCCCGGGGCGCAGCAGGCCGTCCCGCTCGGCGGCGTCGATGAGGGCCACGGCGATGCGGTCCTTGATCGAGCCGCCGGGATTGAGCGACTCGACCTTGGCCACGAGCTGGGGCGTCAGGCCCGCGCCGATGCGGCTCAGGCGCACGAGCGGCGTGCCGCCGATCGCGTCGAGAATCGAATCCTTGATGTCCGTCGTCGACGCCGTCGTGAGCGTGCTCATGCGGCCATAGTAGCCGACCGCCGCAGTATGTTCGGCGATATGGCCCCCACACCGAACGCCCTTCTGGACGGGACCGATCGCGCGATCGTCGACGCCCTGGCCGCCGATGCGCGCATCTCCAACGCGGCGCTCGCCGAGCAGATCGGGATCGCGCCGTCGACCTGCCTCACGCGCGTCGCCCGCCTGCGCGACCGCGGCATCCTGCTCGGCTTCCACGCCGAGGTCGACCTCGCGGCGCTCGGCCGCCCGCTGCAGGCCGTGGTCGCCGTCCGCCTGGCCGCACACGACCGCGAGCAGATCGAGGACTTCACCGCCGCCATCAAGGAGCTCGCAGGCGTGCTCATGGTCTTCCACGTGACCGGACCGATCGACTACCTCGTGTGGGTCGCGGCGACCGACACGCAGGACTTGCGCCGCTTCGTGGTCGACCACCTCACGACCCACCCCGCCGTCGCCCACGCGGAGACGTCGCTGGTCTACGAGCACGCCCGCGGGCCAGGGGTCTTCGGGGCCGTCGACGCGGCCTGAGCGATGCTTGACGGCCCACTCGGGCGCGATGGACAGCAGGCCGGCTAGCTCGGCGGTCGGTACGTCGCGGTGGCGGCCTTGCGCATGGCTTCCTGAGCCTCACCCGCATCGAGCAGCACCGTCGTCTCGACCTTTGACAGCGCGCCGGCGGCCCCGATGGCCATCGCGAGCGAGGCCGCCGTGGCGTTGTCGGGCGCATCCATGACGAACACGGCGTCGAACTCGCCGAAGGCAAACCAGAAGTCGGTCAGCTTCGCACCGAGCGACTCCGCGACCTCGGCGGCAGCCTTGCTGCGGTCCTGCGGGTTCCCCACCATCGCCTTGATGGCATCCGACGTATAGCTGACGCGACCGAGATAGCGAGGCACGTGATCCTCCGAATCGAGTGATTGGCAACCCGTCGATTCTCCCCACCGGACCTTCTGGCCGCGGGGGAAGCAGGGGCCCCGGTCCAGGTCGATGCAGCGCCGGGGCTGGGGCTGACCGCTACCCCTTGACCGGTATGCGCGCCGGCGAAGATCGCTGCCAGAACGCCGGATCAGAACTGGTAGGCGCGCTCGTGGTGGAAGCGGGCGACACCGACCTCGCACAGGCGCGTCAGCAGCTGCGGGTAGTCCAGGCCGGACGCGGCCCACAGCTTGCCGTACACGCTCGTCCGCGTCTGTCCGGGCATCGTGTTCAGCTCGTTGAGGAGCACGGTCTCGCCGTGGACGAAGAAGTCCGCGCGGGCCAGGCCGCTGCAGCCCGCGGCGGTGAACGCCGCGGCGGCCAGCTCCTTCACGCGGGCGGCCGCCGTCGGCGAGATCCGTGCGGGCACCACGAGCTGCATGCCGCCGGGGGTGTACTTCGCCTCGTAGTCGTACCACTCGCTCTGGATGACGATCTCGCCGGCGACCGAGACCTCCGGTGCCGCGGTGGACCCGAGCACCGAGCACTCCACCTCCAGGGCGCCCTCCGGGGCGTTGGCCTCCACGATCACCCGGCCGTCGTGGGCGAAGGCGACATCGAGCGCCGCTTCCAGCTCGTCGGCGGCCTTGACTTTCACGATGCCGACGGAGGATCCCAGCCGCGCGGGCTTGACCCAGCACGGCAGGCCCAGCCCGTCGACATCGACGGTCTCGCGGGTCGGCGCCAGCACGGCCGCGTAGGGCACCTGCGCCAGGCCGGCCTGCGCCATGAGGTCCTTGAAGACGACCTTGTCCATGCAGCCGGCGCTCGCCAGGACCCCCGAGCCCACGTACGGGACGTCGAGCAGCTCGAGCAGTCCCTGCACCGTGCCGTCCTCACCGAAAGGCCCGTGGAGGACAGGGAAGACGACGTCGCTGTCGAGCAGGCCGCGGCCCGGACGCAGCGCGAGCTCCTCGCCGTCATACCACCACGTGCCGTCGCGCTGCAGCTGCACGTCGAGCACCTCGTGCCCGGCCTCGGCCAGACCCTCGCGCACGGCGGCGGCGCTGTCGAGGGAGACGTCGTGCTCGGAGGACCGGCCTCCGGCCAGGACCGCGACCCTCACGGCGGCGTGGTGGTGGTCGTCGTCGGCGTGGTGGTCGTCGTCGTCGGCGTGGTGGTCGTCGTCGTCGTCGGCGTGGTGGTCGTCGTCGTCGGCGGGCTGAAGGTGCCGATCGTGATCGTCACGGTCTGTCCGGGCTTGAGCTTCTTCGGTGCCGCCGGATCCTGGCTGATGACGACGCCGTCCTGGCCGGCCGTGTCGACGTCCTTCGTCTTCTGCTGCACCTTGAAGCCGGCGCCCGACAGCTCGCTGACGGCGTCGGCCGCGGACTTGCCGGTGACGTCGGGGACGGCGGCGGACGCAGGCTTCTTGGCGACGGTGATCGTCACGATCGTACCCTTGGTCACCGTCGTATCAGCCGCGTGGTCCTGGGCCAGCACGGTCCCTTCGTCCTTGTCCGCGGACTCCTGCTTGACGACCTTCACCTTCAGGCCGGCGTCGGTGAGCGCAGTCGCCGCCTCGTCCTGGGTCTGCCCCGTCACATCGGGAACGGCGACCTGGCCGGGGCCGGTCGACACGACGGAGATGACCGTTTCGCCCTTCTCGAGCGCGACCCCGGCCGCCGGGATCGTCTCGATGACGTGGTCCTTGCCGATCGTGTCGTCGGTCTGCTCGCGCTCTTGCACCTTGAAGCCCGCCTTCTGCAGCGCCTTGTTGGCCGCCCGGCGCCCGAGGTTCTGGACCTCCGGCACGCGCCCCTGGCCGGGGCCGTCGCTGATCGTCAGCGTGACCGTCGCGCCCTTGTCCACCTTGGACCCGCCCTCGGGCGTCTGTCCGATCACGGTCCCCTTCAGGGCCGTGGGGTCCTGCTTGGCGACGGTGTCCGTCGAGAAGCCCTTGTTGCGGAGCGTGACCTCGGCGGTGGCCTGGTCGGCGCCCAGCACCGAGGGGACCGTGACCTTCGAGCCGCCGAAGAGCAGCACGCCGCCGACGATCAGCGCGACGACCACGAGGCCGGCCAGGAGCGCCGGCCACCAGCGGCGCGAGCCGTCGTGCTCGGGCTCACGCGGCGGCGGCGGGCTCGGCGGCGCCTCGGAGGGCACGCCGTACATCGCGGCGAGCTCGTAACTGGAGGTCGCGTCGGCCATCGGGACCGCCGCCCCCGCTCCGACGGCCGCTCCCCCGCCCACGATCCTCGTCATCGCGGTCGCGTCTCCAGACCCCGCCACGGCACTCAGTCCGGTCCGCGCGGCGTCGAGCTCCTGGATGAAGGCCTCGGCGTCGGCCGGCCGGTACTTGGGATCCTTGGCGAGCGCGCGCAGCACGGCGTGCTCGAGGGCCGGCGACACGGCGGGGTTCAGCTGGGAGGGGGGCACCGGTACCGCGCTGACCTGCTTGAGCGCGATCGACACGGCGCTGTCGCCGTCGAAGGGCACCCGCCCGGTGAGCAACTCGTAGAGCATGATGCCGACGGAGTACAGATCGCTGCGCGCGTCAACCGGCTGCCCTTGCGCTTGCTCGGGGGAGAGGTACTGCGCGGTCCCCATGATCGACCCGGTCTGCGTCATGTCGCTCGCACCGGCCAGCGCGATCCCGAAGTCGGTGACCTTGGCGCGATCCTCGCTGTCGACGATGACGTTGTGCGGCTTTAGGTCGCGGTGGATGATCCCGCGCTTGTGGGCGAAGCGTGCGGCACGCAGCACCTGCTCGACGAGGTCCACCGCACGGCCGGGCGCCAGCGGGCCCTCGGTGCGCACGATGTCCTTCAGCGTGCGGCCGTCGAGGTACTCCATGGCGATGTACTGCATGCCGTCCTCTTCGCCGCGGTCGTAGACCCCGACGACGTTGGGGTGCTGCAGGCCGGCGGCGGACGACGCCTCCCGGCGGAAGCGCTCGACGAACTCGGCGTCCTCAGCGAAGCGCCGGTACAGGAGCTTGAGCGCGACCTTGCGCCCGAGCTGCAGGTCCTCGGCGCAATAGACGTCGGCCATGCCCCCGGATCCGAGGCGGTTGAGCACCCGGTAGCGCCCGTCGATGATCGTGCCTTCTGCGGGACGCCCGGTCATGGGTTCTTCTTCTCGTTGAGCAGGGTCTGGATGAGCTGTTTGGCGATCGGCGCAACGACGTCGCCGCCGAAGCCCACGACGTCGTTGACGGTGACGGCGACCGCGACCCGCGGGTCGCTCGCGGGCGCGAAGGCGATGAACCACAGCTTGTTCTTCGTGCCCGTGCCCGTCGCGGTCTCCGCGGTGCCGGTCTTGCCGGCCACCTGCACGCCGGGGATCTGGGCCTGGGTGCCGGTCCCGCGCTGCACGACGGCCACCATCGCCTGGGTGACCTCGGCGGCCGTCTTCTCGGACATGACCTTCGACTGCACCTCAGGGTCGATGCGGCGGGTCGTGCGCCCGTCGCGGTCCACGAGGCGCTCGCCGATGTGCGGCTTCATGAGCACGCCCTTGTTGGCGACCGCGGCAGCGACCTGCGCCATCTGCAGCGCCGGCACCTGGAGCTGGTCCTGGCCGATCCCCAGCCGGCCGATGTCGACCTTGTCGCTCGTCGGACGCAGCAACTGGCCGCGTGATCCGTAGACGCCGGGCGCCGACATCGCGCCACGCGGGTAGTCCAGCTGCGGCTTCTTGTCAAAGCCGAAGCGCTCCATGTACTCCCGCATCGTCTTCTTGCCGACCTTCTCGGCCACCTGCGCGAAGACGGTGTTCACCGACTTCGCCAGCGCGGTGGTCAGATCGATGGCGCCGAAGGACTCGTCGAAGTCGTTGCGCAGCGGCACGCCCGAGATCTTGACGTTGTTCTTGCCGTCGACCGGGGTGTTGATGCTGAACTTCCCGCTGTCCAGCGCGGCGGTGAGCGTGACCACCTTCATCGTCGAGCCCGGGGCATAGCCGAACTGCAGCGCGCGGTTGACCAGCGGCTTGTTCCGGGCGTCGGTCGACAGTCGCGAGAAGACGTTCTTCTGGCGAATCGCGTTTGGGTCGTAGCCCGGCACGGACGCCATCACCTTCACCGCACCCGTCTTTGGATCCAGGGCGACCGCGGCGCCCCCGTTGACCGGTGAGGCGGCGGCGATGAGCTGCTCGGCCTGGCGTTGGGCGTTCGGCACGAGCGTCGTCTGCAGGTTGTCGCCGCCCTGCTGGCGACCGGTGAGCTCCCCGAGCAGGGACTCGGTGTCGCTCACGGAGCCCGCCAGATCCTGGTCGTAGAACGCCTCGACACCGGACTGCTGGCCGAGCGAGGCGTACGAGTAGCCGATCGGATGCCCGAAGAGGTCGCCCTGGGGATAGCGGCGGGAGTAGTTGCCCTCGCTGTTCTTGACGGAGCGGGCGATCACCGACCCGTCGGCCGCGCGGATGGCCCCGCGGCGGATCTTCAGCCCGCGCAGCAGGGTGCGGTTGTTCTGCGTCGCGTGCTCGTGGTTGAGTGACTGGGCGTCGACGACCGTCCACCACGACGTCGCGCCGACGAGAACGCCGAACATGAGCATCGTCACGATGAAGACGCGGGCGATCGGCTGGTTCATGCCTCCCTCCGCGCACGGTTGGAGACGAGCAGCAGCAGGGCGAGCAGGACGAAGTTCGCGAGCACCGACGAGCCGCCGTACGAGACAAACGGGAGCGTCACGCCCGTGAGCGGGATGACCTTCGTGACGCCGCCGACGATGACGAAGACCTGCAGCGCGAACACGGTCGTCAGGCCGGCCGCGAGCAGCTTGGAGAACGAGTCGCGGGCGAGCATCGCGACCTTGAACCCGCGCTGCACGACGAGCAGGTAGACGCAGAGCAGGCCGCTGGCCCCGATCAGGCCGAGCTCGTTGACGATGACCGCGTAGATGAAGTCGGTGTGCGGCGCCGGCAGCAGCGTGCAGAGCTGCGCATCGGCGCCGCAGTTGCCGCTCGGCAGCTCGAGCACCGCACCCCCGAAGCCCTTGCCGAAGAGGCCGCCGTCCGCCTGGGCGAAGAGCCCCTGGGCCAGCTGGTAGCTACCGCCCGGCTTGCCGGGATCGAAGAGCTTGGGATCGAACGGCGTCTGCCACGCGTCGATGCGGTCGGAGATGTGGCCGATGTGCCCGGCGACGAGGTACGCGCCGCCGCAGAAGAGCAGCAGTCCGATGACGACGAACGACAGCCGGTTGGTGGCGATGTAGACCATCGCGAGGAAACCGCCGAAGAACATGACCGACGAGCCGATGTCACGGATGAAGAACAGCAGCAGCATCGCCGTGCCCCACACAAGGAGCAGCGGGCCGAAGTGCTTGAGCGGCGGGATCGTCACGCCGAGCACCCGCGTGGCCCCCAGCACGAGCACCTGGCGGGTGTCGCGCAGGTAGCTCGCGAGGAAGACGACGATCGCGATCTTGGCGAACTCGGCCGGCTGGATCGAGATCGAGCCGACCTTGATGGCAAGGTACGCGCCGTTCGTCGGCGGGAACAGGCGCGGCAGGACGAGCAGCGCGATCCCGCCCAGCGCGATCGTGTAGCGGTAGCGCTCGAGCTTGCCGTGGTCGCGGAGGATCACGATCGTCGTCACCATCGCGCCGACGCCGATGACGAACCACTGCGCCTGCTGGCGCGCCAGATCGGCGTCGATCCGGTAGATCTCGACGAGGCCGAAGGACGCCAGCAGCGCCACGAGGGGGAAGAGGTAGGGGTCGGCGTCCGGGAGCGCGATGCGCAGCACAAGGTGCGCGGCCACGCACACGCCGAGGAAGATGCCGCCGTACGTCAGCGAGACATCCGAGACCTGGTTCGTGCCGTTGAGCCCGCCGAGCAGATCGCCTCGCGACAGGAAGATGGCCGCGAAGCCGGCGCTGAGCAGCAGCGCGGCGGGAACGAGGGCGAAGAGCTCGCGGGTCCGCGCGCTCAAGGTCCGCCCCCCTGGCCGGCGAGCTTGGCCTGCTCGATCTGCTTGACGAGATCGGACCCGTCATCGCGCGAGCGCAGCTTGTGCGCCGTGACGGTGCCCTTGACCTTCGGGGTCAGGGACCCGATCGGCACGCCGGACGTGTAGTTGACGCTGTAGAGGCTCGCGCCCCCTGGCAGCTCGTACGGCATGCCGCGGTACAGCGTGACGAAGCCCTGGTCGTCGGTGCCGACGAAGTAGACGGACTGGCTGGCGATCCACGCGCCGCCGAGGATCGGGAGCACGACGAGGGCTCCGACGACGAGACCGCGCAGGACCCGGCGGGTCTTGCGCCCGCGCCGGCGCTTGGGCGCCTCGCCCGTCGCCGGCAGCCGCGGGAGGCGGCGGGCCGCTTCGGTCGCGGACGGATTCTGGACCGCTGTGGCGACTGAAGCCGCCCGCACCTGCTGCACGGTCGGCGCGCCGCTGCCGATCATCGTGTGGTCTGTGTCGACCGGGACGGCCGGCTCCCCATGGGCCACCTCCACGATCCGGAACAGGACGACGGTGATGTTGTCGCGTCCACCGGCCGCGTTGGCGGCATCGATCAGGGTCTGGCCGGCTTCGCGGAGCGTCGCAGAGCCCATGACGAGCTCGCCGAGCTTCTGCTCGTCCTTGACCATCGACGTCAGGCCGTCCGAGCAGATGAGGTAGATGTCCCCGGCCTGCACGCGACGCGTGAAGTGGTCCACGAGCACGTGTGGCTCGGGCCCGAGCGCGCGCGTGATGATCGAGCGCTGGGGGTGCTCCTCGGCCTCCTCCGGTGTCAGGCGACCCTCCTGCACGAGCTCCTCGACAAGCGAGTGGTCGCGCGTGAGGCGCTCGATGACCCCGTTGCGCAGCGTGTACAGGCGTGAGTCGCCGACGTGGGCGACGGCGAGCTCGTCCTCGTGCAGGTAGGCGGCGGTCAGCGTCGTCCCCATCCCCGCGCGCTCCTCGTCGGTGCGTGAGAGCTCGTGGATGCGGGCGTTGGCGTCCTGGACGAGCGACGCCAGGCGCTCCTCGCAGCTGCCGGGCAGGTCGGGCAGGCCGTGCTCGAAGACCGAGACGGCGATACGGCTGGCGATCTCCCCGGCCTGCGCGCCGCCCATGCCGTCGGCGATCGCGAACAGCGGGCGCCGCGCGAAGTGCGAGTCCTCGTTGCCGCGCCGCTGGCGGCCCTGGTCGGTCCCCGCGTAGAAGTCCTTTCCGATCCCCAGCATCAGTCGAGGGCCTCGAGGTAGGTGAACTCGCTGTCGCCGATGCGCACACGGTCGCCGGGATGCAGCGGCTGGGGACCGCCGACGAGCTCTTCGTTCAGGTAGGTGCCGTTCGTCGAGCCCAGATCCTCCAGGATGACGACTCCGCCCTGCCGCGTGAGGCGCGCGTGCCGTGAGGACGCGAACGGATCCTCCAGGCGGATCTCCGCCTGGTCGCCGCGGCCGAGGATCGCCCCCGGTCCGACCTCGTACTCCATGCCCGGGGCGTGGCCCGGTGCCCGCTCGACGACAAGTCGGGGATCCAAGGCGCTCAGCGCCGCCTCGTTGCCGCCGGCGGCGGCATGCATCGAGGTGCCCTCGGCGCCGGCGATCGGACCCGCGTAGGACGGCGGCCCCTGTGCGCCGCGGCGCAGGTCCTTGAGCGCGCTCCGCGAGACCCAGAGCAGGAAGATGTAGAGCACCGCGAGGAACCCGTACTTGAGCAACACGGAGAAGGGGTCCAGGATCACCGTTCGACCTCGAAGCCGATGGGGACGGTGCCGAGCTCGATGCGATCGCCGCCGGCCACGGCGGTGGCGGCGGTGATGGGGCGCCCGTTCACGCGCACGCCGTTCGTCGAGCCCATGTCGTTGATCGTCCAGCCAGGCGAGGGCGGACCGCCCGTCCAGCGGAGCTCTGCGTGTCGGCGGCTGATGTTCGCATCGGCGAGCACGATGTCGCATTCGCGGCTGCGACCGATGACCGCCCCTTCGGCGGGGACCGGCATCCGCTTGCCTTCGGCCAGGACGAAGGCGCGCGGCGGACGGACGGCTGCCGCGGCCGCGCGCTCCTCGCGTAGCGGCCCCTGCACGCGCGCGGCGGTGGAGTAGACCATGGTGTGACCGTGGTCGCCCTGCTCGACGGGCGCGGATGTCGAACCACCTACCGGCGCGTCCCCGCCAGGGACGGCGGGCCGGACCGGGGCCTCGCCGGCCGCCTGTGCGGGCCGCACGAGGCGTGCCTGGATGCCGAACTCGCCCAGCCGCAGCGCGTCGTCGGTGCGGAACTCGATCACCGGGGTGGAGACGAGCGACACGCGCTCCCGGCGCGCATGCTCCAGCAGGTACGCCGACAGCTCGTCGGCGACTTCGTGCTCGACGCCGTCGTAGCGAGCCCGGTCCTTGGGCGACAGCCAGACGACGTACTCGTTCGGCACGTAGGTGCGCGAGACGGACACGGTGCGGTGCTCATCCATCTCCTTGGCGAGCTTGTGGGCGAGTTCGACGGGACGGACCTCCGTCTTGAAGACACGGCCGAACGTGCCCTCGACGAGGCCGGCGATCCTGCTCTCGAGGTTGCGCAGCACGCTCATGTCACGGGTCTAGACGCACGCGGGCGTCGGATGCATCGTAGTTGCTCGACCTGCGACGGCCATCCGAAGTGGCCTGGCATGGCACGGGTATCAGGGGCACGTTCTCCGCGGCTCAGGATCTTGAACGTCGTCACGCAACTCCACGTGACGCCCGGGCCGCCACGGCGATCACCCCCGCCAGGATCGCAGGGGCAACGACTCCGTGCACTTGAGGCGGTCCGTCCGGCCACCGCAGCGCGCTCGCCACGCCCTGGGTTCCAGCCGCGAGCCCGGCTGCCCACGCGCCACCCATCAGGAGGTCCACCGCGGCCGCGCGGCCGCGGACGACACACGGGAGCACCGCCGCCGCAAGCCCCCAGACGAGCGCGATACCGAGGGCACCACTCGTGATCAGCGGCGCGATGACCTGTCCGGCCGCCCCCTGGGCGCTGCCGGTCCAGCGCGCCGGATCATCGACGCCCGGCACCGGGCCGACGAGGAGCGTGCGCCCGGTCAGCGCCTGGGCCAGCAGGAGCCACCAGCACCCCAGCGCGCCGAGGATGAGCCGGTGCGTCACCCGTCGGGCCTGCCCGGCGATCGCCGGCCACGCCGTCGCCAGTGCGAGCAGGCCGAGGAGCGGAGCCAGCGCGGGGGCACTCCACCACGCCGGCCGCTCCCGCCACAGCGCGAGCGCCGTGGGTAGTCCGGCGGCGAGGACGAGCAGCGCCAGGCCGGTGCCGCCCTCGGGCGCGACGACGAGCCAGGCGGCGAGGGCGAGCGGGAGCGCGAGCGATCCCAGGCGCGGCAGCGCCGCCACGGTCACCGCGGCCATGATCGCACCCGCCGGCGCGGTCAGGGGCGGCTCGGGTCCCAGCCCGGCCAGCGCCGCGGTCGTCAGCGCCCCGGCTCCCACGGCCGCCGCCGCCCGGACCGACGGCGACGAATGGCGCCACGCATGCCTCTGGGCGTCCGCATCGGCCTCGGCGTGCCGGGCCGTCGGCTCCCACGTGGACGGATCGTGCGGGTGGGGGCCGCGGGTCGGCATCCGGCGAGCGGCCAGGCGGGTCACGCGCGTGACGGTCTCCAGCGTGCCGCCGTCCACCGTCCCGGGTTCGTCGTCGACGACCTTGCCGTGGCTGCGCAGGACGGTCCGCAGCGCCGTCACCTTCCCGCGCGCACGCGGATCGGGATCCACGGCCCGGTCGATCGCGGCGCAGAGCTCGCGTGGCAGGTCGCGCCGCAGGCGCTCGAGCTTGGGCAGGCGCTCGCCGACGCGCCGGGCCGTCGCCGCCGGTGTGCGGCCCCGAACCGGGTTGGTGCCACTCAGCGCCTCGTAGATCACGAGGCCCAGTGCGTAGACGTCGGCCTGCGCGGTGACCTCGCGGCCCTCGGCCTGCTCGGGCGCCATGTAGGCGAGCGTCCCGACGATGTCGCCGGTCCGGGTCAGGACGTCCTCGTCCGTGAGCATCGCGATGCCGAAGTCCGTGAGCTTCGCGACGCCCGCACCGTTCTGCTGCGTGTCGGGCACGATGACGTTCTGCGGCTTGACGTCGCGGTGCACGACCCCCCGCCCGTGCGCGTGGGCCAGGGCATCGCAGAGCGCCGCGCCGATCTCGAGCACGTCGCGGTCAGACAGCGCGCCCTCGGCGAGGAGTTGCGCGAGCGTGCTGCCGACGACGAGCTCGGACACGAGGTAGACGGCGTCATCGTCGCGCCCGGTCTCGTGCAGCGCGACGATCGCCGGGTGCGCGAGCCGCGCCGCGGCCTTGGCCTCCCGCGCGGCACGCTTGGCGACCGCCTCATCGTCGACGGCGATGCGCTTGATGGCGACCGGGCGATCGAGCTTCTCGTCGTGGGCGAGCCACACGACGCCCATCCCGCCGGACCCGATCCGGCGCACCGGCCGGTAGCGACCGAGGACCAGCTCGCCGTTTCCGGGGCCTGGGTGGGCGGGTGGGTGGGCGCCGGATTTACGGGTAGCCTGTTGCACCGGACTCCTGGTTTCGGCGCTGCGGACGCCGCGCCTGCCCGCTTCGGGGAGGAAAATGCCTGCTGACGGCAAACTTGCAGTCTCGTGCAGGTTTTGCCCCATTGGTCATACTGGCGCCGTCGGCACTCATCGGTCTGTTCCGATGACCGTGCTACACCCATGAACACCTGATGTCGTTCTTCGACGACGAACCCACCCGCGCCGCACCCCGTGCCAGCCGTCCCGCTGCCCGCCCGCGGACGCCCGCGGGTGCTCGTCCGCGCCGCCCGGCCGGGGGTGGATCCGGTGGCTCCAGATCGGCGGACGACCAGACGCTGCTGATCCGCCGCCTGGTGGCCGGCGGTATCGGCGTGCTCGTCCTCGTCCTGCTCGTCGTCGGGATCAACGGCTGCCTGAACAGCCGCACCGACCGTGCGCTGAGGGACTACACACGCAACGTCGCCTCGGTGATGGCCACGAGCCAGTCCGACGTCGCGACCCCGCTGTTCCAGCTCCTCAACTCCGGGGCCGACAACCCGGGCGACCTGCAGGCATCGGTCAGCCAGTACCGCGTCGCCGCGGAGGAGGAGGTCAAGCAGGCCTCCGGCTTCTCCGTCCCCGACCAGATGACCCGCGCGCAGAGCGCGCTGATGCTCGTGCTGCACCTCCGGGCCACCGCGATCGCGAAGATCGCCGATCGCATCCCGGTCGCGCAGGCCACCGGCCGCGACAACGCGCAGAACGCCGAGCGCGCCGTCCGGGAGATCGCCGGGCAGATGCGCGCGTTCGACGCCTCGGACGTCATCTACAGCCAGCGCACCGTCCCGTACATCCAGGAAGCGCTCAAGTCCGCGAACGTGAGCGGCGCGGCGCTGCCCGCCGGCCAGTTCCTGCCTGACGTGCGGTGGTTGAACGTCGACGACGTGGCCGGCGTCCTGGGCTCCGTCCGCGCAAGCGGCGGCACCGGGGCCAACCCCCAACCCGCCCCGGGCCTGCACGGCCACGGCGTCATCGGCGTCAGCGTCGGATCCACGCCGCTGAGCCCCCAGCCCGCAATCAACCGGGTCTCCGCGAGCGGCACCGTCACCTTCAACGTGAAGATCGCCAACCAGGGCGACAACAACGAGCAGGACGTGAAGGTCCGCGTCACCGTCAAGGCCGGCACGGCCAAGCCGATCACCGCGACCAAGACGGTGACGCAGACGAAGGCCAAGTCGGAGGCAACCGTCGCGGTCCCCCTCACCACAACGCCGCCGCGCGGCACCTCCGCGGTCGTCACCGTCGAGGTCCTGAAGGTCCCCGGTGAGAAGAACCTCACGAACAACAAGATGACGTACACCGTGCTGTTCCAGCCCTGATCCCACTGGGCGAGCGCGCTGCCCGCGGCGTCCGCGGCCCTTATCCTTCGCCCTCGTGGACGACCTGACATCCACCACCGGTGCGCTGGGGCTCGCCGCCGTCGTCGTGGCGCTCGCCGCGCTGACGGTCGGGATCGTCGCGCTCGTGCGCCTGCGACGCCTGCGGGCCGACCAGCAGCTCGTCCTCGGGGACACCGGCAGCGCCGATGTCGTTGCGCACGCGGCGGGGTTGTCCCGGGAGTTCCGGGCCCTGCACGCCTACGTCGAGGACATGGCCACCCACCTGACGGGCCGCCTGGATACGGTCGAGACGCGCCTGGACGGCGCCATCGCGCACACGAGCCTGGTGCGGTACGACGCCTACAACGAGATGTCCGGCCGCCAGTCCACGACGCTGGCCCTGCTCGACGACCGGCGCAACGGCATCGTCATCTCGACGATCCACCACCGTGACACCGCCCGGATGTACGTCAAGCGCGTCGTCGACGGCGCCGGCGAGCTGCAGCTGTCGCCCGAGGAGGACGAGGCCATCCGGCTCGCCCTCTCGACCGAGCTCCCCGCCCCGTCGACGCCGGAGAGCTAGGCGCCGATGCGTGTGGGATATCTCGGCCCGGAGGGGACGTTCTCCCACGAGGCGCTCCTCGCCGCGGGGCTCACGGACATCGAGCCGGTGGCGCTGGCCAGCGTGCACGACGTCGTCGTCGCGGTCCAGGACGGCGCGGTGCGCCGCGGGATCGTGCCGATCGAGAACGCCCTGGAGGGGGCGATCAACGCGACCCTCGACGCGCTGGCCTTCGACGCCCCGGACGTCGTCATCTCCGGGGAGCTCGTGCTCGGCATCCATCACCTCCTCCTCGCAGCAGGCCCCGTGGCCCTCGAGGAGCTCGAGGTCGTCGTGTCCCACCCGCAGCCGCTGGCGCAGTGCGCGCGGACGCTGCGGCAGCTCGCACCGCAGGCCACGCCCGTCGTCGCCTCATCCACGGCGCAGGCCGTCCGGGACGTCGTGACCCAGGGGGGCCCGCGCGGGGCGATCGGCACCGCCGCCGCCGCGCGGCTCTACGGCGCGCACGTGCTCGCCGAGGGTCTGGAGGACGAGCCGGGCAACGCGACGCGCTTCGTCTGGCTCGCGCGCGCCGAGGACGGCGCCGCGGCCGCGGTGCTCCAGGACGGCGCACACGCCAGGACCTCGGTCGTCTTCCACGGCCACGGCGACGGGACCCCGGGGTGGCTCGTGCGCTGCTTGTCGGAGTTCGCGTCCCGCAGCGTGAACCTCACCAAGATCGAGTCCAGGCCGTTGCGATCGGCCCTGGGGCACTACCTTTTTCACGTGGATCTCGAGGGCCGCGCCGCGGACGATGCCGTCGCCGACGCCGTCGCCGCGCTGGCGACGCACTGTGAAGAAGTCAGGATCCTTGGGACCTACGCCGTCGCGGGCGCTACCATTCGCGCCAATCATGGGGGGAACGACACCACCTGACCCAGTGCCGTTCACGTCGCTTCCGGAGCACCGGCGACGTGGACGCGATGGTGGCCGGGTGCTGGTTCTCAACGCCACGTTCGAGCCGATCAACGTCTGCACGGTCCGCCGCGCCGCCGTCCTGCTGCTGAAGGAGAAGGCGGAGGTGATCGAGGGCGGCACCAGCGAACTGCGCTCCGAGCTCACCTCGATGGTCCGCCCACTCGTCATCCGCCTGCTGGCGTTCGTCAAGCTCCCACGCGACCGCCACCGCCGCAAGATCACGCGGCGTGCGGTCTTCGCCCGGGACGACTGGACGTGTCAGTACTGCGGCACGCGCACCGGCCTGACGGTCGACCACGTGATTCCACGTTCCAAGGGCGGCTCCTCGGACTGGAGCAACATCGTCGCGTGCTGCGCGCCGTGCAACCGCCGCAAGGGCGACCGCCTGCCCAAGCAGGCGAACATGCATCCCGCCAGCGTCCCAGGCCCACCGAGTCCGAACGTGTTCATCCAGGTCGCCAGCCCCCGGATCCCCGTGGCGTGGCAGCGCTGGCTGCCTGACCTCAGGACGAGCACGGCGATCCCCGACGCTGCCTGATCGAACCCCGGCGCGGGGTGAGAAGCCAGCAGGCGACGAAGCCGCTAGGCGAGGATTTCGCACGAAGGGCCCCGTCGACACGGGGCCCTTCGCGCACATCTTTGACTGGAAGCATCGACCGACCATGCTCGCCGGGGGGACCAAGATCCGGCAGTCGATCGAAGGGTGGCCCGGGTTGGATTCCGCAGAGCGGCTCCAGCCATCCGGCTTAGCGGCCGGTCACCTCCAGGGTCCCGCAAACACTGTGACTACAGATTTGGACCACCTCCTTTCTCTGGTGAGGAAACGATATCAATGGCCCGGACGGAACTGCGCCGGTTCCTGTGACCGGGCGCACCGGCGCAGGCTCGCCGATCGTGACCTCGCCAGCTACGCCCCGTCGGTGCCCTCCGGTCCACCATCCGGCGCATCGAGATCGGCACTGGGCGTGTCGATGACAACACCGTCGGGGTCGGTCGGCTCGATGCCCTGCAGCGGGACGTCCACCGCGGAGCTGTCGGACTCGACCACGAGCGCGACCGCTGACACGCGGTCGTCGTCCTTGAGGTTCATGACCCGGACACCGGTCGCGGACCGGCCCTGCTGGGAGATCCCGCGGACCGCGGTGCGCTGCACCATGCCGCCTTCGGAGATGAAGACGAGCTCGTGGTGGGCCTTGACGACGAGCGCGCCGGCGAGGCCGCCCTTCGTCTGCGTCAAGCCGATCGTCTTGACGCCCTTGGCCCCGCGCTGGGTCTTGCGGTACTGCTCGATCTTCGTGCGCTTGCCATAGCCGTTCTCGGTCACGACGAGCAAGTCCTGCTCGTCGCGGGCCACGTCCATGGCGATGACCTCGCCACCCGACCCGACGTCCATGCCGCGCACGCCGGAGGTGTCGCGACCCATCGAGCGGGCGTCGTCCTCGGCGAACCGGACGGTGAGGCCGGCCCGGGAGACCATGATGACCTCGTCGCCCTCGTCGACGTTCCGTACGGCGACGAGCTCGTCGTCGTCGCGGATCTTGATCGCGATGATGCCGTCGGCCTTGATCGGCGTGTTGTACGCCTGCAGGTCGGTCTTCTTCACCGTGCCGGACTTCGTCGCGAAGATGAGCGACTTCGTCTCCTCGAACTTGCGCGTCGAGAGCACCGACTGGATCCGCTCGCCCTCGCGCAGCGGGAGGATGTTCACCAGCGCGCGGCCCTTGGCGGTGCGCTGTGCCTCGGGCAGCTCGTAGACCTTCGAGCGGTAGACCTTGCCGCGGTTGGAGAAGAAGAGCAGGAAGTCGTGTGACGAGCACACGAAGAGGTGCTCGATGAAGTCGCCGTCCTTCATGTCCATCCCGGTGACCCCGCGCCCGCCGCGCTGCTGCTGGCGGTACGTCGCCAAGGGGAGGGATTTGATGTAGCCGGTCTTCGTGATCGTGATGACCATCTGCTGGTCGGCGATCAGGTCCTCGATGTCGAGGTCGTCCTCGGTGGGGGAGATGAGGGTGCGGCGCTCGTCGCCGTAGGCCTCCATGATCTCCGTCAGCTCCTCCTTGATGAGGGCAAGGACGGCGGCCTCGTCCCCGAGCAGGCCGCGCAGCTCCGCGATGCGCTCGGTGACATCGGCGTGCTCCTGCTTGATGGCGTCGCTCTCGAGCGCCGTCAGCTGCGACAGGCGCAGGGCGAGGATCGCCTCGGCCTGGATCGTGCTGAGCGAAAAGCGCTCGATGAGCTGGGCGCGCGCGGTCTCGCGGTCCTTGGAAGACCGGATGAGGTTGATGATCGCGTCGAGGTTGTCCAGCGCGATGAGCAGGCCCTCGAGGACGTGCGCGCGGGCCTCCTTCTGCCCGAGCTCGTACTTCGCCCGGCGCACAACGACCTCGCGCTGGTGCACCACGTAGGCGTGGATGACGTCGCGCAGCCCGAGGGTCTTCGGGACGCCGTCGACGAGCGCGACCATGTTCACGCCGAACGTGGACTGCATCGCCGTGTGCTTGAAGAGCTTGTTCAGCGCGACCTTCGGCAGCACGTCGCGCTTGAGCTCGATGACGAGGCGCATGCCGTGGCGATCGGACTCGTCACGGATGTCGGAGATCTCCGACAGCTTCTTGTCGTGGACGAGGTCGGCGATCTTCGTGATGAGACCGCCGTCACCGCCCTTCTTCACCTGGAAGGGCAGCTCGGTGACGATCAGCGCCTCCTTGCCGCGCCCGATGTCCTCGACGCCGACCTGGGCACGCACGCGGACCCGGCCGCGGCCGGTCTCGTACGCGTCACGGATGCCGCCGTAGCCGAGGATCACGCCCCCGGTGGGGAAGTCCGGCCCCTTCATGTGCACCATCAACCCGTCGAGTGAGATCTCCGGGTCGTCGATGTAGGCGATCGTCGCCCCGATGACCTCGCGCAGGTTGTGCGGCGGGATGTTCGTGGCCATCCCGACGGCGATGCCGGACGAGCCGTTGACCAGCAGGTTCGGGAAGCGCGAGGGCAGGACCAGCGGCTCACGACGAGAGCCGTCGTAGTTCGGGGCGAAGTCGACCGTGTCCATGTCCAGGTCACGGAGCATCTCCGTGGCCATCCGCGTCAGCCGCGCCTCGGTGTACCGCATGGCCGCGGCGGGATCGTCGTCGACCGAGCCGAAGTTGCCCTGCCCGTCGACGAGCGGATAGCGCAAGGAGAACTCCTGCGCCATGCGGACGAGCGTGTCGTAGATCGACGAGTCGCCATGGGGGTGGTAGTTGCCCATGACCTCCCCGACGATCTTCGCGCACTTGGAATACGGGCGGTTGGGCTGCAGGCCCAGATCGTTCATGCCGTACAGCACGCGACGGTGGACGGGCTTGAGCCCATCCCGCACGTCGGGCAGCGCGCGGCCCACGATGACGGACATCGCGTAGTCCAGGTACGCGCTCTTCATCTCGTCTTCGAGGGCGCGCGGCTCGATGTTGCCGCCGTCGATCACGTCAAAGGACATGTGTCACCTGCTTTGTCGGAAGGGGCTCGAGGGCACGCGTCATCAGACGTCGATCGTCGCGGCGAGCGCGTTGTCCTCGATGAACTGCTTGCGGAACTCGACCACCTCGCCCATGAGGCGGGAGAAGATCTGGTCGGCCTCGGCGGCGTCCTCGATCGACACCTGCGCGAGGGTGCGGCTCGTCGGGTCCATGGTGGTCTCACGGAGCTGCTCGGCGTTCATCTCGCCCAGCCCCTTGAAGCGGTTGAGCGTCACGCCGCGCTGGGCGACGTTGAGCACCGCGGAGCGCAGGTCGTCGAAGGTCTTGGCCTGCTCGGTGCGCTCGCCGAGCGTCACCGAGAACGGCGGGGTGCCGGCGAGCTCGACGAGCTGCGCGTGCACCTTCACGTACTGGCGGTACTCCGCCGAGTCGAACAGCGAACGACGGATCCGGTGGGTGGACGCCAGGCCGGTCTTGACCTCGATGCCCTTGACCACGAGCAGGTCCTCGGAGTCGTCCAGCAACTGCGTGGTGATGACGGCGCCGTCGGCGTGGCTCCGCTCGAAGTTCGCCTTCGCGGCCGCCAGGTCGGCGGCCTGCTCGGCGAGCAGCCCGCTCTCGGTGAGGAACCGCACGACGTCCTCGCCGTGCGCGGCGCGCAGGGTCGAGCCCCAGCCCTCGAACTGCTTGCGCAGCCGGTTGTAGCGCTGCCAGCGCGCCTCGGTGAGCCTGAGGCTGGCGCCGTGGGTGTCGACGATCTCGTAGCGGTCGAACTTGTCGGAGAGCAGCACCTCCTCGAGCTCGGACTCCTTCTCGATGTAGCGCTCGTTGCGGCCCTGCTTGAGCTTGTACAGCGGCGGCTTGGCGATGTAGATGAAGCCGGCCTCGAAGAGCTCGGGCATCTCGCGGAACAGCAGCGTGAGGATGAGCGTCCGGATATGGGCGCCGTCCACGTCGGCGTCCGTCATGAGGATGATCTTGTGGTAGCGGGCGTTCGCGATGTCGAACTCGTCGCGGACGCCGGTGCCGATCGCCGTGATGAGCGCCTGGACCTCGTTGTTCGCGAGGACCTTGTCGATGCGGGCACGCTCGACGTTGAGGATCTTGCCGCGCAGCGGGAGCACCGCCTGGGTGTGACGGTCACGACCCTGCTTGGCCGAGCCGCCGGCGGAGTCACCCTCGACGACGAAGATCTCGGCGAGGGACGGGTCCTTGACGGAGCAGTCCGCGAGCTTGCCCGGCAGGCGCGAGTTCTCCAGCGCGCTCTTACGGCGCGTCAGGTCGCGAGCCTTGCGTGCGGCCGAGCGGGCCTGCGCGGCCTGGACGGCCTTCGTGATCGCCGCCTTGGCGTCGGCGGGGTTCTCCTCGAGGAACTCGGCGAGCTTCTCGTTGACGACGGTGGCGACAAAGCCCTCCATGCCGGGGTTGCCGAGCTTCGTCTTCGTCTGACCCTCGAACTGCGGGTCGGCGAGCTTGGCGGAGATGACGGCGGTCAGGCCCTCGCGGATGTCCTCACCGGTGAGGTTGTCGTCCTTCTCCTTGAGGTGGCCCTTCTCCCGCGCGTACTTGTTGACCGTGCGGGTCAGCGCCGAACGAAAGCCCGACATGTGCGAGCCGCCCTCGTGCGTGTTGATGTTGTTGGCGAACGAGAAGACCGACTCCTGGTAGGAGCCGTTCCACTGCATCGCGACCTCGACGTAGCCCTCCTTGGACTCGCCGTCGAAGTAGATGACCTTCTTGCCGACGAGCTCCTTGCCGGCGTTCAGGTGGCTGACGAAGTCGCGGATGCCGCCCTCGGCGTAGAACTCGACCCGCTTGCCTTCGCCGCGCTCGTCGGTCAGCGTGATGCGCAACCCGCGCGTGAGGAAGGCCGTCTCGCGGAGCCGGGTCTCAAGTGTTGCGAAGTCGTACTCGGTGAGTTCGAAGATGCTCGTGTCGGGCCGGAACGTGACCGTCGTGCCGTGCTTGGTGGTCGCCTCGTTCTTCTGCAGCTCGTGCTGCGGGATGCCGCGGGCATACTCCTGCGAGAACCGGAAGCCGTCGCGGCTGACCTGGACCTCGAGGTCCTCGGAGAGCGCGTTGACGACGGACAGGCCGACCCCGTGCAGACCACCGGAGACCTTGTAGCCGCCGCCGTCGCCGAACTTGCCACCCGCGTGCAGGACCGTGAGGACGACCTCGACGGCCGGCTTCTGCTCCTTGGCCATGATCGTGACCGGGATGCCACGTCCGTCGTCGACGACCGTGATCGAGTTGTCCGGGTGGATCGTGACGTCGACCTTCGTGGCGTGGCCGGCCAGTGCCTCGTCGACGGAGTTGTCGACGAGCTCGTAGACGAGGTGGTGCAGACCACGCACGCCGGTCGAGCCGATGTACATGCCCGGGCGCTTGCGCACGGCCTCCAGACCCTCGAGGACGGTGATGTCCTGAGCGTCGTAGCTGCCGGTCTTATCGGGCTTGTCGTTGTCAGCGTCGCGGGCCACGCGGTCCTCCGTTAGACGTGAAAAGCCCCGGAGGCACGTCGGGTGACGTGAAGCCGGGGCGGGTGAAGCAGGTTGACAGAACTATAGCACAACAGGGTGCTCAAACCTTGGGCGTAAGAGTGTAAAAAGACCTGCAAAATAGCGTCTTTTTGGCTACGGACGACGTCTTGGACCACGCTGGCGGGCCCAGGCGGCGGACTCGGTACCCCGGCAGCGCAGCTCGCGCACCGTTTCCGGCCCCAATTCGGCGTTTAAGCGCTCGATCACCTCGTACGACAGGAGGTCGACCTCCTGGGCCCAGACGGCGGCGTCGCAGCTCACCGTGACAACGCCGTCCGGGCTCATCGCGGTGGGGGTCGCGTGCGGGGCAACGCCTTCACCCACGGCTGCCGGCCAGATCCGCTGCAGGCGGGCCAGCGGCGTCTGCGGCTCCACGCGGGCGACGATCCCCTCCAAGGCCGAGCCGA
>JAOPZJ010000172.1 GCA_025964155.1 Solirubrobacterales bacterium
TGGGCCATGTCATTTGTCCTAACGCATTGGTTTGTCGTGAGCAAGCTACTTATAGCACGGGAATGATCTGGTGCGTGCTTTACACTGTGGGTTATCGCCTCCCTTCCCGTCATCCAGCCGACGCACCGGTCTGCGGCATTGCTCGACCATCTGGCGAGGCGCATGCGGCTGCGCGCCGAGTCGGCGATCGCGCCGCTCGGACTGCGCCCGCGCCATCTCGTGGCGCTCACCGTGCTTCGCGACGGCGGCGGCAGCACCCAGCAGGCCCTCTCGACGACGTTGCAGATCGACAGCACGAACCTCGTCGGGCTCCTCAACGACCTTGAGGCCGACAAGCTGATCGAGCGGCGCCGCTCACCCGAGGATCGCCGCCGACACATCGTCGAGCTCACCACGGCCGGGGCGATGCGACTGGCCGAAGTGGAGTTCGCGCTGGCCGCCGTCGAGGACGAGGTGCTCGGTCGCCTCGACGACGAGCAGCGCGAGACGCTCTATCGCCTGCTCCAGCAGGCGACGAGCGCCGACGTCGTCGCCTGCCCCACGGCGGTCGACGCCTCTTGATCGCCGGCCACCGGCCTTCGGGGCGCTCCCGTATCCTCGCGTGAAGCATGCCTGAGCCTGTGAACGCCCCGCCCGCGCCGACCACCGCCCCCGGGGAGGTGCGCATCCGCCGTGCGCTGCTCTCCGTCTCCGACAAGCGTGGTGTCGTGGACTTCGCCCGTGGCCTCGTCGACCTCGGGGTCGAGATCGTCTCGACCGGCGGCACGGCGAAGGAGCTCTCCGCGGCGGGCCTCAGCGTCCGCGCCATCGACGACTTCACGGGCTTCCCGGAGATCATGGACGGCCGCGTCAAGACGCTGCACCCGAGGCTGTACGCCGGCTTGCTCGCCGTCCGTGACAACGCCGAGCACCTCGCCGCGACCACGGACAACGACATCGAGTTCGTCGACCTCGTCTGCGTGAACCTCTACCCCTTCGAGCGCACCGCCGCCCGGCGGGGCGTGGCGGACGCCGAGGTGATCGAGAACATCGACATCGGCGGGCCCACCATGATCCGCGCGGCGGCGAAGAACTTCGCGTTCGCGGCGGTCGTCGTGAACCCGGAGTCGTACGACGCGGTGCTGCAGGAGCTCGGGGAGACCGACGGGCGGCTGTCGCTGGCGACCCGCGAGGCGCTTGCGGCCGAGGCCTTCACCACGACCGCCCGCTACGACACGGCGATCTCGCGCTGGTTCGGCGAGAAGCACGACGACTTCCCCCCGCAGTACGTGCGCGCCTACGAGAAGGTCATGGACCTGACGTACGGCGAGAACCCGCACCAGCGGGCCGCGTACTACTCCCAGGTCGGCGCGCGCTCGCACCTGCTGTCGATGGTCAAGCAGCACCACGGCAAGCAACTGGGGTTCAACAACCTGCTGGACCTCGAGGCGGCGCAGACGCTGGTGCGCGAGTTCGAGGTGCCGGCCTGCGTCATCGTCAAGCACAACAACCCCTGCGGCGTGGCCATCGGCGCGACCCCGCTGGAGGCCTACACCAACGCCTTCGAGTGCGACCCGCTCAGCGCCTACGGTGGCGTCATCGCCCTGAACCGTCCCGTCGACAAGGCGGCGGCCGAGGCATTGCACCAGCAGTTCATCGAGGTCCTCATGGCGCCGGGCTACGACGAGGACGCGCTCACGGTCCTGCAGCAGAAGCAGAACATCCGCATCCTCGAGGACGGGGAGGGGCGCGTCCCGGTCGTGGGGGAGCCGGAGATCCGGCAGGTCACCGGCGGGCTGCTCATCCAGGACCGCGACAGCGCTCAAGACCCGCGTGAGGCGATGCAGGTCGTGACCGCCAAGCAGCCGACGGACCGCGAATGGGAGGACCTGCTCTTCTCCTGGCGCGTCGCCAAGCACGTGAAGTCCAACGCGATCGTGCTCGTCCAGGGCCTGAAGACCGTCGGCATCGGCGCCGGCCAGATGTCGCGCGTGGATTCGGTGCGCCTCGCCCTCGAGAAGTGCCGCCTGGACTCGCCGGCGGGGTCGGTGCTCGCGTCCGACGCCTTCTTCCCGTTCGCCGACGGTCCCGCACTGGCGATCGAGGCCGGGATCACCGCCGTCATCCAGCCGGGCGGCTCGATCCGCGACGACGAGGTCGTGGCCGCTGCCGACGAGGCCGGCATCGCGATGGTCATGACCGGCCGCCGGCACTTCCGGCACTAGAGATGGTTGATTTCACGGGTTCGCCCCGACCACCCATCCCACGGGCCGCCTCGTGAAATCAACCATCTAATGGAGATCCAGCGTCACGGCTCCGGTGCGCCGTGGGAGGCCACCGTGGGCTACAGCCGCGTCATCCGAGCAGGCGCGCACGTCTGGGTGGCCGGGTGCACGGCGATCTCCGAAGATGGCATCGTCGTCGGGCGCGGCGACGCGTACGAGCAGACGCGGGCGGCGCTCGCGAACGTCGAGCGCGCCCTGGGGCAGGCTGGTGCGACGCTGGCGGACGTCGTGCGCACGCGCATCTCGGTGACCGACATCAGCCGCTGGGAGGAGATCGGCCGCGCCCACGGCGAGGTCTTTGCCGAGATCCGCCCGGTGACCGCGATGGTGGAGGTCTCCGGGCTCATCGACCCGCTGATGCTCGTCGAGATCGAGGCCGACGCCTTCGTGGCGGACGGCACGAGCGGCGCCTGAGCCCTTGCTCAAGCCCTCCGCGGACCCGTCCGGTCCATCCCGCAGCATCCCCGCCTCCGCATGACGCCGTCCCCTCGTCCCCGTACACCCCCGCTGCGCCCCTGGCAGGTCCGGGCGCTGATCGCCCTGGAGCAGTGGCGCGGTGGCTCGTTCCTCATCTCGGCCGCGCCGGGGGCCGGCAAGACGCGCCCGGCGCTGGAGCAGGCCAAGCGGATGCTCAGCGACGGCCACGCGGACCGCGTCGCGCTCGTCTGCCCGACCGCGCCGCTGACCCGTCAATGGGCGCAGGCCGCCGGCAAGCTCGGCCTGCATCTCGTGCCCGACGCAGAGTCGCCGCGCCCGCCGAAGGACTTCGACGGCATCGCGGTGACGTACGCCCGGGTCGCAGCGTCAGGCGAGCGCTGGAGCAGCCTGGTCAGCCCCGGGACGCTCGTCATCGCCGACGAGGCCCACCACCTCGGCGAGGACCTCGCCTGGGGCGACGGCTTCACCGCGGCCTTCAAGCGGACCGACAAGACGCTCATGCTGTCGGGCACGCCGTTCCGGTCGGACGCCACCCCGATCCCGGGCATGCGCTACGACCGCGACGGCGTCGTCGTGCCCGACATCTCCTACACGTACGCGGACGCGGTGCGGGACGCCGTCTGCCGCCCGGTCGCGTTCATCACGTACGACGGCACGCTCTCCTGGCGGTCCGGCGACGACGTCATCGAGTCCTCGTTCGACACGATTCTCACCCCGCGCGAGGCCTCACGTCGCTACCGCACGGCGATCTCGACCGAGCTGCCCGACGGCCTGCCGCGGATTCTCAAGGAGGCCCACGAGCGCCTGGCCGAGGTCCGCGCGAGCGGCCACAAGGACGCCGGCGGCCTCGTCATCGCCGCGGACGGCACGCACGCCAAGCAGATCGCCAGGCTGCTGCGTGAGGTCACCGGCAGGGCGCCGACCGTCGTGCTGCACACCGAGGCCCGCGCCGCGCAGAAGCTCTCCGCCTTCACCGACTCGCGCGACGAGTGGCTCGTCGCCGTGAACATGGTCTCCGAGGGCGTCGACATCCCGCGCCTGCGCGTCGGCGTCTACGCGACGGCGGCCAAGACGCCGCTCATCTTCCGGCAGATCGTCGGGCG
>JAOPZJ010000075.1 GCA_025964155.1 Solirubrobacterales bacterium
GAACGCCATCGCCTTCGCGGTGTTCGCCGACGGCGACTTCGGCTGGGGGGCCAACACCCCCGGGCACGGCCTCGTCGTGCTCCCACGCGCCGCCGATCCGGCGACGGCCGCCGCGGTCGCGCCCCTCTCGGCGAGCGGCACCTACGGCCCCTCGCTGCTCCTGTCGTCGGCCGTCGCGCTGGACGCGCCGGTCCGCGGCTATCTCAAGGACATCCAACCCGGCTTCACCCTGAACCCGGCCCGCGGGTTCTACAACCACGCCTGGCTGATCGGGGACACCAAGGCGATCACCGTCGCCCTGCAATCCGAGATCGACCAGGACCTGGAGAGCGCCCCCGTCGCCGCGACGGGCGCCAAGTGAGCGCGGAACGCCCCGCCCGAGGGGCTCGCGCCCGGCGGAAGCGGCCGGCGACACGATAGGTTTGCCAACGTGAGCGAAGCCGAGAATCCCGCCCGTAGCGGCGCCGACCACACCGTCACCGTCGACGACGTGCGCCGGCTCATGGGCGCATCCACCCCGCATTTCGCCCTGCAGCTGCGCGGCCGCATCGCGCGACTCATCCAGGACCTGGCGCCCGATCACCCTGCGCGCAAGCTCGGCGAGCAGGAGATCGCCCGCCTCACGGCGCTGGGGCTCAGCGGCGAGGTCCGCGGGACGCCGCACGAGCCGGAGATCCGGCCGCTGCCCTCCGTCGACGAGCACGCCGCGGCCGCCGCGCACGCGGACGGCGGGCACTAGTAGTGCTTTGTTAGGTGTTGTGTAGGGGTCTGGGTGTGGCTGGCGAATGGTGCTCGTGTCGTGGTGTCGACGCGAGGAGCGATCATGGCGGTGATGGCGGCTGCTGAGGTGGATGGGCCGGAGGTGGTCAAGCGGCGTCTTGAGGCGTTCGCGGCAGGCGTGTTGGCCGGCGCGATGAACCGGCCGGTGCAGCTGTCCAACGGCGGGCTGTATCTGCGGGGTCTGCTGGAGGGTGGGCCGCGTAAGTCGCTGGAGCCGTTGGTGGAGCGGCTCGGCGGCGAGGCTGATTACCAGTCGATGCAGCAGTTCTTGGCCGATAGTCCGTGGGATCCCGGCTTGGTCGTGCGTGCGGTCGCTGAGCGTGTGGTGCCGGTGATCGGGGTCGAGGCGTGGGCGTTGGATGACACGGGGTTTCCGAAGGACGGCAAGCGCTCACCGGGCGTCAAGCGTCAGTACTCCGGGACGTTGGGGAAGATCGGCAACTGCCAGATCGGCGTGTCGCTGCACGCCGTCGGCGGCAAGGGAACGGTGCCGTTGGGCTGGGCGCTGTATCTGCCCGAGGACTGGTGCGAAGACCAAGAGCGTCGACGCAGGGCAAAGATCCCTGCGGGCGTGGTGTTCAAGACCAAGCCCGAGCTCGGTGTCGAGCTCGTCGAGCGCGCCGTTGGCTGGGAACTTGCCGATGCGCCGGTGCTCGGCGATCAGGCCTACGGCGATGACAGCAAGCTGCGCGAGCGACTGCACGACGCCGGGTGTGAGTACGTGCTGGCGGTCGGCCCGAAGGCCACGGTCTTCGCGCCCGAGACAGTCTTCGCGGTCCCTGAGCGCAACGGCACCGTCGGCCGCTCCCGCCGCCGGCTGCGGCCGGACCGCGACCCGGAATCGATCACCGAGATGATCGCCCGCCGGGGCCAGGGCGCGGCGAAGACGGTGACTTTCCGCGACGGGCCCGACGGCAAGGCGATGACCTCGAGGTTCGTCTTCACGCGCGTGCGCACCCTCAAACAGTGGACCAACGGCGCGACCGAGCAGCCGCGCGAGGAGTGGCTGATCGCCGAGTGGCCCGACGGACGAGACGCACCGACCGACTACTGGCTCTCCAACCTCCCGGTCGACACCGAGCCCGAACGACTCGCCCGGCTGGCCCGCTTGCGCTGGAAGATCGAGCTGGACTACAAGCAGCTCAAAGGCGAACTCGGCCTGGACCACTACGAAGGCCGCTCCTGGCTGGGCTGGTATCACCACACCGCCCTGGTCACCGCCGCACACGGCTTCCTCACCCTGGAGCGCCGGCACCCAAATCACCCGCGGCCGGCCTGACACTCCCGAAGGTCGTGCTGCTGCTGCAGCCGCTCTTCAAGTGCTGGACCGGCCGCTGCCAGACATGCCAACGGACCATCGACCCCGACCAGATCCTCCTACGCCCAGCCCCAACCTAACAAAGCACTACTAGACGCTGTCGCATATCGGTGTGGATGCCCTCTCAGGAGTCGCTCAGCATTCCATCACCGGGCGCTCAGGCGGCGTGTCCAGGGTGTGCGTCATGAAGCTCAGCGAAAGCAGCAGACGCCCGGCGGCCGCAATCCTCGTGACCGCCGCCCTGGCCGCCGCCGGCTGCGGCGCGTCGACCACGACGACCGGCACCAGCGCGAGCTCCGGCACGACGACGACGCCCTCCGGTGCGGGCGCGCCCGCAGGACGTCCGAACGGTCCGGGCGGCCCTGGCACGCCGGTGGTCGGACCGGCCGCCGAGAAGGTCAAGGCCGCGGCGCTGGCCAAGTACCCGGGGACGATCCAGGACATCGTGCAGGTGCCCGACGGCAGCTACGTCGCGGGTGTCGTGCGCAGCAGCGGCGGGTCGGAGATGCACGTGCTCGTCAGCAAGTCCTTCACGGTCACCGGCGTGCGCTCGGGCTCGCCGCGCGGCGGGTCCGGTGCAAGCCCTGCCGGACCCCCGGCATGACCGGCCGCCGGACGCTGACCCTGGTAGTCCCGCTGGCGTCGG
>JAOPZJ010000260.1 GCA_025964155.1 Solirubrobacterales bacterium
TGCCGGCGCGCTATTCGGGCGTGTTGAGCTCGGCCGCGCAACGGTGGAACGTGTCGGCGTCACTGCTCGCCGCGCAGCTCTGGCAGGAATCGGGCTTCAACCCGTTTGCGCGGTCGCCGGCGGGAGCGCTGGGGATCGCCCAGTTCATGCCGGACACTGCGGCGGCATACGGGCTCGTCAACCCGTTCGACGCGGAGGCGGCGATCCACGCGCAGGCACATCTCATGCGTGACCTGCTGCGGCAGTTCGGGTCGGTGCCACTCGCGCTGGCGGCCTACAACGCCGGGCCGCGGCAGGTGCAGGCATGTGGCTGCATCCCGCCCTACCCCGAGACGCAGGCGTACGTCGCCGCCATCCTCGGCCTGCTGCACGGCGCCGGCGACCCGTCGGGCGCAGGTGCGGCGACGCTGGCGGTGCGGCTGGTCAAGTGAGCGGGGCGACGCCCTCCGCGTCGTCGGGCGGGCGTCGCGGGGTCAGGCTCGACAAGCCCATGCGCAGATGACCACCGTGGTGGTGGTGAAAACGCGTCCGGGGAGGCCGGTCCTCGTCGCGGGCGACCCGGCCGCCCGCATCCCTTCACGCCCCGACCGGCACCCGCGCCGGCTCGAGCTCAACCGCGATGCCGTTGAGGATCGCGGTGCCCGACAACGGCTCGAGCTCCTGGTCGTCGGCGAGGATGTTCGAGTTGACGCCCGCGTGCGCGGACGCGACCTGCATCCTGACGCCGGGCAGGTCGTGGCCCCAACCGTGGGGGATCGAGATGACGCCGGGCATGACGTCCTCGGTCACCTGGACGGGGATCTCGATGACACCGACGCGGGCGCTCACGCGGGCGTCCTCACCGTCGACGAGCTGCAGGCGAGCGGCATCGTCGGGGTGGACCCACACCGTGCAGCGCGGCTTGCCCTTGACGAGCGGCTGAATGTTGTGCATCCACGAGTTGTTCGAGCGCAGGTCCCGGCGGCCGATGAGGCGCATCGGCCGCTCGCCTGCGCCGGAGGCGGCCGTCCAGGCGTCCAGCATCTCGTGCAAGCGGTCGACGTCGCGTACGAGCGGCTCAGGCGCAAGCTCGATCTGGCCGGACGGGGTGCGCAGGACCGCGGGCATCCGCGGCTGCAGCGGCCCGAGGTCCACGCCATGCGGCGCCGCCTCCAGGCCCGCGAGCGACAGACCGTCGGCGCCTGCCACGAAGCCGTCGCCGAAGGGCCCGGCCCGCAGCAACAGGTCAAGGATCCGCTCGGGCCCGACCCGGGGGGCAAGCGCCGCGAGGATCTCGTCCACGTCGCGGCCGGCGATCGAGGAGCTGGTCGTGTTGCTCTCGCGTCGCACCGCCTCGGTGGCGACGAACGTGTCGAGCGCGGCGACGTCCACGCCGGCACCTTGGCCGGTCACGATGCCGACCAGCCGCAGCAATGTCTCCCACTCGTGCGGCATGTCGGCGGGCTTCTCGAACAGCGTCCCGGAGAAGTTCGCGACGTTGCGCACCGCGAAGGCGTAGAGCGCGAGATCGTAGTGCGGGCGCTCGAGCGGTGAGGGCACCGGGAGGATGACGTCGGCGTGACGGGTCGTCTCGTTGAGGTAGATGTCGATGCTCACCATGAACTCGAGCTCGTCGAAGGCGGCGGCGAGGCGCTCGCTGTTGGGGGTGGACACGACCGGGTTACCGGCCAGCGTGATGAGCGCCCGGACCTGCCCCTCGCCCGGGGTGTCGATCTCCTCGGCCAGCACGGCGACCGGGAGCTCGCCGAAGACCTCGTCCAGGCCGCGGACACGGGAGCTGAAGCGACCCGTGCGCACGCCGCGCCCGCGGCCGGGCTCGCCGCTCGTGTTCGGGGAGCCCGAGGCCGGGGTCGTGAACATCGCGCCGCCCGGGCGGTCGAGGTTGCCGGTCAGGACGTTCAGGACGTCGACGAGCCATGAGGCGGTCGTGCCGAAGGCGGTCGTCGTCGTCCCCATGCGCCCGTAGACGGCGGCGGTCGGGGCCTCGGCGAGCTCCCGCGCCATGCGGCGGATCGTCTCGGCCGGGATGCCGCAGGCGTCGGCGACCGCCTCGGGCGGGAAGCCGAGCGCCAGCGCGCGCACCGTCTCCAGGCCGGTGACGAGGCCATCCAGGTGCTCCCCGGGGTCGGCGAGCTCCTCGGTCACGAGCACGTGCACCATCGCGAACAGGAGCAGCGCGTCGGTGCCGGGGCGGATGAAGACGTGCTCGTCGGCGGCCTCGGCGGTGCGGGTGCGCCGGGGGTCCACGACGACGACCTTGCCGCCGCGCTCACGGATCGCCCGCAGGCGGCCCCGGATATCGGGCGCCGTCATGAGCGAGCCGTTGGACGCCAGCGGATTGGCGCCGAGGATCAGCAGGTGGTCGGTGCGATCGACGTCAGGGATCGGGACGCTGAGGGGGGTGCCGAACATCCAGCCGGAGGCGAGCTGCTTGGGGTACTGGTCGACGGTCGAGGCCGAGGTGACGTTCTTCGTCCCCAGCGCCTTGAGCAGCACCCTCCCGAAGACGAGCGCGGAGAGGTTGTGGGCGCCGGGATTGCCGAGGTAGGCGGCGACGCTGTCGCGCCCGTGAGCGGCCTGGATGGGGGGCAGGCGCCGCTCGATCTCGGCGAACGCCTCGTCCCAGGTCACCGTCGCGAAGGACCCGTCGGCCTGCTTGAGCAGCGGCGCCCGCAGGCGGTCGGGGTCCTCGTGCAGCGCCGCCAGCGAGCCGCCCTTGGGACAGATGAACCCCTTGGAGAAGACGTCGTCGACATCACCACGGATCTTTGTCACCCGCCCGTCGGCCACAGTCACCTCCAGGCCACAGCTCGCTTCGCACAGCGGGCACGTCCGGACGCTCACCGAGTCGGTCATGAGCCGAACCCTATCCTCGTTGACGGTGAGTACCAACGGGCAATCAGAGGGTCGGCGGACACGTCTGGCCGCGCAGCGCAAGCAGCTGCCGGACGGACCTGGCGTCTACCTCTTCCGGGACGAGAAGCAGAAGGTCATCTACGTCGGCAAGGCGATCTCGATCCGCAAGCGGGTGGCGTCGCACTTCTCCAATCCGGTGACGCGCGGGGCGGTCGAGATGACCGACTCGATCGACAGCATCGAGTTCATCCTCGTCTCCTCCGAGACCGAGGCGCTGCTCACCGAGCAGGGCTTCATCAAGCAGTACCGCCCGCGCTTCAACATCCGCCTGCGCGACGACAAGAGCTATCCGTACATCGCGATCTCGATGGATGAGGACTACCCACGCGTCTACTTCACGCGGGAGCGCCACCGCCGCAACCGCCTGTACTTCGGTCCGTACTCGAACGCCAAGCGGGTGCGCTCGACGCTCGACACGCTCGGCAAGGTCTTCATGATCCGGTCCTGCACCGGTCCGGAGCCGGGCCGGCGCACCGGGTCCCCGTGCCTGGACTTCCACATCAAGCGCTGCGGCGCGCCCTGCGTGGGCTACGTCACCAAGGAGGAGTACCGCGAGGGCATCGACGGCGTGGTGGCGTTCCTCTCCGGGCGCTACCGCGAGATCGAGCGCGACCTCGAGCAGCGGATGCAGGACGCCGCCGCCGTCCAGGAGTACGAGCAGGCGGCGGTCGAGCACAACCGGCTGCGGGCGGTGCGCTCGCTGCTGGAGCGCCAGCGGGTGGCGAACACGAACGTCGGGACGATCGACTGCGTCGCGGTCGCGGTCGAGGGGACGGACGCCAACGCGCAGGTCTTCCAGATCCGGGACGGCGTGCTCAGCGACCGCCAGTCCTTCTACCTGGAGAACCTCACCGAGTCCGGGATCGGTGAGGTCGCCCGTGAGTTCGTCCTGCAGTACTACGGCGGGGCGACCGCGATCCCGCCGCAGATCGTCGTCCAGGGCGACTTCGAGGACGCCGACGCCACCGCGGGCGCGCTGAGCGAACGGCGCGGCTCACGCGTCGAGATCCGCCTCGCCGAGCGGGGGGACAAGCGGCGCCTCCTGGAGCTCGCCGAGCGCAACGCCGCGCTCGCGCTGGACCAGGAGAAGCTCAAGACCGAGCGCCGCCGCCAGCAGCGCGTGCAGTCGCTGGACGGTCTGCAGACCGCGCTCGGGATGGACGTGCTGCCGCTGCGGATCGAGTGCTTCGACATCTCCACGCTGATGGGGACGCACACCGTCGCCTCGATGGTCGTCTTCGAGGGTGGCGCGCCGAAGAAGTCCGACTACCGGCGCTTTACGATCCGCGGCAACACCGAGGGCGTCCCGGACGACTTCGCCGCGATGGAGGAGGTGCTGTCGCGCCGCCTGAAGCAGTGGGAGGCCCAGCAGGACCTCAGCCCGCACGACCCCAACCGCAACGAGTCGTTCGCCACGCTGCCGAACGTCGTCGTCATCGACGGCGGGCCGGGGCAGCTCGCCGCCGGCCTGAGGGCGCTGGAGGGCTGGAAGGAGCAGGGCGTCACGATCGTCTCCCTGGCCAAGCGCATCGAGGAGATCTTCGTGCCCGCAATGCGCGAGCCGATCCGGCTGTCCCACGACACCCCCGAGCTGCAGTTGCTGCAGCGCCTGCGCGACGAGGCGCACCGCTTCGCCATCAGCCACCACCGCATCCGCCGCGACGCCGCGATGACGACCTCGGCGCTCGACGGTCTGCCGGGCGTCGGCCCCGCGCGCAAGCGCGTCCTGCTGAAGCACTTCGGGTCCCCGGAGGCGGTGCTGGGCGCCTCGCGCGAGGAGCTGGAACGGGTCCCGGGCCTCCCCGGCAAGACCGCCCGCGAGGTCTTCACGTTCCTGCACCGCACGAGCGGTTAACGTCCCGCGCCGCGGCGCGCGTCATCATGGAGCGCATGGCTTCCACCTCGGCGGGTGAGGCGACGGACTCGGGCGCGGCTCCCACGCGCCTGCAGGACCTCGTCGTCATCACGGGTTTCTCCGGTGCCGGCAAGTCGACGGCGATGAACGTCTTCGAGGACGCCGGCTACTTCTGCGTGGACAACCTGCCGCCGGAGATGATCCGCAGCCTCGTCGACCTGTTCATGCACGAGGGCTCCAAGGTCGAGCACGCGGCGGTCGTCTCGGATGTGCGCGGCGGCGAGTTCTTCGAGACGCTGTCGGAGGTCATCGAGGGCATGGAGACGCTCGACGTCGCCCACCGCGTCCTGTTCCTGGACGCTGACGAGCAGTCGCTCATGAACCGGTACAAGGAGACCCGGCGCCGCCACCCGCTGGCCCCGCACGGCGCGATCGCCTCCGGCATCGCGGCCGAGCGGTCGGTGCTGGAGCCGCTGAAGGCGCGGGCGGACTTCGTCGTCGACACGACCGGCCTGAGCGCCGCGGAGCTGCGCCGGCGCATCGCCGCTGAGTTCCTGCCGCGCGAGAACGCCGGCCGCCTCTCGGTGACCTTCCAGAGCTTCGGCTTCAAGCACGGTCCGCCGCGCGACGCCGACCTCTCGTTCGACGTCCGCTTCCTGCCGAACCCGCACTACGTGCCCGAGTTGCGCCCGCTCACCGGCCGTGACCAGCGCGTCGTCGACTACGTCGCACGCGAGGGGCACTTGGCCGACTTCTACGAGAAGCTCATCCCGCTCCTGGACTTCCTCCTGCCGCAGTACCAGGCCGAGGGCAAGTCCCACCTGATGATCGCCATCGGGTGCACCGGCGGGCGCCATCGCAGCGTCGCCATCAGCGAGCACCTCGCCGCCCGCTACCGCGACCGCGACGATCTGTTCGTGGAACTGGCGCATCGGGACGCCGACCGCGCCAAGGCCTGACGGCCGCGGGCAGGACCGCATCGCCTGACCGGCCCGTCCGGCACGCAAGCGAACATTCCGGGTCCATGTTCGACCACGTCGGCTTCGAGGTCTCCGACCTCGCACGCTCCGCGACGTTCTACGACGCGGTCATGCACCGCCTCGGTGGGCGCCGCATGCACGAGTCCGAGGCAGCGATCGCGTACGGCCG
>JAOPZJ010000294.1 GCA_025964155.1 Solirubrobacterales bacterium
CGGACCCGCCGGCCCCGAGGCCGATCAGCTTGGCGAACAGGCCCCACGGCCCGGCCGCCGGGTTCAGCGCGCCCAGCCCCTCGGTGATCCCCTTCAAGGTCGTGCGATACCCGGCACAGCCCGGGCACTCCCGGGCGTGACGCCGCGCGCGGCCGCTGGCACGCACGCCGCGGTCGTGGGCGGCCGTGATGTCCTCGCGGATCTGCAGGCAGGGTGTGTCGCGGGCCTGCTGGGACTCCACGAGCCCCATGCGGGCGCGAACGAGGAGCGACTTGACGGCCGGCACGGTGACGCTCAGCGCGGCGGCGAGCTCCTGATAGCTGAGGCCCTCCATCTCCCGCATGAGCAGCGCCGAGCGCTGCTGCTCGGGCAAGGCCCGCACGTCGACCACGAGCCGGCGCAGATCCTCGCGCCGCTCGGCGGCCAGGATCGGGTCGCCCGTGGTGGCGGGCAGCGGACGCGTGTCCTCCGACAGCTCGACCATCGGCTGGGAGGCCGGACGCCGCAGGTGGTCGATGCAGCGGTTGTGGGCCACCCGGTACAGCCAGGCCCGCAGGGTGACGGGACGGTCGTCGGCTCGCAGGGCAGCGTAGGCGCGCAGGAAGACGTCCTGCATCGCGTCGTCCGCGTCGGTCATCGACCCGCCGAGCATCTGCCGCGCGTACGCCGTGAGGCGCTGACGGTAGCGGTCGTGGATGAGGCGGAAGGCTTCCTCGTTGCCCTGACGGAAGAGCGCCACGAGCTGCTCGTCGCTGCGCAGTCGCAGCAGCATCCCGCTTCCGGGCCGCCGGGTGGCGATTCCTGCGGGGGCTCTGAGTGCCGAGGCTTCCATCCCTGTACGCCGACTGTAACGGTGGCAGTGGCCAGAAGTTCCGGCTGGCGCGGGGGATCTTCCTGCACCGCACCCGCGCCCCCAGAACCTGGACCATCCGTCGACCACGTCACCCGGGGCTATTTGACCTCGCGCCGGAGCAGACGTACCACGCCGATGGTGAACGGCAGGGTCCGTGCGACCTAGTGCTCGCTATGCGAGCAGTAGGTCGCACGGATGGCTCGCGCCCAGGCCTACGCCTCGATGTTCGACATCACATGCTTGATGCGCGTGTAGTCCTCGAAGCCGTACATCGAAAGGTCCTTGCCGTAACCGGACTGCTTGAAGCCGCCGTGGGGCATCTCGGCGACGAGTGGGATGTGGGTGTTGATCCACACGCAGCCGAAGTCCAGGTGCTTGGCCATGCGCATCGCGCGCCCGTGGTCCTTCGTCCACACGCTGGACGCGAGCCCGTACTTCACGCCGTTGGCCCAGGCGAGCGCCTGCGCCTCGTCGGAGAACTGCTGCACCGTGATGACGGGACCGAAGATCTCATCTTGGATCATCTCGTCGTCCTGCCTGAGGCCGTCGATGACCGTCGGCTCGAAGAAGTAGCCCTGTTCGCCGGAGGGGTTGCCGCCGGTCGTCACCCGCGCGTGCGATGGCGCGCGCTCGACGAAGCCGGCGACCCGTTCGCGCTGGACCTGGCTGATGACCGGGCCCATGTACGTGTTCTCGTCGAGTGGGTCACCGAAGACCGTGCCCTTGGCCTGCTCGGTGAGCGCCTCCACGAACGCGTCGTGGATCCCGGGGCCGGCGATGACCCGTGTGGCGGCCGTGCAGTCCTGGCCGGCGTTGAAGTAGCCGGTACCGGCGATCATCTCCGCGGCGGCCTCCACGTCGGCGTCGTCGAACACGACGACCGGTGCCTTGCCGCCGAGCTCCAGGTGCACGCGCTTGAGCGAGTCCGCCGCCCCCGCGGCGACGGCTTTGCCCGCGCGCACGCTGCCGGTGATCGAGACCATGTCGACGCCCTCGTGGCGCACGAGCGCCGCGCCCGCGTCCCCCTTGCCGAGCAGCACGTTGAACACCCCCTCGGGGAGATGCTTCTGCATCAGCTCGGCCATCCACAGCGTGGAGGTCGGCGTGTTCTCCGACGGCTTGAGGATCATCGCGTTGCCGGCCGCGAGGGCCGGGCCAAACTTCCACACGGCCATCATGAACGGGTAATTCCACGGGGTGATGCCGCCGCAGACCCCGATCGGCTCGCGCCGGATGGACGACGTATGGCCGGCCATGTACTCGCCGGACGACAGGCCGCTCAGGTTCCGCGCGGCGCCCGCGAAGAAGCGAATCTGGTCGACGGCCGGCGGGACCTCCTCGCTGAGCACGAGCGCCAGCGGCTTGCCGGTGTTCTCGGTCTCCAGCTGCGCGAGCTCGCCGGCGCGCTCCTCGATCTCGTCGGCGATGCGCAGCATCGCGAGGCTGCGCTCCGCGGGCGTGGCCTGGCTCCACTCCGCAAAGCCCGCCCGCGCCGCCTGCACCGCCGCGTCGACGTCCGCGGCGCCGGACACGCCCATCTGCGCGATGACCTCCCCGGTCGCGGCGTTGTGCACGTCGTGCGCGTCGTTCCCGCTCGTGGGGACGCTCTTGCCGCCGATGAAGTTCTGGAGGGTCGTGGTCTGGAGGCTCATGGTCCGACGGTACCAGCGGCCCATGCGCCCGTTGGCACAAAAGCGGGGCCGCCGCGGCACAGGTGTGTACTAGCGCGGTCGCGGCAGGCGGGCGGCGGCTCGGAGGGTCCTTCAATACCCTCCCGGCCATGACCAACGTCGTCATCACCTCTGCCGCCCGTACGGCGATCGGCTCCTACGGCAAGTCCCTGAAGGACGTGCCGCCGACCGAGCTGGGCACCATCGCCGCCAAGAGCGCGATCGAGCGCTCCGGGATCACCGGCGATGCCGTCGAGCACGTCGTGTTCGGCAACGTCATCCATACCCAGTCGGCGGACATGTACATGGCGCGCGTGGTGGGAATCCAGGCGGGTGTGCCGAAGGAGACCCCGGCGTTCACGGTCAACCGCCTCTGCGGCACCGGTGTGCAGGCGATCGTCTCCGCCACCCAGGCCGTGCAGACCGGCGATGCGGCCGTCGCGCTGGCCGGCGGCGCGGAGTCCATGAGCCGCGGCCCCTACTGGATGCCCGAGGCGCGGTGGGGTTCCAAGATGGGCCCCGCGAAGCTCGTGGACCCGGTGATGGGCGGGCTGACGGACCCCTTCAACGACATCCTCATGGGTGTCACGGCCGAGAATCTCGTCGACAAGTACGGCATCTCCCGTGAGCGCCAGGACGCCTTCGCGGTCATGTCCCACGCGCGCGCGTCCGCGGCGCAGGAGGCCGGCAGGTTCGACGACCAGATCGTCGGCGTTCCGGTGAAGGTCAAGCGCGAGACGGTCGACTTCCTCAAGGACGAGCACATCCGGCACGGCGCAGACGCCGCGTCGATGGGCAAGCTGGCCGCGGTCTTCAAGAAGGAAGGCGGCACCGTCACCGCCGGCAATGCGTCCGGCATGAACGACGCCGGCGCGGCCGTGGTCCTCATGGACGCGGACAAGGCCAAGGAGCTCGGAGCGCCGGTGCGCGCGCGGATCCTCGGCTACGCGTCCTGCGGCGTGGACCCGGCGATCATGGGCATCGGCCCGGTCCCGGCGATCCACAAGACGCTCGAGCGCGCCGGGCGCAAGCTCGCGGACGTCGGCGTGATCGAGCTGAACGAGGCGTTCGCCGCCCAGGCGATCGCGGTCCTGATCGAGCTCGGCCTCGACGACGAGGACCCGAGGGTCAACCCGAACGGCGGCGCGATCGCCCTCGGGCACCCGATCGGCGCGTCGGGGGCCATCATCACCGCCAAGTGCCTGGACGAGATGGAACGGGGCGACCATGAGCTCGGGCTCGTGACGCTGTGCATCGGTGGTGGCCAGGGCATCGCCCTGCTGCTCGGACGGGAGAACTAGACCATGGCCCTTTTCACCGACGAGGCGGCGGTCTACGGCGCGTTCGGCAAGCTGTTCTCCGACATCATCGCCGACGAGAAGACCGTCGGCGTGCTCGTGCGGACGAACACGATCCTCCAGCTCCAGCTGAAGGATCCCCGGTCCACCGTGACCGTCGCCGTCCGCCAGGGGCAGGAACCGCTCATCTACT
This sequence comes from Solirubrobacterales bacterium, assembly GCA_025964155.1. Taxonomy (GTDB): domain Bacteria; phylum Actinomycetota; class Thermoleophilia; order Solirubrobacterales; family Solirubrobacteraceae; genus Paraconexibacter. Next base: position 4,015 of record JAOPZJ010000294.1, read on the forward strand.
TCGGGCAGACGACGCGTCGCCCTGAGGTCTTCCTGCAGATGGACGCGGACACCGCCCACGGCTGGCTGCTCGGGGAGATCAACCCGACCGTCGCGTTCGGCGACAACCGCATCAAGAGCCGTGGGCCGTCCTCCCAGATCCTCGCCGTCCTGGCCTGGGCCAAGGTCCTGACGCCGCGCTACAAGGTGATCATCGAGGAGAACGGTGGCGAGTTGCCCCCGCCGCTGGCGCCGCCCGCGCCCAAGCCCGAGCCCGAGGCCAAGCCGGAGGTCGCCGCTCCGGCCGAGGCGGCTGCGCCTGTTGAGGAGGCGGCTGCGCCTGTTGAAGAGGCGACTGCGCCTGTTGAAGAGGCGACTGCGCCTGGTGAGGAGGCGCGTCCGGCCGCAGAGGCACCCGCACCCGCCGCGGAGGAGCCCGCACCCGCCGTGGAGGAGCCCGCACCCGCGGTGGAGGAGCCGGTCGCCGACCCGGCGCCCGCGGAGGAGGTCCCAGTCCCCGTCGAGGAGACGCCGGAGCAGCCCGCTCCCTCTGCCGAAGAGACGCCGGAGCAGCCCGCTCCCGCCGCCGAGGACGCCCCGGCGGCCCCCGCCGAGGAGCCCGCCCCTCCGGCCGACGCCACGGCCACCCCTGAGCGCGCACCGGACCCCGCTCCGGAGGACGAGGCTCCCACGACCTAGGCACGTTCCGGCTTGGACCGCTGACGGGCACGCTTGACGACGCGCCGGCATCGGCGCACACTCGGTGTGTCCCCAGCACTCCGAGAGAGGAGTCCCACATGGAACGTGTCATGGCCGACTGCCGCCGCTTCGAGAGCGACAGCAACTGCCAGATCACCATCATCGGACCGGTCGACGACGTCGTCGCGGCGGCAGCCCAGCACGCGGAGGCCAGCCACGGGCACCAGGACACACCGGAGCTGCGCGAGCAGCTGCGCCAGATGCTCGAGCCGGAGGCCGCCTACAAGCCGGGCGAGCGGCAGCCCGAGCCTTTCCCTGCCTGAACGCCGCCGATCGCAGCCCGTGGCCGGGGCGGCGGGCTGCAGATTGCCATCACGCCCCCTCCAGGTCTCGCCTGGCACCCGCGACGGTTTCGCGTAGCGTGTCCAGCGCGTCGTGCGCCGGACGCCAGCGGAGCGCCTTGCGCGCCTTCGCCGTGTCCATCAGCACCGGGGTGCGCAGCGCCTCGATCCATGACGCTTCCGCCGGCAGGAACGGGAGGAGCGAGACGATGTGGGCGGCCGCGTCGACGGCGAGCTCGGGCAGCGGGATGGAGGAGTACCCCAGCGCGTCGGCCACGTCCTTCATCGTGATCTCGCCGGCACCCGCGAGGTTGTAGACGCCCGGCTGACCACGACCCAGGACCCCGGCGCGCAGCGCTGTGGCCACGTCGTCGTGGTGCACGAGCTGCAGCTGCACGCCCGGGTCCGGGAGGACGGGCTTGAGGATCGGGACCTGGTGCAAGAGCGCGCGGACCGCGGCCGGCAGCATGCCGCCCAGGCGCACGTACGGGATCTGGTCGATGAGCAGCGGTGCCTCCGGGCCGGCGACGATGCACGGCCGGAAGACCCACGCCTCGGTGCCTGTGCCGGCGAGCGACTGCGCGAGCACCTGCTCCACCGCGGCCTTCTGCGCGGAATACGGGTGTGCTTCCGTCCCGCGCGCGGGTACGTCCTCGGTGAGCAGCGCCGGGTTGTCCTCGTGGAAGCCGTAGGCCGCAACCGATGATGCGTAGACGAGCCGGGCCACGCCTGCTGCGGCCGCCGCGTCGAAGACGTTGCGCGAGCCCTCCAGGTTCACCGCGCGGGTCTCCTCGCCCGCCGCCATGATGATGAACGCCAGATGCACCACGACGTCCGCGCCGGCGACGAGCGCATCCACGGAATCGCGGTCCAGCACGTCCCCCTGCCGGTACTCGGTCTTCTTCCACCCGTGGGCGGCCGCGTCGAAGGGGCGCCGCGCCATGCCGACGATCCTCGTCACGTCCCGGCTGCGCTCCAGTGCGCGGATGAAGGGCTTGCCGATCTCCCCGGTGGGGCCGGTGACGGCGACGGTGAGGCCCATGTCACGACGCTACCTGCCGGCCGGCGCGCCCGGGGAAAACCGTGGGTCAGTCGTCGTATCCGGGCTCGCCGGGCAGCAGCACGCGCGCGGTCTCCCCGGTGACGACCACTCGCGGCTGCACGGCCACGACCTCGCGGCCGGTGGCGTACGCCAGCAGCTCGTCGGCGCTGGCGAATCCGCTGAGCTGCTCCAGGTGCTTGATCGTCGGGAAGACGAGCAGGATCTCGCCGGCGGCGTGGGCGTCCAGCGCCGCCTGCGGGGCAAACCACCCGAAGTCCACGCACTCCTCGCCGTCGATGACCACGACCGCGTCCTCGGGGGAGGGGGCGAGGAAGAAGTGCGTGTCGAAGCGGATCTTGACCTCCGCGGGCGTGATCCACCGCGAGAACTTCACGAGGTCCGCTCCCGTCGGGTCAGCCAGCGCCACGCCGGCCTCCTCGACGAGCTCACGGGCCGCGGCCCGGCGGTGCGCTGCGTCGCCCTCGCCTTCGTGCACGTCCACGCCACCGCCGGGGAAGACCCAGACGCCGCCCATGAAGCGGGCCTTCTCGGTCCGCTTGACGAGCAGCAGCTCGAGCGTCTGCGCTCCGCCGCGCAGGAGGATGACCGACGCCGCCTGTCGCGGGACGGTCTCGGTCCCGTTCGCGTTCAGCTCTTCGCCGGGGGCAGGGCGGTCGATCTCCTCCATGGCCACCAAACCTAACACCGTGACGACGACCCGTGACCGCCGCGCCGGCCTTCCCGGGCGGGCGACTTGACACCACGTCGACGGGTAGGGTTCCCGACGATGAGCACCACCGAGACCGAGCGCTGGATCTGTGAGTCCTGCGGCTTCATCTACGACCAGGCCGACGGCGATCCCGATGGGGGCATTCCGCCCGGCACGGCCTTCGGGGACATCCCGGACACCTGGTTCTGCCCCGTGTGCGGCGCCCGCAAGAAGGACTTCGTCCGGTACGAGGACTGATCGCGCCGACCGCCGTGGCCAAGGGCAAGAAGCTCAAGCAGGGCCGCAAGGCGCCGGTCACCGAGCCAGAGCCCGCATCTGCGCCGTCGCCGACCGCGGTGCAGCCGCCGGCCGCGGCGTTCCCGCCCGCCTTGGACGAAGGCCGCGTGAGCTTCGGCCTCACGCGCTTTGCCAACGCCCTCGGCGGCGCCGCGCTGTGCTACGGCGAGCCCGTCCACGTCGGTGAGCGCGTCGTCATCCCGGTCGCCCGCGTGCGCGGCGCCGGCGGGGGCGGATTCGGCCGGGGCGGCAAGCCGGGTGAGGACATGGGGGACGGTGGCGGCGGTGGCGGCGCCCTCGAGGCCACGCCGGCCGGCTTCATCGACATCACGCCGGACGGCGTGCGCTACGAGGCGATCCCGGACCCGATCACGACCGCCCGCGCCATCAGCACCGGCGCGTCCGCGCTGACGCTGCTCGTCAGCGCCGTCCTCGGTGTGCGCCGGTTGACGCGCAAGCGGTCGGCCGGGCTGCTGCCGCGACCTCGCTGATCGGTCGCGCGCCAGGCCACGGACTTGGTAGGATCGTTGCGCAAACAACGAATTCGCAACCGCCGCTGCGCAGGAGAGACATGAGTTCCGAGACCGCCCCGTTCCCGAAGGAATCCGGCGCCGGCGGCGCCTTCGTCCGGCAGGAGAGCCGCTTCCGCGATCGCGTCACGGCCGACGGCTCGTCGGGCTTCCCTGCCGCCGCCGGTCGCTATCACCTGTACGTGTCGCTCGCCTGTCCGTGGGCCCACCGCGCCGTCATCGTTTGCGAGCTCAAGGGGCTGCAGGACGTCATCGCGACGACCGTCGTGGACCCGATCCGGACGGAGGAGACGGGCTGGCGCTTCTTCGACGAGGATCCTGATCCCCTCCATGGCTGGGAGTACCTCAGCGAGGGCTACCGGCTCAGTGATCCGTCCTACGCGGGTCGCGTGACGGTGCCGGTCCTGTGGGACGCCGAGACGAACACGATCGTCAGCAACGAGTCCTCCGAGATCATCGAGATGCTGAACGGCGAGTTCGACGCGTTCGCCGGCAATCCCGATCTGGACCTGTATCCGGCCGCGCAGCGCTCGGGGATCGACGCCGTGAACGACCGGATCTACGACACGCTGAACAACGGCGTCTACCGCTCCGGCTTCGCCGCGTCCCAGGCGGCGTACGAGGAGGCCGTCGTCCCGGTGTTCGCGACCCTCGACGAGCTTGAGGACCGCCTGGGGACCAGTCGCTTCCTGTTCGGCGCCGAGCAGACCCTCGCGGACTGGCGGCTCTTCACGACGCTCGTGCGCTTTGACGCCGTGTACCACGGGCATTTCAAGTGCAACCTGCGCAAGATCGCCGAGTACCCCAGCCTCTTCGGCTATCTGCGCGACCTCTACCAGACCCCCGGTGTGGCAGCGACGGTGGACATGGACCAGATCAAGCGCCACTACTACGCGACGCACCGCTCCATCAACCCGACCGGCATCGTCCCCTTGGGACCGGTACAGGACCTCGGCGCGCCCCACGGACGCGAGTCGCTCAGCCCCTGGTGAGGGGCTTCACCACGGCACACCCGCACCGGTCCGGCGTGGGCCGAGCGCAACTTCCCAGGCGCTCGGACTACCCTCCGATCGGTGCTCCAGGAGATCGACCTGCCCGTTCCGACGGCGCCGCGACGCTCGCTCGTCAGCATCGAGGTGCTCGCGTTCGTCGTCGGCGCCGCGTCGCTCGGCGCCGAGATCGCCGCCGCACGCCTTATGGCACCGTGGTTCGGGGCGTCCACCATCGTGTGGGCGAACACGATCGCGACCGTGCTCGTGGCCCTCAGCGTCGGCTACTTCGTGGGTGGGCGCCTCGCCGACCGGGACCCCACCCCGGCCGGGCTGTCGAAGGTCGTCCTGGTCGCTGCCGTCCTGCTGGCGATCGTCCCGTTCGTCGCAGGCCCCTTCCTGCGCATCAGCGTCGACGCGCTCGACAGCGTCAGCGCCGGCGCGTTCGTGGGCTCGCTCGTCGGGGTGCTCGTGCTCATCGCGGTCCCCGTGATGCTGCTCGGGGCCGTGGCCCCCTACGCCGTCCGCCTGAGCGTCACGACCGTCGAGGAGGCCGGCCGCGTCGCCGGGCGCCTGTATGCGATCTCGACCCTCGGTTCGCTGGCCGGGGTGTTCCTCGCGGCGCTCGTCCTCGTGCCCTTCGCCGGTACACGCCGGACGTTCCTGTGCTTCGCCGTCGCGCTGGCCCTCGTCGCGGCGCTCGGCCTGGGGCGGCGCTGGGTGATCGTGATGCCGTTGGTGCTGGCGTCGCTCATCGCGATTCCCGTCGGCACGCTGAAGGCCACGGGCGGCGGCAAGGTCATCTGGGAGCGCGAGACCGAGTACCAGTACGCCCGCGTCGTCCAGGACCCCAGCGGCGAGCGGCGCCTGGAGCTCAACGAGGGCCAGGCCGTCCACAGCGTGTACACGCCCGGGCAGTGGCTCACCGGCAACTACTGGGACGAGATGCTCGTCCTCCCGTTCGCCGCGCAGCCGACGCGGGCGCCGCGCTCCGTGGCGATCCTCGGCAACGCCGCCGGCACGACCGCGCGCGCGTACGGCCATTTCTTCCCCGGGACGCGGGTGGACGGAGTGGAGATCGACGGCGAGCTCAGCACGGTCGGCCGTGAGCTCTTCGACCTGCGCGGTCCGGACCTGCACCTGCACACCGCCGACGCCCGTCCCTTCCTGCGCCAGGCCAAGCGCCGCTGGGACGTCATCATCGTCGACGCCTACCGTCAGCCGTACATCCCGTTCTACCTGTCGACGACGGAGTTCTTCTCGCTCGTGCGCAAGCGCCTGAATCCCGGCGGCACGGTCATCGTCAACGTGGGCCACCCCGAGAAGTCCGACCGCCTGGAGAAGGTGCTGTCGGCGACGATGTCGCGGGTGTTCAAGACCGTCCTGCGCGACCCGTCGCAGCAGGTCAACACGATGCTCGTCGGGACGAGCGCCCCGGCGTCCGCGACGGTGCTCGCCGCGGCCGCGGGTCCGGACGGGGCGCTGCCACCCCTGCTGCGCGCCACGGCGCAGGCCACCGTGTCGCGTCTGGCCCCGCGGCTGCGTGGCGGCCGGGTGTACACCGACGACGTGGCGCCGGTCGAGTGGCTCATCGACGCGTCGATCGTCCAGGTCGCGGCCGACGGCGGGAGGTAGCCCATGGCCATCCTGTACGTCGTGCTCTACACCTCGGCGCCTGATGTCCTGACCAAGGCTCCCGCGCATTTCCCGGCGCACAAGGAGCGCCTCGACGCGTTTCGCGCTCGCGGCGACCTGCTGCTGGTCGGCACGTTCGGTGATCCCCAGCAGCAGGGCTCGATGGCGATCTTCGCGTCCCGCGAGGCCGCCGAGGAGTTCGTCGCCGGGGACCCGTTCGTCCTTCACGGCGTCGTGGCCTCCCATGAGCTGCGCGAGTGGAACGAGCTCTACGGCGTGGCCTGACCCATCGGCGGCGCCCCGCTCAGGCCGCCACGAGCCCGCCGACGCGGTCGACCATGCGCTCGACGTCGGTCTTGTCGATCAGCTCGAGGCCCAGCTCCTGCGCGGCGGCCGCCACGGCGGGGTCCGCGTACGCGGTGTAGAGCACGATCGGCGTGGGCACGCCGCCGCTCCGCAACGCCTGCGCGACCTCCAGTCCCGTCATGCCGGGCATCCGAAAGTCCAGCACGACCGCCGCGAAGTCCGCCCCTGGCGCCTGCAGGAGGCGCAGCGCCTGGGGCCCGGACGCGGCCTCGTCGACGTCGAGGCCCGCCTCCTCGAGGGAGAGGCGCTCGTAGAAGCGCACGGACGGCTCGTCGTCGACGACGAGGACCCGTCCACGCATCAGCGGTTCTTCCAGGGGTCGACGTAGATGTCGTCGACGGACCACGTGCCGGCGCCTTGCGGGGTGAAGCGGAAGGCGACGGGGGTCGTGTTGGGCGGCAGCAGCGGCAGGAGGTTGGCGACCACGAGGTACGGGAGCGTCGGCGACCACGACGAGCTGGGCAGCGCCACGCCGATCGGCAGGCTCCGGAGGCCGAGCACGCCCTGGAAGAGCACGTCCACCCGGAGGGAGGACAGCAGCCCGGTGCCCTGCGAGCGCGTGAAGAAGCGGAGTGTCGGGTGGCCGAGGCCGACGCAGATGGCCCCCGTCGTGGCGCTGGACCCGGAGGGCAGACTCAGGCTGCTCGAGTCGGAGGCCGCTCCGACCTGCCACGGCTCGTTGCCGGGGACGATGGCAGCGTCGCCGGTCAGCTGCAGGGCGTCTTCGGACTCGGCGTCACCGCCGGGAGCCGGCGTGTAGTTCGCCACGTCCGCCCAGGGCAGGAAGACCTGGCTGAGGGACTGCGTGGCACAGGACTCGGGATCGACGACGAGGAGACCGGCGTGCGCGGCGCCGGGCGCCAGCGCGAGGCCGACGACGGCACCGACCGCCACACGGACCAGTCGAGAAAACTGCAACATTGCGCTCGTGCCTTTCGGGCGTTCGTGGTCGAACCGACAGTCGCATATCGGTCGGCGACGCCGATCCACGGATCGGACATCTGTCCAGTGCTTGCGTTGCGTCCCCTATAGCCCGAAGATGGCCGCGTGGCCGTCGCACCGGCTGGCGTCGAGCCGGAGACCAATCCTGAAGTCGCGCGTCTGTTGCGGGAGCAGCGGGTCGAGCTCTCCGAGCGCATGTCCCGGCGCGAGCGGCTGGCCGAGCTGTGGGTCGGTCTGGCGTTCCTCGTCGCCGCCGCCGGCGTGCTGGTGGTGGGCGACACCAGTGGCTTTGACCCCGTCGCGGCGCTCGTCCTGCTGGTCGCGTACGTCGGCGCCGGTCGCGTGCGCTTCGAGATCGGTGGGGGCGCGACGGATCCGACGCTGCTCGTGCTGATCCCGGCCCTGTTTGTCGAGCCGCCGGCGACGGTGCCGCTGCTCGTCGCCGCCGGCTGCGTGCTGGCGCGCGTGCCCGACTACCTCAGCGGGGCCGCGCACCCGGAAGGGGCGCTGGCCGCCCTGGGGAACTCATGGCACGCCATCGGGCCGGCGCTCGTGCTGTCGCTCGCCGTCGACGCGACTGACCCTCGCTTCGCGGACGCCGGCTGGTACCTGCTCGCGTTCGCGACGTACATGGCGGGTGACGCGGTCTCAGGCCTGACGCGCCAGTGGGCGGCCCACGGGGTGCGCCCGCAGCTCCAGCTGCGCATGCTGGCCCGTGTGTACGCGCTCGACGCGCTGCTGGCGCCGGCCGGGTTGCTGGCGGCGCTCGCCACGGCGCGGGAGCCGTACGCCTTCCTGCTCGCGGTGCCGCTGGTGGTGGCGCTCGGCGTTCTGTCCCGCGAGCGCGGCAAGCGCCTGGATAACGCCCTCGCACTGAGTGAGACCCGGGCGCAGGTCCTCGAGGCCGAGCTCGAGGCCACCCGAGCGCGCGTGGAGGTCCTCGGTGCCGTGTCGCACGGCCTGCAGACCCCCGTCGCCGGCATCGTGGCGATCTCCGGCGTCCTGGCCCGGGGCGGTCCCGGCATGTCCGGCGAGGCCGTGGCGCAGGCCGCAGGTCGCCTGGAGGGGGACGCGCTTGCGCTGCGTCAGCTCGTGCGTCAGGCGTTGGACTACGTGCGCCTCGTGGACGGCGAGCCGTTGGGGCTGCGCGTGGAGGACGTCGACGTCGCCGCCGTCGCCGGCGAGCTCGCCGATCGCTTGGCGATCCCGCCGGTCATCGCGCTTGGGCCGGGGCCGGCGCTCGCCCGCGCGGACGCGGTCCGCGTGCACCAGCTGCTTGCGTGCCTTCTGGCGCGGGCGCTGGCCGTCAGCGCGCAGCCGGGCGAGGTCCGCGTGACGGTGCAGCCGCTGGACACGGCGATCGAGGTGACCGTCGCGGAGGGCGGTCCGGCGCTGGACACGGTTGCGCTCGCCGTGCTGCTGCGGGCACCGCAAGGGGCGCTCGGCGCCATGGAGAACCAGGGGACGGGCATCGACCTGTACGTCGCCGCCGAGCTGGCGGGGGCGATGGGCGGAACGCTGGCTGCGGTCGGTGGCGCCGACGCCGGCGGTGCCGGCGGCAACCGATGGGTCGTTCGGCTGCCGGCCGCCCGTAGCGTCTAGGCGATCCAGTCCCCGATCGGCCACGCGGCGGCGGCGGCCGCGAGGGCGTCGGGCGTCAGCCCCACGACCTGCGCCAGCGTCCACACGCGCACGCCGGTCAGCGCCGCGATCGTCCGCGCGTTGTCGCGCTCCATCGCCGTCGGGGCCGGCGGCCAGGGGTTCAGCACGATCCCGCGCACCCGCAAGCCGGCGGCGCGGGCCACGGTGACGGTGAGGCACGTGTGGTTGATCGTGCCCAGGCCGGGGCGGGCGACGACGACGAGCGGCAGGCCGAGGGCGGCGGCGTAGTCGCAGACCGACCACTGCGGCGTGAGGGGGACGAGCAGCCCGCCGACCCCTTCGGCGACGAGCACGTCGGCGGTGGCGGCCACGGCCCGGGCGTTCTGAAGCAGCGCGTCCGGATCCAGCGGCGTGCCGGCGTCCGCGGCGGCGAGGTGCGGGGACACGGCGGCGCCGAAGGTTGCCGCGGTGACGTCGCCCGGGGTCTGACCCGTGCACGCCGCGAGCAGTTCGTGATCGGCCGGGGCGCCGGAGGGATCGGGCTCGTCGACCCCGGTGACCACCGGCTTGCACGCCGCCACGCGCACGCCGTCCGCGCGCAGGGCCGCCGCGATTGCCGCGGCCACGATCGTCTTGCCGACGCCGGTGTCGGTGCCGGTCACGAGGCAGCCGCGGAGCGGGGGCGGCTCGCGGTCCGTGGGCGTCGGCGGCACGGCGCGCCGCCTCAGGCGACGCGGACGGCGCGCGGCGAGCGCGCGGGTTGGGCGGCGGCGACGGGCACACCGGCGCCGGGTCGGAAGCCGGCCTGCAGAGCCGCGCGGCCGAGCACGCGGGCGGCCTCGCGCAGCTCCGCCTTGCTGTGTGACGCCATGACCGCCAGGCGCAGGCGCGAGGTGCCGTCCGGGACGGTCGGGGGACGGATGGCCTGGGCGAAGACCCCGCCCATGATCGCCTGCTCGCAGATGCGCATCGCCAGCGCGGCGTCGCCCACGATGAGCGGCACGATCTGCGTGGTCGATCCGGCGACCTCGAAGCCCTCGCGCGCCAGGCCATCGCGCAGGGCGTCGGCGTTGGCCTGGAGCCGGTCCACGCGCCCGGGCTCCTCGATGAGAAGCTCCAGCGCGGCGAGCGCGGCGGCGACGGCCGGCGGGGGCGGTGCCGTCGAGAAGATCAGCGGGCGCGACGTGTTCGTGAGGAAGTCGGTCATCGTCCGGGAGCACGCGGCAAAGGCGCCGTACGCCCCCAGGGCCTTGCCGAGCGTCCCCACAACGACGTCGACGACGCCGTCCAGGCCGGCGTCGGCGACGGATCCCCGACCGCCCGGCCCGCTGCATCCGGTGCCGTGGGCCTCGTCGACCACGAGGCGGGCGCCGAACCGCTGGGCCAGTTCGGCGATCTCGCCGAGCGGGGCCACGTCGCCGTCCATCGAGAACACGCTGTCGGTGACGATGACGGCCGGGCGGCCGGCGTGCTGCTCCAGGCACCAGCGCAGGTGCTCGACGTCGCAGTGGTCGTACACGACGGTCTGCGCCCGGGCCAGGCGGCACCCGTCCACGATCGAGGCGTGGTTGAGCGCGTCGGAGAAGACGACCGTGTCCGGCCCGCCCGCGGCGGCCAGCGCGCTCACGACGCCGATGTTCGCCAGGTAGCCCGACCCGAAGAGCACCGTGCTTTCGGTGCCCTTGAACTCCGCCAGGCGTGCTTCGAGCCTGCGGTGGATCGTCATCGTGCCCGACACCAGGCGGGAGGCGCCGGCGCCGGCGCCCCAGCGCATCGCCGCGTCCGCGGCCGCCTCGCGGACACGCTGGTGGTCGGCGAGCCCGAGGTAGTTGTTCGAGCACAGCAGCAGCACGCCCTTGCCGTCCAGGACCACGCGCGGGCCCTGGGGCCCTGAGACCAGGCGCATGCGCCGGCGCAGCCCCTGATCGTCGAGGTCCGCCAGGCGCTGCTCCAGGTCGCTCATCGCGCGCTGCTCGCCCGCCCTACAGGCCGTGCGGCAGGCCGCTGCTGACCGGTTCGGCCTCCGCCGGCGCGGGCCATCGGTTGGTCGCCCCGTCCGGGCGCGGCGGGATGACCTTCTCCTTCTTGGCGAAGCGCAGCTGCGCGGCGGGGTCCCACAGCTTGATCTCGATGCCGGCAGCCTCTGCTTCGGCCCGCGTGTCGACGTAGGTCTCGATGATGTCCGGTGTCTCGCCCTGAAGCCAGCCGGAGCGGTTGTCCGGGCGCGGGTTGGCGCCGTTGTCGTCCTGGCGCGCGATGTTCAGCCCCAGGTCCTCGAACATCTTGCGGTCCTGCTCGGGCGTGTTGCCGAGCGTCGTGAGGAAGTTGCCCATCATCACGCCGTTGAGCCCGGCCTTGACCGCCAGGGGCTGCAGGTCGCCGATGTTCTCCACGCGGCCCCCGCACAACCGGAAGAGCGCCTCGGGCAGGATCAGCCGGAAGATCGCGATCCACTTGACCGCCGCCCCCGGATCGAGGTAGTCACGATCGCCGAACTTCGTGCCCGGGCGTGGGTTCAGGAGGTTGATCGGGACCGACGTGGGGTTGATGGAGGCCAGTTCGAACGCCATCTCCACGCGCTGCTCGTCGGACTCGCCGAGGTTCAGGATCCCGCCGACGCAGGTCTCCAGGCCCGCTTCGCGGACGGCGTCGATGGTGCGCAGGCGCCCCTCGTACCGGACGGTGGACGAGACCTCGGGGTAGTAGGACTGCGCGGTCTCCACGTTGTGGTGCACGCGCTGGATGCCGGCGTCCTTCAGCGACTTGGCCCGCTCCACGCTCATGTGTCCGACCGACGCGCAGCGTTTGAGGTTCGTGTGCTCGGCGACGAGCCGGGCGCCGTCCAGGATCTTCTGGAAGTCGCGCTTGGAGAGTCCCTGGCCCTGCGTGACCATGCAGAACCGATGCGCCCCGGCGGCCTCGGCGGCCTTCGCGTGCTCGAGGATCTGCTCGGGCTCCATCATCGCGTGCATCGGCGTCTCGGCCTCGGCGAAGCGCGACTGCGCGCAGAAGCCGCAGTCCTCGGCGCAGCCGCCGGACTTCGCGTTCACGAGCGAGCAGAGGTCGGTCGCGTCGCCGAACGTCGCGACCCGGGCGTCCCACGCGCGCTGGACGAGCACCTCGATGTCGGCATGATCGGTCAGGGCGCCCAGATGCAGAGCTTCGTCACGGGTGATCAGCGGCGGCATGGACGCAGATTAGGCGGATTGGCGGACGGCGCGTCGTGTGACCACCCGCCTGGGGGGTACCGGGTCTGGGGCGGTCGCCCCGGTCACCAGCGCGCGACGAGCGGCGCGTGGTCGGAGGGCTTGAGGCCCTTGCGGTAGTCGCGCTCGATGTGCACGTCGCCCAGCGACGCGGCGATGTCGTCGCTGGCGAGGATGAGGTCGATGCGCAGGCCGAGCCCCTTGTGGAAGTGGCCGGCGCGGTAGTCCCACCAGGTGAACTGCTGCTCGGGCTCGGGGTGCACGACCCGATAGGCGTCCCGTAGGTTGCCGGCGTGGACGACCTGCGCCAGCGCCCCGCGCTCCTCGTCCGTCACGTGCGTGGCACCCACGAAGGCGGCGGGATCGTAGACGTCGGCATCGGTCGGGCACACGTTCATGTCCCCGGCGATGACGAGCGGGGTCCCGGTGGCGCGCAACTGGGCGGCACGCGTCGCCATCGCGTCCAGGAAGGCGAGCTTCTCCGCGAACGGCTCGGTGCCGACGGCCTGCCCGTTGACGACGTAGGCGCTCGCGACGCGGATGCCATCCACCGACGCCTCCACCCAGCGCGCCTCGTCGGCCTGCGCCTCACCGGGCAGCCCGCACACCACGTCGCTGACCCGCAGCCCCGCGCGCGCGAGGACCGCGACGCCGGCCCAGCGGCCGCCGGAGTGGTGAGCGGCCTCATAGCCGGCGTCCCGCAGTTCGGCCTCGGGGAAGGCGTCGGCCGTGCACTTGGTCTCCTGCAGGCAGACGACGTCCGGGGCGTGCTCGCCCAGGTACTCCAGCACTCGGGGGAGGCGCGCCTTGAGCGAGTTGACGTTCCAGGTGACGAGCTGCACGCCACCAGTCTTACCGCATCGCCTCCGGGAAGCCGGTCAGGGCAAGGAGAAATGGACGTCGGTCGTGGGGTTCGCTCTGGACGTTTGTGCCTCTGGCCTTTCGCGCGGACGCGTGCGAACCCATCGGCGATTGACGTCGTGGCGACCAACACGCGGTCACCGCCGGATCATCGGCAACCGTCCACTGCCCCCCGCAGTGCCTCGACGTCGGCCATCAGGCGATCGTCGGGCATCGGCCCTGGGTCGGGGTCGGGGAACGGGAACGGCCAGCCGGGCCGCGGGTCGTCGGCGAAGCGCGGGACGATGTGGGTGTGCAGATGCGGGACCGTGTTCCCGAGCACGTCGTAGTTGAGCTTGACGGGCTGCAGGACCGCTTCCAGCGCGCGGCCGACCGCGAGCACCTCGCGGCCGTAGGCGGCCGCCTCGGCGTCGGTGAGCTCGGTCGGCTCGGCGACGTGGCGCCCGCGCCAGACGACCATGGACAGGCCGCGCTGGATGTCGGCGCGCACGAGGTAGGCGTCGGAGACCGCGCCCGAGAAGAAGCGCACGCCGCCGGGCGTGGCGTCGGGCCGGCCCTCTTCGCACGCCGGGCACCCATGGCCGGCGCGCCACGCGTAGAACTGCTCAGGCCACTGCACCACACGAGACATTACCGAGGGCAGGATCGCGGCCCATGCCCGAGAATGCCCAGGAGATCCACGCCCGCGCGGTCAACGCCCTGCGCACCCCGCCGGTCCAGGAGTGGCCCACGTGGCCGTTCGACGGGCCGGTGCGACCACAATCCTGATCCTCGAGCCGCGCGCCCACCACGACGGTCCCGCCGACTTCCTGACGACGCGCGAGCAGGGGATCATGCTCGGCCGCGTCGAGCGTGCCGTGCTCGGTGTCGGCGAGATCGGACGGGTCCACATCGGCCGCTGGGGCGAGGGCGCCGCGCACCTGCACTGGTGGTTCATCGCGCGGCCCGCGGGCCTGCCGCAGCTGGCGAGCAGCATGGCCGAGATCTGGGATGAGGTGCTGCCGCCGACGCCCCTCCAGGTCTGGCGCGAGAACGTCGCGCGCGTCGCCGACGCGATGCGGAGCGGCTGAGGGGGCGTCAGTCGTCGAGGACGGTCAGGTCGAGCTCACGTAGGCGCGCGGGATCGGCGAGCAGGTCGATCTCGACGATCCGCCCGCCAGCAACGGTGAAGCCGGCCACCGTGAGCGGTCGCCCATGCGCAGCCACGACGAATCCCGCGGCACCGTTGACGAGCGCCGGCCGTGCGAACCGGCCAAGCCGCGCGAAGGTGAGCGCCTGTGAGGCCACGGCCGCTGCACCCCGGACCTCCCTCGACGCGCCCGCAGGCACCGCACCCCGATCGACTCGGAGCACGACATCCGGGTCGAGTACGGCGAGGAGGGCGTCGAAGTCACCGGCGCGCGCGGCAGCGAGGAAGGCGTCGACCACCTCGCGCTGGCGTGCGAGATCCACGTCGGGCGCCGGGGTGCCTCCCCGTACGCGGCGTCGCGCGCGGCTCGCGAGCTGCCGCGCCGCGGCCGGGGAGCGGCCGACGATCGGGGCGATCTCGTCAAACGGCACCGCGAACATGTCGTGCAACACGAACGCGAGCCGTTCGGCCGGACCAAGCGTCTCGAGCACCACGAGCAGCGCGAGACCGACCGAATCGGCCAGCAGCGCCTCCTGCTCGGGGTCGAGCCCGTCCTGGTGGCTGACGATCGGGTCGGGCAGATGCGCGCCCAGCGGCTCCTCGCGGCGCGAGGTGCGCGAGCGCAGCATGTCCAGGCACACGCGCGCCACGACCGTCGTGAGCCACGCTCGCAGGTTCTCGACGTCGTCGGTCCCGGCGCGGCTGAGGCGCAGCCAGGACTCCTGCACGGCGTCGTCGGCCTCGCTCATCGAGCCGAGCATCCGGTAGGCCACCGCCCGCAGGTGCGATCGGTTGGCCTCGAAGCGGTCTGCCATCCAGTCGTTCTCGTCCACGGTCACATTCTTTCGTCGTGTTCCGTCTGTAGGGGTGACGAACCAAACCCAGCCGATGTGACAAGGAGATCGACCGTGCCGCGAGGACCTGACCCTTCCGCAGCCCCTAATCATGACCGCCGGTGGCTCATCCTCGGCGTGATCGGCATCGCCCAGCTGATGATCGTGCTCGACGTGACCATCGCGAACATCGCGCTGCCGTCCGCCCAGAAGGATCTCGGCTTCTCCGCCGACGACCGTCAGTGGGTGATCACGGCGTACGCGCTGGCGTTCGGCAGCCTGGTGCTGCTCGGCGGCCGCATCGCCGACCTGTTCGGCCGCAAGTGGACATTCGTCGTCGGCCTGCTCGGCTTCGCCGGCGCGTCGGCCCTCGGCGGCGCCTCTCAGAGCTTCGGCCTGCTCGTCGCGGCCCGCGCGCTGCAGGGCGTCTTCGGCGCGTTGCTTGCGCCCACCGCGCTCTCGCTCCTGACGACGACCTTCACGGACCCCGTCGAGCGCGGCAAGGCGTTCGGCATCTACGCCGGGATCGCCGGCATGGGCGGAGCCATCGGCCTACTGCTCGGCGGCACGCTGACCGAGCTGCTCGACTGGCGCTGGTGCCTGTACGTGTCGATCGCCTTCGCGGTCCCGGCGGCGATCGCCGGCGCGCGCCTGCTGCACCACGTTCCCGTTCCGGCCCGGCCGCAGCTCGACGTCCCCGGCACGCTCACCGCGTCGGCGGGCCTGTTCTCGCTCGTGTTCGGCCTGGCGCGCGCGCAGTCCGACGGCTGGGGCGATCCCGTCACCGTCGGGTTTTTGATCGGCAGCGCCGTCCTGCTGGTCGCGTTCGTCGCACTCCAGCGCCGTGTCGCGCGCCCGCTGCTGCCGCTGTCGGTCGTCGCCGACCGCAACCGCGGCGCCTCGTTCCTGGCAATCGGGACGGCAAGCGCGGGCATCTTCGGCATCTTTCTGTTCCTCACGTTCTACCTGCAGAACACCAAGGGCATGACGCCGCTCGAAACCGGGCTCGCGTTCCTGCCGATGAGCTTCTCGATCGCGCCCACGGTGGCGATCGTCAGCACGCGCGTGCTTCCCCGAACCGGCCCGCGCCCGCTCGTTCCCGCCGGCATGACCATCGCCGCCCTGGGGATGGTGCTCCTGACGCGCATCGGCGTCGACACGGCGTACGCCTCGCATGTCCTGCCGTCGCTGGTCCTGATCGGCATCGGCTTCGGGCTGACCGTCGCGCCGTCCTTCGCGACCGCCACCGTCGGCGTGCCGGCGCAGGACAGCGGCGTCGCCTCCGCGATGGTCAACACGTCGCAGCAGGTCGGCGGCTCGATCGGGACCGCGCTGCTCAGCACGCTCGCCGCGTCCGCCGCGACCGACTTCCTGACGGCTCGCGGGCCGGCCCCCGAGGTGCTGCGCCAGGCGGCCGTCGAGGGGTACGTCACCGCCTTCTGGTGGGCGGCAGGCATCTTCGCCGTCGGCGCGCTGATCTGCGGAAGCCTCCTGCGCCCCGGCGTGCGCGCCGCACCGGCCCACGGTGCGGCGGAGCCCGCGGTGGACGTGGCCTGAGCGCGAATCCAGGTCGGCGAGTGAGCCGGGCGTCGGCGTCGCACGTCTGTCGCGCCTGAGCCGACGAATGTGCGGAGCCGCCGGGCCTCGTGCCCTGCTCCTCCTCCCGCGGGCGAGCGACTACCGTGGCGCCATGCTACGCAGCGAGGACGTCAAGCCCCAGACCTGGGCCATCGTGGGTGGGCGACCGGACGGTAATCCGGGCGCTCCACTCAACACGCCGCTCGTGCCGGCGTCCGCCTTCGTGCTCGGGGGCGAGCGCATCTACAGCCGCAACGAGGCGACCGAGGGTTGGGAGTCGTTCGAGGCGCTGGTCGGGGGTCTGGAGGGCGGCAGCGCCGTCGCGTTCGCCTCTGGCATGGCCGCGTGCGCGGCAGTCCTCGGCCGGCTGCCCAGCGGTGCACATCTCGTCCTCGGCGACGACTGCTACCAGGGGGTGGCAGGGTTGGCGCAGGCCGGTGCCCGTGACCACGGATGGCGGGTGGAGCGGCTGCCGGTGGCGGATCCGGGCTGGGTCGCGAAGGCCGCGGAGGCTGACCTGCTGTGGGTCGAGTCACCGTCGAACCCCTTGCTCGACGTTGCCGACGTCGCCGCGATCTGCGGCGCGCCACGCCGGCCGGGCACGCGTGTGGTCGTCGACAACACCTTCGCCACGCCGCTGGGCCAGCAGCCGCTCGTGCTGGGCGCCGACGTCGTGGTGCACTCGGCCACCAAGTTCATCGGCGGGCACTCGGATCTGCTGCTCGGCGTGGCCGTCACCGCCGACCCCGACGAGCTGGCCCTCCTACGGACCGCGCGCGGACTCAACGGGGCGACGCCCGGGACGCTCGAGTGCTTCCTCGCGCTGCGGGGCGCCCGCACGCTGCCGCTGCGATTGGCGCAGGCGTCGGCCAGTGCCGCGCAGCTCGTGCAGCGCCTCGGCGAGCACCCGGCGGTCCACCGCGTCCGCTATCCGGGCTTCGGCGGGGTCGTGAGCTTCGAGCTCGCGGATGCCGCGGCCGCGGACCGGGCCTGCCGCTCCGTCACCGTCATCCGGCATGCGACGAGCCTCGGCGGGGTCGAGACGACCATGGAGCGTCGCAACGCCCAGCCCGGTCAGGAGCACATCCCGGCGGGCCTCATCCGCATGAGCGTCGGGTGCGAGGACATCGAGGACGTGTGGCGCGATCTCGAGGGCGCTCTCCGTCCCTAGAAGTCGTCTCCATACCCGTACGTGGTCTGCGGCGGTTGCCCCAGGCCGCGCGAGGTGTTTGAGACGGCTTCCTAGGCCGCGTCGGTGGCCGGCATCGAGAAGGTGAACATACGGTCTGGCGCGATGCGCGCGTACACCGGGCCGGAGTCGAGGAACTCCTCCCATTCCGGGCCGTAGCGGGGCACGTAGATGTCGAGCAGCGTCCGCCGAAACCCCGCGGCAGCCTCGTCGCGGACATCGATCGGGATCGCGCGTCCGTGCACGGTGACGGCGAGTTCCTCGCCCGGAAGATAGGTGGCGCTGACCGATGGCCGGGAACCGATGTGCCGGAATCGCAGAGAGTCCGGCGCTGAGCCGAAGTGGAACGCGCCGCGGTAGAAGATCCCGTCGACAGGCCCGACGACGGGACGGCCATCGGACGCGACGGTGGCCAGCGCGAGCAGGCACATGCCATCGAGCCGCTGGACGACCTGCTCGGCGCGCAGGCGGCGCTCGGGCGTGTGGATCCTGAGCAGATGCGGGCCTGCGGCCGCGTAGCTGCGGTCAAGCAGCTCCTGCAACGCCAGGACGTCGCCTTCTGTCTCGTTCACGGAGTGTCGAACCTATGCGCGGGCCGTCGCGATGTGCGTGACCATGGGCGCGACGACGGGCTCGCCGAAGCGCTCGCGGACGTTCATGGCGATGTCGCGTGCCAGCGCGTCGCGCTGCTCCTGAGGCACGTCGGCCATCGCGATGGCCATCGGCGAGCCTTCCATGAACGAACGCGAGAAGTCCTCAGGTGACGAGAAGCGCGCGGTCCCCGCGACGCGCTCCACGTCGACGTCGCCGAAGCCGGCCTCGTGGAGCAAGCTCCGAAGCTCGTCGGCGCTCGACAGCGAGAACGGGACCCGGGCCACCGGCTCACGATCGGGAAAGTGCTGACGCAGTGCGTCAGTCAGCGCCTGATGCGCCGGCGCCGTCTCAACGTCACACCAACACGCGACGACGGCGCGGCCGCCGGGGGCCAGAACGCGACGGAACTCGCGCAAGGCCTGCTCGCGCGCCGGAAAGAACTGCAGGCCCTGCTGGCAGGTCACAAGATCAAACGCGGCGTCCTCGAACGGGAGCGAGGCGGCGTCGCCCTCGACGTACTCGATGTCGAGTCCCTCCGACTTTTCGCGTGCGACCGCCAGCATGCCCGCGGTCAGGTCCAAGCCCACCGCCCGAGCCAGGCTCGGGCAGCGGACGCGCGCGCGACGCAGCACGATGCCGGTCCCCGTCGCGACGTCGAGCATGCTCTCGCGGTCGCGCGGCTGGCCGCGGTCCAGCATCTCGTCGGCGAACGCCGTAAAGAACCCGGGGACAAGCAGCTCCTCATAGACAGCAGGAAATCGAGCCGGCGTACCCCACTGCATCGTGCTCATCGCCTACCTCCGTCTCTGATCGATATCGCCGAGAACGGTACACCCGGCGACGCCCACGTCACCTTCGCTGCCTAACGACCCCGCCACACGGGGCGGCGCTTCTCCGCGAACGCGAGCACGCCCTCGCGAAAATCATCACTCCCGAAGCACGCCTCCCGCAGCGCGATCAGCTCCTGCGTGACCTCCGGCGTGAGCTCGCCTTCCGCGCGCACCAGCGCCCGTATGACCTGCTTGTTGCCGCGGATGCTCAAGGGGGCGTTGCCGGCCAGGGTCGTGGCCCAGTCCAGCGCGGTGGCCGCCAGGTCGTCCGCGGCGACCGCGTGGTTGACGAGCCCCCAGCGTTCGGCGTGCGGGGCATCGATGTAGCGCCCGAGCAGGAAGAGCTCGTTCGTGCGGGGGACACCGATGGCGTCGATGAAGCGCCGCAATCCGGTGTGGGAATAGACGAGGCCGAGCTTGGCGGGCGGCATGCCGAGCTTGATGTCCGCGGCCGCGATCCGCAGGTCGCACCCCAGCGCGAGCTCCAGGCCGCCGCCGATCGTGTGGCCCGTGAGCGCGGCGACGATCGGCAGGTCACAGGCGTCGAGGGCGTCGAGCGCGCTGGTGAAGGGGTGGGCGACGAGCTTCTCCGCCTCGTGGGGAAACACGTCCGCCGGGATGTCGCCGATGTCGTACCCAGAGGAGAACATCCCATCCTCGCCCGTGAGGATCAGGGTCCGGATCCCGTCGCCGGCGGCCTCGGTGACCTGCACCGCGATCGCGTCGAGGATCGGATGGTCCAGCGCGTTGCGCTTGGCGGGGTTGGAGATGGTCAGGCGGCGGACCCCATCCGCCGGCTCGTCGACCTTCAGCTGTCCGGGCATGGCCGGACCGTATCCCGGGTGTGCCTGTCGTGGCGTGACGGAGGCGCGACCTGCCCGCTGAGGACTAGTCCAGGACGACGAGCGTGTCGCCCTCGTTCACGGCCTGGCCTTCCTCGCACAGGATCTCCTTGACCACCCCTTCGTCCTCGGCTTCGACGGGCATCTCCATCTTCATGGACTCAAGGATCACGACCGTGTCGCCCTCGGCGATCGTGTCACCGACCTTGCACTGCACCTTCCACACCGTGCCCGTATGTGGGCCTCGACGTCGGGCATCGCTTGCGTCTCCTCTTGCTGTGTCTGGACGTACCGGGTGCTGCTGCTGCGACGATAGCCGCGCTTATGGACGCCACGCCCGACGTCATCGTCATCGTCACCGCCTACAACGAGGGTGACCGCCTGACCGCCACGGTCGCCGCGCTGCGCGACGCCTTCCCCGGCGCGCGCATCCTCGTCGCGGACGATCACTCCACCGACGACACGCCCCAGGTCGCCGCCGCGGCCGGCGTCGAGCTCGTGCGGGCGCCGAAGAACATCGGCAAGGGCGGTGCGGCCACGCTGGCGGCGCGGCGTGTCCTGCCTGCCGTTCTCGTCGACCATCCGCCGGTCGTCGTCCTGTGCGACGGGGACCTCGCCGGCACCGCGCATCAGCTGCCGGAGCTCGTCGCCGCGGTGCGCCGGGGTGACTGCGACCTGGCGGTGGCCTCATTCGCCCGCCGCGTGGGCGGGGGCTTCGGCCTTGCCGTCGGGTACGCGCACGGGGCGATCAAGCGGCTGTGTGGCCTGGAGCTGCAGGCGCCGATCAGCGGTCAGCGCGCGATGCGCGGGGCCGTGCTGCCGGTCGTCGTCCCCTTCGCGCCGCGTTTCGGGATGGAGATCGGCATGACCGTCGACGCGGCGCGCGCGGGTTTCACGGTCGGCGAGGTGCAGCTCGATCTGACCCACCGCGCGACCGGCCGGACGCTCGACGGGTTCCTGCACCGCGGCAGGCAGCTGAAGGACTTCGTCCTGGTGGAGCTCAGCCGGCGGTAGGCCGCCGCGCGCGACCTAGCAACGACCTCGTCGGATCCGTTCGACCGCTGGGCGAAAAGGGATGCCCATGTTCCGACCGGCTGTCGATGGGGCCGGAGGGCCCCTGCCCCTACATTTCCCCTCATGTTCTGCACGACTACACAGCGGGGAGCCAACAGTGTCTCCTCCTGCGACGCAGCGGCCTCCCGTGTCGTGCAGATCCGTCGCCCGAGTGCCTTGACCCAGTGCTCGAGCGACATGGCGGTCCAACCTCTGGTTGGGCGTGTTTCTCCCGCGTGTGACACCGCCATTTCGGTAGGGAAGGCCGGGGCCTGAGGGGAGCTGTTGACGCGGACGGGACAGCCGCGTCAGCGACCATGGCCCCGGCCAACCCACCTGTCGTGACCCGAAGGCCCCGTTGACCCCGGGGCCTTCGGTCTTTAAGCACCGCGTCGCGTGACGCCGGGCCCCGGGCGGTCCGCCGGGTAGGCTCGCGCCCCGATGATCCTCGCCATCGACCAGGGCACCACCGGCACGACGTGCCTCGTGTTCGACTCCGAGGGTGAGCTCTGCGGCCGCGCCTACCGCGAGTTCACCCAGCACTTCCCGCATCCGGGCTGGGTCGAGCACGACGCTGCGGAGATCTGGACCGTCACGCAGGCCGTGGCGGGCGAGGCGCTGGACGACGCCGGCTGCGGCCCGGGGATGTTGCAGGCCGTGGGCATCACGAACCAGCGCGAGACGGTGTGCGTCTGGGATCCCTCGACGGGCGAGCCGCTGCACCGCGCGCTCGTGTGGCAGGACCGTCGCACCGCCGCCCGCTGCGACGAGCTGCGCGTCCAGGGGCACGAGTCCATGGTCCGCACGCGCACGGGCCTCGTCCTTGACCCGTACTTCTCCGGGACGAAGATCGAATGGCTGCTCCAGAACGTCGACGGCCTCGCCCAGCGCGCCGCCGAGGGGCGCGCCGTCTTCGGGACGATCGACAGCTGGCTGACGTTCAAGCTCACCGGGGAGCACGTCACCGACCAGTCCAACGCGTCCCGCACGCTCCTGTACGACATCGCCGAGGGCGTCTGGGATGACGGGCTGTGCGCGATGTTCGGCGTGCCGCAGCGGTCGCTGCCGCAGGTGCGCCCGTCGATCGGTGAGTTCGGCGTCACGCGCGCCGACGCCTTGCACGGCCACACGGTGCCGGTGGCCGGGATCGCCGGGGACCAGCAGGCCGCGCTCTACGGGCAGGCCTGCCTGGACCCGGGGCAGGGCAAGAACACCTACGGGACAGGGTCGTTCGTGCTGCTCAACTCCGGGGCGGCGCCGCCGCTGGCGCCGCCCGGGCTGCTGACGACGGTCGCGTGGGGGATCGGTCAACGCACGGTCTACGCGCTCGAGGCGGCGATCTTCGTCACCGGTGCCGCCGTGCAGTGGCTGCGCGATGGGCTGGGCATCATCGAGCAGGCCTCCGACACCGAGGCGCTCGCGGGCAGCCTGGACGGCAACGACGGCGTGTACCTCGTGCCCGCGCTCACGGGCCTGGGCTCCCCGCATTGGGATCCTTACGCCCGCGGCATGATCATCGGCCTCACGCGTGGCAGCACCCGCGCGCATCTGGCGCGTGCGACGCTCGAGGCGATCGCCTACCAGACGGTCGACGCGGTCCGGGCGATGGAGGCTGCATCGGGGACCCCGCTGCGGGAGCTCAAGGCCGACGGCGGCGCGACGGCCAACGCGTGGCTCATGCAGTTCCAGGCCGACGTCCTGGGCGTGCCGGTCGTCGTGCCCGAGGTCCGGGAGACGACCGCCCTCGGCGCCGCGTCGCTGGCCGGGGTAGGGGCCGGCGTCTTCTCCCAGGATCAGGTGGTTCGCAACTGGCGCGAGCGCTCGCGGTACGAACCGCGGATGGGCGACGACGAGCGGGCCGGGTTGTTGGCGCAGTGGCGGCGCGCGGTCGCACGTTCTCGCGGGTGGGCCCACGGGTAATCTTTTGGCATGGAGGACGAAAAGCTCGTGAAGATGAAGGACCAGGTCTACCGCGACCCGCGTCCCAAGGAGTTCTTCGACCGCTACCACGAGCGTTCACGCAACGAGCAGCCCAACTGGGTCTACGAGCTCGTCCGCCTCGTCACCTCGTTCTACGCGTACGTCTTCCTGCGGGCACGGTCCATCGGCACCGACAACATCCCGCAGTCCGGGCCGGTGATCATCGCGCCCAACCACTTCTCGTTCATGGACCACTTCCTCTGCGGCGCGTTCACGCGGCGCAAGCTGCGCTTCATGGCCAAGTCGCAGCTGTTCACGCCGCCGATGGTCTACATCTACTCCCCCGGCGGGGTCTTCCCCGTGCGCCGCGGCGCGCAGGACGAGGAGGCGTTCATCACGGCCGGGAAGATCCTCGAGGACGGTGGCGTCGTCTGCATGTACTGCGAGGGCGGACGGTCGCGCACCGGGCAGCTCGCGACCAACGCCAAGCCCGGCATCGGCCGCCTGGCGCTGGAGACGGGCGCGACGATCGTCCCCGTGGCGATCCACGGCTCGGCGAAGGTCCGCAACTGGAAGCGCCTGCAGTTCCCGAAGATCATCGTGCAGTACGGCGAGCCGTTCCGCTTCGACAAGGTGCAGGCGCCGGCGCGCAGCCAGCACCAGGCCGTCGCCGACCAGATCTTCGCGGAGATCACCGCGCTCTACAGCCGCCTCGATGCCGAGGGGGCCGACGCCGTCGCACAGACCGTGCGGGCGCAGCGGCGCGCCCGGCGCTCGTCACGGACCGCCGCCGTGTGATGCGGGCGCGGCGCGCGCTTGTCGTCGCGCTGCTGGTCAGCCCATACGTGGCCGCGCCGAGCCCCGCGGCGGACGCCGCGGTGCAGCTCGTGCAGGTGGGGACCGCATCGAGCCCGGTGTCGATCGCGGCCGCGCCGGGCGACACGTCGCGCCTGTACGTCGCCGAGCAGCGCGGTGTCATCAAGGCCATCAAGGGCGGGGTCGCGTCGACGTTCCTGGACCTGTCGCAGCGGATCACCGCGGCCGCGCAGGGGGACTACGGCGAACGTGGGTTGCTCGGCCTGGCCTTCGCCCCGGACTTTGCGACGAGCCGCCGGTTCTACGTGTACTTCACCGCCCGCTCGACGAACGCCGTCACGATCGCGCGGTACACGGCCACGAGCCCGGACACGGCGCCGGACACATCGTTCGAGGCGCTGCTGTCGATCCCGCACGACCAGCAGGCCAACCACAACGGCGGTGAGCTGCAGTTCGGGCCCGACGGGATGCTGTACGCCGGGACGGGGGACGGCGGGAGTGCCGGCGACCCGGCGGGCAACGGACCGAACCTCACGTCCAGCACGCCGCCCGTCGTGCGGAGCGTCAACCACGACCCGCGCCTGGGGAAGCTGCTGCGGCTCGACGTCTCGCCGCCCGTGGGCTACGCACAGCCGGCCGACAACCCGTTCCCGGCGCCGGCGCAGGACGTGTGGGCGTTCGGGCTGCGCAACCCGTTCCGCTTCTCGTTCGACCGGGGGAGCGGTGACCTGCTCATCGGCGACGTCGGGCAGAACGCCTTCGAGGAGATCGATGCGGTCCCCGGGACGGGCAGGGGCCTGAACTACGGCTGGGGCCGGTTCGAGGGCCGGCACACCTACCCCGCCGGCCAGGCGGTCGCGGCCCCGCCGGCTGACGTGACCTTCCCCGTGATCGAGCAGACTCACGACGACGGCTGGTGCTCGATCATCGGCGGCTACTTCGTGCGCGACGCGACGGTGCCCGACCTGCTCGGCCGGTACGTCTACTCCGACTACTGCCACAACGAGATCCACTCGGTCGCGATCACCGGCGGTGTGGCCTCGGGCGATGCCGCCGTTCCCGGCCTCGCCCCGATGCTGTCGCGCACCACGACGTTCGGCGAGGACGCGGCCGGACGTGTGTACGTCGCCTCCCAGGACGGCCCGATCTACCGGATCGAGCAGGTCCCCGGGACGGGGTCGCCGCCGGGCGCGGGTGGGCCTGGAGGGACGCCCGGCCCCGGCGGCCCCGACCGCCAACCGCCGTCGGTGACGCTCGCCAAGAGCCACCTGCAGCACCCGGCGCGCACCGGTCGGGTGTTCACCGACGTGACCTGCTCCGAGCGCTGCACGGTCAGCCTGCGCGGGCGGCTCGTCGTCGATGGCCGGACCCGGAAGGGTGAGCTGCGCGGGCGGGAGCGGACCCTGGATGCGGGGGTCAAGGCGCGCCTGGTGGTCACCGTCACGGCGCGCGGGCGCCGGGCCATCACTCGGGCGCTGCGCGACGGGCGGCGCGTCCAGATCCGGTTGAAGGTCAGCGCCACCGACGCGGCCGGCAACCGGAGGGACCGCGTCCAGACGGTGCTGGCCCGGCGGTAGGGGCGGGGCGTTGGAGGTGAACGTCGATGGGCGCGGGCTTGTAGCGCTGACGCGATTGAGCACGCCACAGGCGCCTCGCGCGCCGGCGTCAGCGCCACAGGCGCCTCGCGCGCTGGCGTCACCCCGCCCAGGTCACCTCGACCGAGTCCTCCGTCGCGGCGTTGCGCGCGACGACGTACTCGGCGGGCTCGTCGGGGGAGAGGTTGTGGAGGATGTGCGTCTCCCGCGGCGGAACGTACGCCATGTCCCCGACGGCGAGCGTGCTCGTGTTCTCGAGCTCGTCGCCCCACTGCACTTCCAGCGCGCCGCGGAGCATGTAGACCGCCGACTCGCAGGACGCGTGGTAGTGCGGCCGGGAACGGGCGCCTGCCTCGACTCGGAAGATGCCCAGGTAGATGGATCGGGCGCCCGCGGTGCTCTCGGAGACCTCGGCACCACCGACGACCCCGCGCGGCAT
The DNA here is from genome assembly GCA_025964155.1 of Solirubrobacterales bacterium. Taxonomy (GTDB): domain Bacteria; phylum Actinomycetota; class Thermoleophilia; order Solirubrobacterales; family Solirubrobacteraceae; genus Paraconexibacter. The sequence continues at coordinate 30,030 of JAOPZJ010000294.1, forward strand.
CTCGTGGTCGGGGGCTGGCTTGATGACCTTCACGGTGGGCTCCTCTGGCGACGGGGCGGGCTTCGTCAGCCCTTCAGACCGTCAGATCGTAGTCCAGCCATTCGGAGCGCTGTCCACCGACGCGGTCGTAGACCCTCTGGGCGCGGAGGTTGTCCAGGGCGGTGGACCAGGACAGCCGCGCGGCGCCGTGCTTGCGTGCCTCGTCCTGGCAGGCGGCGATGAGCGCGTCGGCCAGGCCCGTGCCCCGGGCCGCCGGGGCGACGTAGAGGTCGTTCATCGTCGCCACGCGAGCGGCGCTCAGGGTGGACCAGGTCCAGAAGATCGACGCAAAGCCGAGCGGGGTGCCGTCCTCGTCCGACCACGCGATGAGCTGGACCCCCTCGCGCTCGGGGTCGGCGAGCAGCGCGCGCGACAGGGCCAGCAGCGCTTCGTCGGAGGGTTGGGCGATGCCCGCCGACTCCTCGTAGAACGCGCAGTAGCCGCGCATGAGGTCCAGCAGCTCCGGCAGGTCTCCTTCGGCGGTACGGGCGATGGTGAAGCTCATGGGCCTCACCTTTGCACGAGGGTCCTACGCCAAGACGGAAGACAACCTACCGCGGCAATGGCCCTCTGGGCCATTGCCGCGATGAGAGCGGGCCCCCCTGGGGGCCGTTCTCACGACATCATCCCGGAGAACACGCCCCCGGAGACGTTCAGCACTTGGCCGTGCACGTAGTTCGACCACGGCGAGCACAGGTAGAAGATGCCGCCGGCGGCCTCCTCGGGCGTGGCCGGGCGGCCGAGCGGGATGAGCATGGAGGCCATCGAGCGCATCTGGTCCGGGATGCCGAGCTGGACCTTCTCGCCGTCGATCTCCATGACGTTGTCGTCGACCTTGGACTGCGTCAGGCGGGTGTCGACGAAGCCGAAGGCCACGGCGTTGCAGTTGATCTTGAACTGCCCCCACTCCTTCGCGACGGTCTTCGTCAGTCCGACGACGCCGTTCTTCGCCGCGGAGTAGTTGGCCTGACCGGCGTTGCCCATCGTGCCGGAGATCGAGGCGACGTTGACGATCTTGCGGAAGACCTCGACGCCCTCCTCCTTCTCCTTCTTGGCCGGCTCGCGCAGGTGCGGCGCGGCGGCACGCAGGACCTTGAAGGGAACGGTCGTGTGGATCGCGATCATCCGGTCCCACCAGTCGTCGCTCATCTTGTGGATGGGCGCGTCCAGCGTGTAACCGGCGTTGTTGACGATGATGTCGAGCTTGCCCCAGCTGTCGATCGCGGTCTGGACGAGCTGGTCCGGGGCGTCGCCCTTGGTCAGATCGCCGGAGAAGACGGCGGTCTCACCGGCGATCTCCGACGCGGTCTGCTGCGCGACATCGCCGTCCAGATCGTTGATGACGACCTTGGCGCCGTGCTCGCTGAGCAGTTCTGCGGTTGCCCGACCGATACCGCGGGCGCTGCCGGTGACGATGGCCACCTTGCCGTCGAGGACTCCCATGCGCTTCTCCTTGTCGTGAACTGAATGCTGAATCCTATTCAGCCCCGCAGGGGCTTGCGGACCAGCACGTCCAGGGTGCGCGCCTTGGAGACGTTGCGTGCGTAGTCGGTCACGGTGACCGACAGGCGCAGGCGCCCCGCCTGCATGAATCGATTGCCGAGCTTCGGGCCGATGGCGGCCCGCACCACGCCGGCCTGCACGGGCGCCACCGCGGTGGCGACGACGACGTACCGCAGGCAGATCCGGGCCTTGGCCCGGCGCAGCAGCGAGGTCGAGGCGACACACGTCCCGGCCTTGTTGCGCCGTCCTGCGCGCGGGCGGTTGGCGGTCAGGCGCATGGTGCCCGCTTCGCCGAGGGTGAAGCCCACGCGGGTGCTGCGCCCCACGCGCCAGACCCGCGGGTTGAGCGACAGCGAACCGACGGTCGGGGCCAGGCGGTCCTGGTAGGTGAGCTTGAGCGTCGCCTGCGTCGCGTTGCCGGCGGCGTCGGTGGCCACCGCGGTGATCGTGTTCGCGCCCTTCACGACGTCCAGGGCGACGCTGAAGCGCCCGTCGGACCGGGGGGTGACGGGCTTGCCGCCCACGGTCAGCGAGGCGACGCCCCGGTTGTCGGCGGTCGTGCCGGTGACGGTGACCTTCGGCGTGAGGACGATCGCCCCGGCCTTCGGGGTGCTGAAGCTCACCGTCGGCGGCACGAGCGCATCCTCGCGGGCCAGGGCGGCGGCGTTCACCTGGGCGACCGTGCGGGCGATGACGTACGTGCTCGTGACGAGGGCGGCGCGCCCGCCCGCGGGAACGGCGACGTCACCGAAGCGGACGAGCAGATCGGTGGGTGCGTTGACGCGAACGCTGGCGGGTGGCCGGTCGAACGTCACCGCGCCCTGCGCGTAGACCGGGTCCCCGTCGGGAGCGGCGGCGTTGGCGCCGACGTAGACCGTCGCCGGCCCCGATGCGGGGCCCGCGACCGTGGTCCCGGTCGCGCGCGGGCCCGCGACGTCGCCCGCCACCCAGCCGAAGCGCAGCGCCGGGCTGACCGTCGCGTCGACGAGGAAGTTCTGCCCGAGGTAGGCGGACACGGTGTGGGCCTTGCCGTCGGTCGACGCGAGGGTGTCGCGCTGCTCGACGACCGTGCCGTCAGCCGACACCGTGCTCGTGCGCTCGTAGCGCACGCCGGTGTCGAGGAATGCGGTGCAGGCGTCAGCGGGCGGGAAGGCGTCGGTGTTGCAGCGGGCGATCGGGTCGGACTCCACGACGGAGGCGGTGCCACCGCCGGCGTCGCGCGTGGTCGTCCGCGTGATCGACGGCAGCCCCGGGGCCTCGGTGGTGATCTGGGCGGCGCGCGCGGGCGGGTACGCGTTGGCGCCGTCGACCTGCAGGTAGGAGCGGGTCCCGGTGGTCGCCCCGATCCAGCCGCCGGCGTTGAAGACCGGCTCGGTGTTCCGGCGGGCGACGGCGTCAAAGAGGCGGGACCCGCACAGGCCGAACGAGCCGATCGAGCACAGGCCCACCCCGGCGGAGGACTGCTGCAGCCAATCGCTCACGTCGCGCGTCTTGCCGTCGTTGCCGCCGCCGGCGACCGTCGTGGCGCGCTGGGCCTCGACGGTGACGAGCGGCCCGAGGAACGGCCCGGGGTCGCCGGTCTCGGAGGTGAACGCGCCCGGCAGCGCCCGCAGCACGCACGGGCCGCGCAGTCCGGCGAGGAAGGCGTTGCCGGTGAAGGCGCCGGCCGGGTCGTCGACCGTTGCGGTGCCGACCGAGGTCGCCTTGCCGGGACGCAGGTAGCACGCAAGCGACAGCGGCTCGGCGACGGCACCCCCGGCCGACGTGCCGGCGACGGCGACCGCGGTGGTGGCGTCCGTGCTCGTGACGCGCAGGCCGTCGGCGGGGGCGGTGACCTGCGACGAGCTGATCGCGGCCGCGGCGGGCGACGCGCCGGCCGCGATCGCGCCGGCGGCGAGGAGCAGGACAGCGGTCAGCGTGCGACGCATCGTCGCGGGACTGTACCGGTGGTGTGGGCCGGAATCCGGGCGATTCATGTCGGTCATGCAACCCGGCCGGGCGCCCTTCGGACCGCTCTCGCCTAAACCTGCCGTGGTTGTGCCTTGAGCCAGATCGTCGCCGCTTCGACCCGGTTGGACGCCCCGAGCTTTCGCAGGATCCGCTTGACGTGGGACTTGGCGGTCTCCTCGCTGATGAACAGCCGCGCCGCGATCTGCGCGTTGGATGCGCCGCCGCCGACAAGGGCGAGCACCTCCAGCTCGCGCTTGGAGAGGTTGCCGGCGATC